>JABLWX010000004.1 GCA_013178315.1 Candidatus Aminicenantota bacterium
TACCACCGACCGCTTCTTGAATTTGATAATAGAAAAGGCGGGCCGAGCATGAGCCAGTTTGACCCGATCGAACTCGAACTGTTCAAAAATTTATTCACCTCGATAACCGAGGAAATGGCCGCCGTCCTGCAACGGACGGCCCTATCGCCCAACATCAAGGAGAGAAGGGACTTTTCCTGCGCCCTTTTTACCAGACTGGGCGAGACCTTTGCCCAGGGCTCTCACATTCCGGTACACCTGGGGGCCATGCCGCTTTCGGTTCAGGCTGCCCTGCAGGCGGTGGAATTCGAGCCGGGTGATGTGGTTATCCTCAATGACCCCTATAAGGGCGGAACGCACCTGCCTGACATAACCTGTATCCAGCCGTATTTCGTCGACGATAACCTCTGCTTTCTGGTGGCCAACCGGGCCCATCATTCTGACGTGGGCGGTATCACCCCGGGTTCCATGCCGCTGGCCACCGAGATTTTCCAGGAAGGGGTGATCATCCCTCCCCTGAAACTGTACCGCCGCGGTCGCCTGAACGAAGAGGTGCTAAGCCTGTTTCTGGCCAACGTCCGGACGCCGGAGGAAAGGCGCGGCGATATCCTGGCCCAGGTGGCGGCCAATTCCCGGGGAGCCAGGCGCCTGGGTGAAATGCTCGACCGTTACGGCCTGGAAAAATTGACGCTTTATGCCGACCAGATACAGGATTACACCGAAAAAATTCTGAGGGCAACCATCAAGGCCATCCCCGACGGTCTTTACGAGTTCGAGGATTACCTTGATGACGACGGCGTCAGCCGGAAGCCGGTGAAGGTCAGGGTGGCCCTGACGGTGCGGGGCGAAGAAGCCTGGGTGGATTTCAGCGGGTCTTCGGAGCAGGTGGCCGGTTCCATCAACGCCAATTTTGCCGTTACCTACTCGGCCGTTCTCTACGTCTTCCGCTCACTGGTGGACGAAGATATACCATTCAATACCGGTCTAATGAAACCGGTCAGGATAATCGCCCCGGAGGGCTCGGTGGTTAACGCCACCTTTCCCTCGGCCCTGGCCGGCGGCAACGTCGAAACTTCCCAGAGAATAGTGGACGTCCTGCTGGGTGCCCTGGCCCGGGCCCTGCCCGAAAGGATCCCGGCGGCCAGCCAGGGAACGATGAACAACGTGGCCTTTGGCGGTTTCAACCCGCGCACCCGAACCAGCTTTGCTTATTATGAGACCATCGGCGGCGGGCTGGGGGCCTCGTCCCGTCTGCCCGGCCTGAGCGGAGTCCACTGCCACATGACCAACTCCCTGAACACTCCGATCGAGGCCCTGGAGAATTACCTTCCGGTTAAGATCAGACGGTATACCCTTAGAAAAAACTCTGGCGGTTCCGGGCAGAAGCGGGGTGGTGATGGGCTGGTCAGGGAATATCAGTTCCAGGTGCCGGTTAACCTGACCATAATTTCCGACCGGAGAAAACGGCGACCTTACGGACTGGCCGGCGGACTGCCCGGAAAGGCCGGAGTCAACCTCCTGGTCAGAAAGGGACGCCAGCAGACCCTGGACTCCAAGGTCAACCTGAAACTGGAAGCCGGAGACATACTCAGGATTGAAACTCCCGGCGGAGGCGGGTATGGAAAGCCGGATGACTGAACCCGGCTTCAATCTACGGTCAGGGTCTTGCTGATGTTTCGCGGCTGGTCGGGGTCGAGTCCCAGTTCCTGGCTGACATAGTAGGCCAGAAGCTGGGCAACGAGTACACTCAGAATCGGACTGAAATAATAGTTATCCGAGACCAGGGGAATCAGGAAGTGAGCGTTCAGCCGCAGGGACTGGTCGTCTGGCGCGATCAGGGCAATCTTTCCGTACCGACAGCTGACCTCGTTCATGTGGGAGATGCTCATCCTGGCGTCCTGAACTGTGCTTATGAACACCACCCAGTCATCGGGCGAGATTATGGCCAGTGGACCGTGCTTGAATTCGGAAGAGTACATGGCCTCGCAGGGAATGTAAGAGACTTCCTTGAGCTTCAGGGCCCCTTCCAGGCAGGCCCCGTAGGACAGGCCGTAGCCGAGGTAATAAAGGTATTTCTTTCCCTTCAAAACCCTGGCCAGCTCCCTGACCGGGCCGGGTGTCTGGGTCAGGGTCTCGGCCAGTAGTGCCGGCAGCGCCCGGAGTTCCTTCCTGGAAACGGGAGAGCGCAGGCCTTTAAGCCTGGCCAGCTCGCAGGCCAGTACCAGGAAAGTCAAAACCTGGTTGAGGAAGGTCTTGGTGGCCGGGACTGAAATCTCTACTCCGGTCAGAAGTGGCAGGTAATGCCTGACCCGGAGCTGAAGAGAAGAACCCAAGACGTTGACCAGGGCAATTATGTTCCGGGCCTTTTTGCTTTGGAGGAGGTTTAAGACGTTGATGACGTCCTTGGTTTCTCCGCTCTGGGAAACCAGGATAAAAGCCTCCCGGTCGGGGTTGAAATTCCTGTAGAATTCGGCAAAGGCCCCGGCCACCACCGGTGTAGCTTCTACCTGCCCGATGGCATTTAGATAACAGGCGCCGATGGTACAGGCATTGTAGGAAGACCCAGAGCCTACCAGGAAAACCCGCCTGGCCTTTTTTAAGACGTTAAGTATACCCTGGAGATTTTCTCTCTGCTCGAGGTAGTCCAGGAGGGCCCGGGCTTTTTCCGGCTGCTCGTGGATTTCCTTCAACATGAAGTGGGGATAAGTCCCCTTCTGGGCCTGTTCCAGGTCCAGGGTGCATTCATACGGTTCTCGCTCTATGGACTGGCCGGTGGACAAGCTCTTAATCCGGTAAGCGCTGGCGGAAAATTCTACGTATTCTCCGTCTTTTATGGAAACAATTTTCCTGGTCAAAGGCAGAATCGAAGGCAGGTCGGAAGAGCAACAGATAAAACCCTCTCCCACCCCGAGATAAAGCGAGGAATATTTCTTGACACAGTACATCAACTCGCTTCCGATCTCTGTCACGCAAAAGGCGTAGTCACCCTGGAGCATCCGGTCAGCTTTCTCCAGGGCCCGTCCCAGGTTGCCGGACGTCTTCAGGGCTTCTTCTACCGCGTGAACACAGACCTCTCCGTCATTTTCACCACGGAACCTGTGGCCGGCCGAGGTCAGCGAAGAAATCAGTTCCCTGGTATTGACGATGTTTCCGTTATGGGCACCGACCAGCCTCTGCTGGCAATCCAGGTGGGGCTGGGCATTGCGCGGCAATGGCTGGCCGAAGGTGGCCCAGCGAAGCTGGACGATTCCCTTGTATCCCTGCATCTCTTCGAAGTGGAGCTTCTGGTTGACCTCATCAATCTTACCCACGTCCTTTCTGAGGTCGACCCGGTCGCCGTCAAAAACGCCCATGCCCACCGAGTCGTATCCGCGGTAGGTCAGGCGCCGGCCGGCGGCCAGGAGAATTCCTCCCAGGTCCTGGCGCCTGTTCTGGAAAATAATACCGAAGATTCCACACATGCCCATCTCCTCCCCGGGCGGGCTGATTGGAAGCCCATCCCTAACCGTGCCTGGCCTGGTCTTAGCCCAGGCAGACCTTTTTAATCTTGTTCTTTTCTATCGTCAGCGAACCCTGGTAGGCCACATAATTCAAAAGAATCATCACCCTGTCTTTATCACTCAGGTTCCGGTAAAACAACCCCCGCAGACCTTTGAGCGGCCCTTCCATCACCATAATCTCGTCGCCCGGCTGGGGTTCTTCTCCGTATTTCATCAGCTCGATCAACCCGTTTTTCTCCCTGGCTTTCAGGCACTTGATAATTTCCGCCTCAATTGAAATCGGTCCCGAGGAATTTCCCACCACCCTCTGTACCCCACGGGTATAAATCACCGTTCGGTACTGTTCCGGGTACCGGAATTTCAGGAAGAGATAGCCCGGGAAAAACGGCCTGATGGCTCCATCCTGGCGATATTTCGGGTTATAGACCGTAAACCCGGCCTGGCCGAAAAGGTGCTCGACCTGAAATTCTTTCCTGGCCTTGGTCCGGATTACATACCAACTGATCATTCTGGCCGGTTACCTGCCCACCAGTCTTACCCCGGGACAATGTCTGCCGCCCCGTTCAGGAAAACTGGCTCTCAATGTCTTTAATCTTCTTGGGGATTTTGGGGCCGAGCACCCGGCAGCCGTCCTCGGTTACCAGGACATCGTCCTCGATTCTGATGCCGCCAAAATCAAGATATTTTTCCACGGCCGCGTAGTTGATGAATTCAAGATGCTTCTTTTCTTTTTTCCAGGTAGCCACCAGTGCCGGAATAAAATAAAGACCCGGTTCAACTGTCAGCACAAAGCCCGGTTCCAGGGTGCGGGCCAGCCTCAGGTAGCCCAGTCCAAACTGTTCGCTGCGCTTGACCGTCTGGTCGTAGCCAACGTGGTTTTCCCCGAGGTTTTCCATGTCATGGACATCCAGCCCCAGCATGTGACCCAGCCCGTGCGGGAAAAACAGGGCATGGGCTCCCCTGTCGACTGCCTCGTCCAGGTTACCCTTCATCAAGCCCAGGTCTTTTAGTCCCTCGGCCATGACTCGAGCAGCCCGGAGATGAACCTCGCGGTACATGACACCGGGGCCGATGGCCCGGATGGCCTCTTCCTGCCCCCGCAGGACAATAGAATAAATATCCCGCTGACGCTGGTTGAACTTTCCTCCCACAGGAATAGACCTGGTAATGTCGCAGGCATAGTGCCGGGCCGATTCGGCCCCGGCATCCATGACCATCATCCGGCCCTTTTTCAGGGCGTCGCCATATGAGGTCTTGTGGAATATCTGCCCGTTTATGGTGATGATGGGCGGAAAGGCAAAGGCCAGGCCGTTGGCTCTCAAAACCATATCCATGAAGGCCAGGACTTCCTGTTCCCTGGCTCCCGGTTTAACCCTGGGTATGGCTGCCAGGTACATCTCTTTCGTAACGCAGAGGGCCTTCTCTATCTCCTTGATTTCTTCCGGGCTCTTCACCGAGCGCAGGGCCACTACGGCCCGGATCAATTCCAGCGAAGCCCCGGCTTTAATTTCGGCCGGCGACAGACCCAGCCAGTCGGAGAGCTGCAGGCTGGTTTCAGCCCTGTAAGGAGGCAGAAAGTGGATAACCCGGCCTTCGCTCCGGGCCTTCTGCAGATAGTCCTTAATGGCGGCGTGAGGTTTAACCTGCCTGACTCCCACCGCCGCTGCCCTATCCTTCATCTTCGGCTGGGGGCCGACCCAGATGATATCCTCGAGGGTGACGTCATCCCCGAAGATGATGTCCTGGCCCTCATCGATATCCACCACCGCGGCCAGGCCCGGAGAATCCAGGCCAAAAAAGTACAGGAAAGTGCTGTCCTGGCGGAAGGGATAAGCGTTGGCCTTATAGTTCATCGGGCTATCGACATTGCCCGGGAACAGGCACAGGCCTTTCTTGACCAAACTCTTGAGCTTCTTCCTTCTCTGCTGATAGGTTTCTGGTTTGAACATCGTTCCTCCTCTCTGGATTGTTAAATCATCTATACCAGATTTCGCTAATTAAATCAAAAAGAAACGGTCAGCAAAGGTCGAAAAGACTCCTGGCAAAAATTTGGAGGATTCTTTTCGGGTAACCAGACTGAAGGCCTGTTTCTGGTATACACGGCACTGACTGTCGCTTAAAAATGGGCAGTAACAAGTTGCGGTCAGTGTGGGTAAAAAAAATGGTAGCGGGGGCTGGATTTGAACCAGCGACCTCCGGGTTATGAGCCCGACGAGCTACCTGACTGCTCTACCCCGCGATCAGTTTCAATTATAACAGAAAAACGCTTTTTGTCAAAAAAACGGCCGGAGCAGGACATAAGCCGAATTCAGTTACTGCCCGAGGCAGCGGCGGTCATTTGTCTGACCGGCTGATTGCTCAGCCGGTTTAGCGACCTACCCACCCCATCGGACGGGCCGTCCTCAAGCGGGGCTAATTTGGTCTTGCTCCGGATGGGGTTTGCCCTGCCTCCGCCGTCACCGGCGGAGCGGTGAGCTCTTACCTCACCTTTTCACCCTTACCGGCCTCGTCAAGAGACCGGCGGTATGTTTTCTGTGGCACTTTCCCCCGGTCGCCCGGAGTCGCGGTTAGCGACCATCCTGCCCTGTGGAGTTCGGACTTTCCTCCCCTTCTTCCTCATCGGAAGAAGAAGCGACCGCCTCGCCTGCTCCAGCCTTTAATTTTATACCATATTGCTCCAGTTTTTTGTAGAGGTTGCTGCGGGGCGTGTCAATTTCCCTGGCCGTCCGGGAGACATTCCAGTTGTTACTCTTCAGCTTGAACAGGATAAAATTCTTCTCGGCTTCCTCCCGGAAATCCTTCAGGGTCTTGACCCGGCGCAGGTCTGGCAGAAGGAGTTCCCGGTCCTGGAGCAGGTAATCTGGCAGGTCCTCCGGCCCGATCACCTCCCTGTCGGTCAGTATGATCAGCCTCTCCACCAGGTTCCTCAGCTCCCTGACATTTCCTTTCCAGGGGTACTTCATCATGATTTCCAGGGCTTCGGCCGAAAATTTTTTGCGTCGAAAATTGTTCTCTTCCGAATAGGCGTCACAGAAATAATCAACCAGGAGAGGAATATCTTCCTTCCTTTCTCTTAGCGGGGGAACATAAATCGGGACGACGTTCAGCCGGAAAAAGAGGTCGTCGCGAAAACGTCCCTCCTTCATCTCCTTCTTGAGGTCCTTGTTGGTAGCGGCGATAATCCGGACGTCAACCTTTATGATCTTGCTGGAGCCGACCCTCTGCACCTCCCCCTCTTCCAGGACCCTGAGAACCTTGGACTGGGTTTTCAGGCTCATATCCCCTATTTCATCCAGGAAAATGGTGCCGCCGTCAGCCAGCTCGAACTTGCCCGGCTTGCGTTCGGTAGCCCCGGTGAAGGCTCCCTTCTCATGGCCGAACAGCTCGCTTTCGATCAGTTCCTCGGGAATGGCGGCGCAGTTGACCTGGACGAAGTTCTCGTCAGCCCGGGGACTGTTATCATGGATGGCCCTGGCCACCAGTTCTTTGCCGGTGCCGCTTTCGCCCTGTATTAGGACGGTGGCGTTGGTCGGGGCAATTTTCTGTATTTCCTGCCAGAGACCGAGCATCAGGGGATGCTGGCCGATGATCCGGTATTTTTTTTCCGTTCTTTTCTTTATATCCTGAACGGTTGACCTGAGCCGCCTGGCCTCCAGGGCATTACGGACACTGAGCAGGACCCGTTCCCGGTGCAGGGGCTTTTCCAGGAAATCAAAGGCTCCCAGCTTGGTGGCCTCGACCGCCATGGCAATCGTTCCGTGGCCGGAAATCATGATGACCTCCGGGGCCAGGGGTTTCTTCCTGACCTCGGCCAGCAGGCTAAGACCGTCGCTGTCGGGCAGCCTGATATCGAGCAGGACGAGGTCAATTTCCGGATGGCTCTCCAGAACTTCTCGGGCGGTTACCCCGTCAGCCGCTTCGAAGAAGGCATACCCCTCATACTCCAGAATCATTCTCAGGGTCTTGCGGATGTTGTCCTCGTCATCCACCACCAGAATCCGGTATTTTCTTTCCTTGGTGTTCATGCCCTTATTCTAACACAGCCCGGCGGGGGTTCGAAAATAATTGTTGATTAAATTGCCTCCAACTCTTATATTTTGTGATGGAGGATCAAAATTTATATCCTGGGGAAACTGATTAAAGTCAGCCGTTTCTTTTGTCTGTCCTGGCTTTGCTTTCTGGCAATTTCAGGACCGGCCCTGACCCTGGCCGGCCGGCCTGAACTCCAGACCGAAACCGAGTTTAGCCTGGATAATGGCCTCCGGGTCTATCTTCTTCCCCATCCAGGCTCCTCCCTGGTCACCATCGTCCTGGCGGTGAAGGTCGGAACGGCTGATGAAACCCCGGAGTCAAGCGGCCTGCTCCACCTGCTGGAGCATTGCCTGCTTTTTCGCCAATCCCACCTGACCTCTGATAATCGTCTTTTCCGGATAATCAGTCAGTACGGGCTTTACTATAATGCTCGTACCGAACAGGACCTGATGTTCTTTGAGATCAGCCTGCCCGCTGACCATCTGGAGTCCGGCCTGGGCCTGTTGAAGGAGGTTGTCTTCTCCTTTAATCTGAGCGAAGAGTCCCTGGAACAGGAGAAAGCTGTGCTGCTCAAAGAACTCGCCGATTACTCTCGGCAGCCGGAAAAAGTCGGGCTGGCCCGGGTCTACGAGATGGCCTTTCCTGAGTCCGGTTATGCCCTTCCGGTTTTTGGAAAGTCCGAGGTTATCAGTCGAGCCGGTCTTCAAGACCTCGGGGGCCTTCACCAGAAATTTTTCCGGCCCGACAATGCCGCCCTGGTGGTCGTGGGCGAGATTGATCCGGAAAAACTGCGAGCCAACCTCAAACTCATCTTTTCGGACCTCAGGAGCGGCAGCGGCCGGTCGGTCCGGCCGGCACCAACCTTGCAATTTCCGGACTCGGGTCCCCTGGTCGAGTTGAAAATGAAGGTCTCGGATACCTATGTCATGGCCGGGCTGCCGGCGCCAGAATACGACAGTCCCGACCGCCCTCCCATGGACATGCTCAGCGAGCTGGGCGGTGCGGGCTTGAGTCCCCTGGTCTACCAGGCCTTTGCCGGCCAACCCGACCTCATTTATTCGGCCCGCCTTCATTACTTCAGCCATGAACAGGCCGGTCTGATTTTTATATCCGTTACCACCAGGGAAGATAAGGTCCCCACGGTCAGGCGACTGCTGCAGAACTTCCTGCCAAGGCTGGCCGAGATGAACTATTCTCGCGATGATTATCTTCCCGACCAGCAATTTCTGGTCTTTGATTTTCTCCAGGGTGGTAAGCACCGGTTTCAATGGTTATCTGAAAAGATGACGGAAAACCCCTCGGTGCTGGCCCTGTCGCTGGCCAGGCACCTGCTGCTTAAAACCGACCGTGAACAAAAAAACTATCTTGAAACCATCAACGGACTGGATTCATCCGGCCTTAGAAAGATCGCCCGCAAATACCTGTCCAGGGCCCGACCGGTCTGGGTGGTGATAAAGCCGGATAAAAAATGAAAGAACGAGGACACCCGATCAAACAACTGGTTCTGTTTGCACTTCTGGCTGTCCTGGTCTGGCCGCAGAGACTGCCGGCCCAGCCTTTAACCTTCGAGGTCTTCAGCCTGGACAACGGCCTCAGGGTCTATTACCAGTTTCAGCCAGGGACTAATTTAACCACTGTTGTCTTTCATTTCCTGGGAGGCCAGGCCCTGGAAACTCCCGGCCAGGCTGGCCTGGCCTACCTGGCCACCAGGCTGATGGCCGAGGTGACCGATGAGGACAGATTGTCTGAGCTGCTGGCCTCCGGTGTCAATCTTTCAGCCGGCAGCCGGGCTGATTTTTCGGCCATCCAGTTTGAAGGTCTTACCCGCCATTTTGATAGAATACTCGGAATTGTGGCCGCTGGCCTTAAGAATCCCCTTTTCTCCGGGCCCAGGATAGACCGCGTTAGAAACAGTCTCAAGCTGGAAGCCAGCCAGGAAGCCTGCCGGCTGGTGGATTCGGCTTTAATCTGCCTGCGGCGCTTGAGCTTTCCCGGTAGTCCATACGGCCAGTCTCTCTATGGGCGGGAAGCCGACTTAAGGTCCATATCCAGGAAAGACATCAACCAGTTCTATGACTCCATTATGAACGGCGGGGTGCTCAGTATCCTGGTAATAACCGACCTGGAGAAAAAAAGCCTGCAGGAAATTCTGGCCAGGCACCTGTCCTGGATTAAGAGTAAAACTCCTTTGCCGGGAAAAAGATTCCAGGAGGCAAACCTGCCTTCAGAAAAGGCAGAAGCCAGGGGCTGCGACCATTACCAGGGGCCCGAGGGGGCGGCGGTAGCCCTGGGCTATCTTTTTCCCGGCGAGCTGGCTGAGACCTATCCGGCTGCCTACCTGCTGGAGAAGATAATCGGGGAAGGCCCCGGTTCCCTGATCTGGAACCTGCGCCAGGAGAGCGGGCTGGCCTATAACCTTAACAGCCGGCTGGAAATCCTGGGTGGGAAAATTATGTTCGTCTGCTACCTGGAGACAGAAAAAGATCTGGCCGCTTCTTCTCTCACCCTGTTAAAACAGACCTTCTTGCGTCTGAGCCAGCAGGGGCTTGACCCGGAAGCGGTGGCCCGGGGTAAGGTCATAGCCAGAAACGGCTATCGGCGCGAATCTTTCGGGCGTGACAATCGCCTGGGATTCCTGTCCCTGGTGCTGGCCGGCAGCCTGCCTTTAGAATTTTTCAATAATTTTCTGGAGTTACTGGATAAAAAAAGCCCTGACCAGCTCAACGAGCTGGCCAGGGCCACTTTCTCTCCTGACCGGGCCTACGAGGTGGTGATTGTCAGGTAATTATCAACCCTCGGCCAGTTTCTTGTAATATTCAAACCGTTTTTTCGCTTCCATGGCAGCCTGGGCAAACAGCTCCCGGGCTATGTCCGGGTAATCCTGGAGGACAGAACGATAACGGATCTCATTCTTCAGGAAGGCTTCATACTCCATCTTCGGTTCCTTGGAATCGAGGATGAACGGGTTCTTGCCTTCCCTGGCCAGCAGCGGGTTATAACGGTAGAGTATCCAGTAACCGGAATCCACGGCCAGTTTTTCTTCCTGGATAGACTTGCTCATATCGATTCCGTGGTTGATGCAGGGAGAATAGGCAATGATGAGCGAGGGGCCGTCATAGGCTTCCGCTTCCAGGAAAGCTTTCAGACACTGGTTCATGTTGGCTCCCATGGCCACGGAGGCCACATAAACATAGCCGTAACTCATGGCCATCCGGCCCAGGTCCTTCTTGACGGTCTTCTTGCCGGAGGAAGCGAACTTGGCCCGGGAACCGGTGGGCGTTGACTTGGAGGCCTGGCCGCCGGTGTTGGAGTAAACCTCGGTGTCCAGCACCAGCAGGTTGACATTCCGGTTCATGGCCACGACGTGGTCCAGGCCGCCGAAACCTATATCATAGGCCCAGCCATCTCCGCCGATGCACCAGACGCTCTTATCGACCAGGTAGTCCTGCAACTCGGCCACCCTGGCGAGGTAGGGTTGGGCCGCATCTTTGCGGGCCAGGGCCTTGGGCAACAGCTCACGAATCTTGCGGGCAGTGGCCTTGGCCTGGTCGCCCCTGTCATTCCAGAGCTCTTTCATCTTCTGAAGGGCCTCGGCCAGCTCGGGCAGGGTCCCGGCTTCAAGGGCGGCGTTCAGGCTGGTCCAGAGCTGCCTTCTGATCGTGTCTACTGCCAGCCTCATGCCGAACCCGTATTCGGCGTTGTCCTCGAACAGGGAGTTGGCCCAGGCCGGCCCCTTCCCTTCTTTATTCTTGGCATAGGGAGAAACGGGGAAGGTTCCGCCATAGATGGAGGAACAGCCGGTGGCGTTGGCGATTATCATCCGGTCGCCGAAGAGCTGGGTGGCCAGCTTGATGTAGGGTGTTTCTCCGCAGCCGCCGCAGGCGCCGCTGAATTCAAAGAGCGGGGTCAGGAACTGGGAGCCCTTGATGGTATCGATCTTGACACCGTCCAGGTGGCTGTCGGGCAGGTCTTCAAAGAATTTTTCGTTGAGGTTTTGGCCGGCTGCCCGCTCTTCTTCAATCGGGACCATGACCAGGGCTTTTTCCTTGGCCGGGCAGGTTTCCACACAGACCCCGCAGCCCACGCAGTCTTCGATGTATACCTGGAGACGGTACCTCAGATCCTTATCATTCTTGGTATTGGAAACCAGGGTGTTGAAATTGGCCGGGGCGTCCTTCAGGTCGGCCGGCAGAATCTGCTTGGCCCTGATCGCGGCATGCGGGCAGACCAGAGCGCACTGGTTGCACTGGATACACTTGTCCGGCAGCCAGCGCGGAACCAGCTCGGCAATGCCTCGTTTTTCCAGCTTGGCCGTATCGGTCGGGATGCGTCCGTCGTCGGGCATCTTGGAAACGGGAATAATATTTCCCTTGAAATGCATGATGGGTTCGATAACGTTGCGGGCAAAATCGCTGGCCTCTTCGGGAATCAGCCTGGGCACCGGGGCCGACTTGGTGATTCTGCTTGGAACGGGAACCTCTTCCAGGGCTTCCAGGGCCTTATCCACCGCCGCCATGTTCATCTTGACCACGTCTTCACCCTTCTTGTGATAGGTCTTATAAATGGCCTTTTTGATGAGGTCAATGGCCTCGGCTTCAGGCAGAACACCCGAGATCTTGAAGAAGCAGACCTGCATGATGGTATTGATCCTATTCTTCAGCCCGACTTCCCCGGCGATCCTGAAGGCGTCGATATTGTAAACTTTGATCTTCTTCTGGATTATGGTCTTCTGCATGTCCTCGGTCAGGTGCTCGAAGACTTCCTCTTTTTTCCAGGGCGAGTTCAGCAGGAAGGTCCCCCCTTCCCTCAGGCCTTCCAGCACGTCGTAGCGGCCGATGTAGGCCGGTTTATGCAGGGCCACAAAGTCAACCGTGTTCAGCAGGTACTCAGACTTGATCGGGTGTTTTCCGAACCTCAGGTGGGAGATGGTCACCCCGCCCGACTTCTTGGAATCGTACTCGAAATAGCCCTGAGCATAGAGGTCGGTGTTATCGCCAATGATGGTGATGGAGTTCTTGTTGGCGCCCACGGTTCCGTCGGAACCATAGCCCCAGAATTTGCAGCGAACGGTTCCGGCGGGCTCAGTTTCCAGGACCTGACCCACCGGCAGAGAAGTCCCGCTGACGTCATCCTCGATGCCCACGGTGAAGCCGTGGAAGGCCGGACCGTTGAGATGATCATAGACGGCCTTGACCATGGCCGGGGTGAATTCCTTGGAAGACAGCCCGTAGCGACCGCCGATTATCCGGATATCGCGTCCGAAGAGAGCCGTGACCACGTCCAGGTAGAGTGGTTCGCCGATGGCCCCTGGTTCCTTGGTCCTGTCCAGCACGGCGATTTTCTTGACGGTCTGGGGAATGACGGCCCGGAAGGCCTCGGCAGAAAAAGGCCGGTAAAGGCGAACTTTGACCAGACCCACCTTGTAACCATGTTGGTTGAGATAATCGATGGTCTCTTCGACAGTTTCAGCTCCAGACCCCATGATGACTATCACCCGGTCGGCATCGGGCGCGCCGAAATAATCAAACAGGTGGTACTGCCGACCGGTAACCCTGGCCACCTTGTCCATGTATTCCTGGACGATGCCAGGAGTGGCCGCGTAATATTTGTTAACCGTTTCCCGCCCCTGGAAATAGACATCGGGATTCTGGGCTCCCACCTTCATCATCGGTTTTTCCGGGTTCAACGCCCTTTGCCTGAAATCTTCCAGGTACTTGGGTTCGAATAGCTCGGCCAGGGTTTCGTAGGGAACAACTTCAATCTTCTGGACTTCGCTGGAGGTGCGGAAACCGTCAAAGAAATGCAGGAAAGGCACCTTGCTCTTGAGGCTGGCCAGATGGCAGACGATGGCCAGGTCCATGATTTCCTGAACCGAACCGGAACACACCATGGCAAAACCGGTATTTCTGGCGGCCATAACGTCGGAATGGTCGCCAAAGATGGAGAGGGACTGGCAGGCCAGGGACCGGGCTGAAACATGAAAGACCGTCGGCAGCAATTCCCCGGCAATCTTGTGCATGTTGGGCAGCATCAGCATCAGGCCCTGGGAAGCGGTAAAGGTGGTGGTCAGGCACCCGGCGCTCAGGGAGCCGTGGACGGCCCCGGCCGCCCCGGCCTCTGACTGCATTTCCACCACTTCCACCTTCTGTCCGAAAATATTCTTTCTTCCCTGTGCTGACCATTCATCGGCCATTTCACCCATGGTGGAAGAAGGAGTAATCGGATAGATGGCCGCCACTTCCGAATAAGCGTAGGCCACGTGAGTGGCCGCGGTATTACCGTCGATTGCTTTGAATGTTTTTGCCATCATAACGCTCCTTATTAAATTAAACAAATTATTATATCAGAATGCCGGCAAATATCTAACCGGGAACCGAATTTTAACCTTTCAATTCAGTCCGGCCTTCCAGCGCCTTTTTAATGGTCAGCTGGTCGGCAAAGTCCAGGTCGGCTCCGACCGGCAGGCCCATAGCCAGCCTGGTTATCTTGACCGGCAGTTCTCTCAGAACCTGACAGATGAGCGAAGCGGTGGCTTCTCCCTCCACGGTCGGGTTGGTGGCAATGATCACTTCCCTGAATTGGCCACTCCGCAGGCGGGTGACCAGTTTCTCCAGCCTGAGTTCGTCTGGCCCGATGCCTTTGATTGGCGACAGGGAACCGAGGAGAACATGATAACGGCCGCTGAATATCCCGGTTTTTTCGATCGAAGCCACGTTGAAAGGTTCTTCCACCACGCATAGTTGTTCATCGCTGCGGCGGGGGTCGGTGCAGAGCAGGCAGGGGTCGACGTCGGTGATGTTGTTGCAGACCGAGCAGTAAAATATCCTGTTCTTGACTTCGACTATGGCCCTGACCAGCTCGGCCGCTTCCTCGGAGGGAAGTCCCAGTAAATAAAAGGCCATGCGCTGGGCTGACTTCAGCCCCACCCCCGGAAACTTCCGCAGCTGCTCGATCAGGTCATGCAGCGGCCTGGCATATTCAAACATTGTAAGCCCCTCAGAACAGCCCAGGAATCTTCAGGCCGCCGGCCAGCCCGGACATCTTGGCCTGGACTTCCGACTCTACCCTGGCCACCGCTTCCCGGAAAGCTGAGACGATCAGGTCCTGCAGCATTTCCAAGTCGTCCCGGTTGACCACTTCCGGGTCCAGCCTTACTTCCAGACAATTCTTATGGCCATCCAGGACCACCGTCACCATGCCACCGCCACTTGACCCTTCAATTCTCATTTCGGCCAGCTCTTTCTGCAGTTTTTCCTGCATTTCCTGGGCCGCCTTCATCATTTTTTGCAGGTCGGCTAAATTTTTCATCTCATTTCCTCTGCCTGGATTGGGCCGGCTATGTTTTATCCGGCCCGGTTTTTTTTCTCACCGCCACCACCTGCCCCTTGAGGGTGCTCAGCAGGGCCCGGGCCTTGGGGTCATCCAGCAGGGCCCGGGTTTCATCGCCGGTGACACTTTTATTATGAATCTGCTCTGACCTTTCTCTGACCGCAGGCTGGGGACGGCTGGAACCAGAGACCCCGGCCGAAGTTCCGGTCTCTTCCAGTCTTAATTCCAGGTCCTGGCCGCCGAGTTCGGCCCAGACTCGGTTAAGGTAGGTTAGGTTTTGCTCTATCAGGTCGGCAAAATGTTTCCGGTCACGGGGGTAAATCAAACTCAGCTTCCCTTCTATGACTTCTAACCGGCTGGCCATTTTAACTATAGGAGCCAGGGCCGGTTTTTCCCGCATCACCCGGAAATAGAGCGCGTCAGCCTTTTCCTGGTTGAAAACGGACGGGCTATTCTTTATGGCCGAATTCAGATTGTTCTTGGTCCGGCTGGTGGTGGAAGCCCGGACCGAGTTACCGCTTCCGGGGCGGCTGGAAGCCGGAGTTGGAGAATATCCTGAATCGACCGGCTTGCGTTCTTCTGGCCTGGATTTGAGGGTCGCCAGCTCTTCCAGGGCCTGCTCCAGGGGTTTAAGGTTCCTGAGGTAACAGAGTTTGATCAACCAGGCTTCCAGAAATAGCCGTGGCTGCGAAGAATAGCGCAGGCCTGACTCGCCCTCCTGCAATATCAGTATGTACCGTAACAGTTCTTCCGGCTGGAAGTCTCTGGCCAGTTCCTGCAATTCTCTGATTTCATCTTCAGACAGAAGCAGCAGCTCCTGTGGCTTTGAAGAAATACCGGCCACCAGAAGGTTTCGAAAGTATTCGATCAGCCCGCTGTAAAAATGCCTGAGGTCGATTCCGGCCGAAACCAGGGACTCAACCAGAGGAAATATTTCCTGAGCCTGTCCGGTCAGGATGGCCCGGGCCAGGTTTTCAAAAAGGCCGCGGTTGATGACTCCCAGTACTTCCTCGGTTTCCCTGTCCGGGACCTGGGCTCCACTGAAAGAAACCACCATGTCCAGAAGCGTCTCGGCATCTCGAAGGCTGCCGTCGGCAGCGCCGGCAATCAGCTTGAGACTGTAAGGGCTGATGGCAATGTTTTCCTGACCGGCAATAAATTGCAGGTGATCAATTATCTGCTGGCTGGACAGCCTCTTGAAAACAAAATGCTGGCAGCGGGAGGCGATGGTCCGGGGCACCTTATGAAACTCGGTGGTGGCAAAAATGAAGACTGTTCTGCTGGGAGGCTCTTCCAGAGTTTTCAGAAGAGCGTTGAAAGCATCCCGGCTGAGCTGGTGGACTTCGTCAATGATGATCACCCGGTAGCGGCTGTGCATGGGTTCATACTGGATACTGTCCCTCAGGGCCTTGACATCTTCTATCCCCCGGTTGGAAGCCCCGTCGATCTCTATGAAATCAAGAAGCGATTCTTCGTTGATAGCCCGGCAGATCGAGCATTGGTTGCAGGGTTCGGGAGCCGGCCCCCGTTCACAGTTGAGAGCCTTGGCCAGAATCCTGGCCACGGTGGTCTTGCCCACTCCCCGCATTCCGGAAAACAGGTAAGCATGACCAATACGATTTTCCTTTATGGCGTTCTGAATGGTTCTGACTACGGCTTCCTGGCCGACCACTTCGGAAAACTGGCGCGGTCGGTATTTCCTGGCCAGAACCAGATAGCCGGACTTAGTGGTTTCTTCAGGTCTGGAAGACATTTTTTTCCGAGTTAAACGAGATCAGCGCTTATCTTACCACAACCTGCTCAAAATTCAAACCGGATTGACCTGCTGGCTAAAATCGCTGGCAATTTTTTCTTGTCTGGCGTATAAGATGTCTGTTAAATATGAGACCAAGGACTCAAGGTGTACTGCTGGTCAACCTGGCCGTTCTTTTTTTTGGCTTTCCCGGGGTCATCGGCAAAGTATTGCCACTCAGTCCGGTGCAACTGACCTGGCTGCGCGTTTTCCTGGCCAGTCTGGGTTTGCTGGTGGTCCTTCTCATCCAGAAAGTTAAACCGCAGGTTCCCGGCCATGGACCGAGGTTACTGCTTCTGGCTGCGGGCTTTCTGCTGGCCTTTCACTGGACCGCCTTTTTCCGCGCGGTGCAGGTTTCCACGGTGGCAGTGGGATTGCTGTCCTATTCCACCTTCCCGGTTTTTACGGTCTTCCTGGAACCATGGTTATTAAGGACAAAATTCAGGAGGTCATACCTTTATTTCGCTGTACTCTGTTTCCTGGGGGTCGGGCTGATGGTACCGGAATTTAGCCTGAGCAACCGGATTTTTCAGGGAGTGGTCTGGGGAATTCTCTCGGGCCTGTCTTTTGCCCTGCTGGCCATAATCAACCGGATGCTATCACCCGGTCACTCCAGCCTGGTGCTGGCTTTCTACCAGGATAGCCTGGCCATGATATTCCTGTTGCCTCTGTTCTTGAGCCAGCCCGGGCCGCTGCCTCTTGGCACTGTAAACGCCGGATTGATTCTTTTTCTTGGCCTGGTCTGCACGGCTGGAGCCCATACCATTTTTATCAGGGGTTTGCGCTTTATAGAGGCCAGACTGTCCAGCCTGATCAGCTCCCTGGAACCGGTTTACGGAATTATTTTTGGCTACCTGTTCCTGGGTGAGCTTCCCGGCTTCAGGACCGTGGCCGGGGGGCTGTTGATTCTGGCCTCGGTAGTCATAATCTCCTGGAAAAGCCCTGGCCTGGGGTCCTGACTGCCGACTACTCAGCGTTTCTCTTCATCCGTCTTGCGCTTCAGGTCTTCTTTGCGGATGACTTTTTTCTCCTCGGCCTGTCTTTTCTGCATTTCCTGCTTTTCCTGCTCGTGTTTTTTCTTGAGCTCTTCCAACCTGGACTGAACTTCAATTAACTTTTTCTGCCTGTCCTGGGGCGGAACGTTCCTGGCTTCTTCTTCAGCCTGTCGCTTCAGGCGTTCCAGCTCGAGCCTCTGGGTCCTCTCCAGCAAACTGTTCTCCTGCCGGTGAATAACTTCAACTTCTTCCGGCCGGTCTTCACGGACGGGCCCTATTTTCTGTTCGGCCTCTTCTCTTTTCAGCACGGTCTTGGGAGCGGTTTCCTCCTGCTTTATCTGCGGCCGGTAAATTCTGACTTCATCGATTCCGCCTCCGGCCTCCTCGGGCTTTTTGACTTCCCTCACGCTGACCCTGGTCACGGGTCTTCGGGTCAGCCTTTCAATTTCCTGAGGAGAAAGGGCATCGTTTATAACCATATCCCGTCCCCTGACAGTATACCTGTCCCTGATCACCGTATAATTGATAATGGTGACGTTTCGCTCGAGCGGCAGAATCCAGGGCTGAAGCTGGTTGGAGTAGAAACGACGCCCCTCGATAAATACCCAGTAATAATTCGGCAAGTCACGTCTTCCCCACCTCAGGCCCAAGCCCGGGACAAAGTCTACGCCAGGAGGCAAGGGTGCCCAACCTATGTAGAGGTCGCCGAACCTCCAGATTACCCAGGCTGGGGCCCAGATTACATCAGGCACCCAGAACCAACCAAGTCGGTTGTCCCAGCCCCAGCGTCCATAATGGAATGGGATCCAGCCCCATGGATGATGCGAAACCCAGGTCCAGCCATACTCGGTCCAGACCCAGCGCCCATAGGTATAGGGTCTCCAGTGACGGCCAACTCCCCTCGGGATCCAGACATAACCGTAGGGATTATAATAAACCCAGTAGCCATAGTTACCGAGATAGTCGTAGATGTAGGAGATGGAAATTTCGCCGTAAACTGGAGCAGCGGGAGTGGGTGGCGGCTCGTAGGTCCTGACCCCCCTGTTTCCGGACTCATTATAGGGTACGTACATGACGCAGCCCGAAGCCAGGAGAATCAAAGAAAGGATGAGGCTAAGCTTTTTCATCTCGTCCTCCTGCTAATAAAATAGCAAGAAACATGCCGGCTCTTCTGCCGTGACCGGAGTTGTCGGTCCGTTTTGATGCAGTTACAGAGCGTCCTCTATTTCGGACACCTTCCTGAGATCAGGCTTTTTCCAGTCTTTTGAACACCCTTTTAATCCTCTTAAAGGCCCAGTCCAGTTCCTTCTTACTGATGATAAGAGGAGGGGCAAACCTGATGACATGCTCATGGGTTTCCTTGCAGAGAAGGCCTTCCTTCATTAATTCTTCGCAGTAACGACGGGCTCCACCTGCTTCTGGCTTGAGTTCTATACCGATCAGCAGTCCCCGGCCCCGCACTTCCTTAATTTTCCGGCTCCTGATGGTTTTCAATTTCTCCAGAAAATAGGCGCCTTTTTCCTCGGCGTTTTGAACCAGCTTTTCTTCCTGGATAACTCTTAGGGCTTCGCGGGCCACGGCACAGGCCAGCGGGTTGCCGCCAAAAGTCGAGCCGTGCTGTCCTGGCTTGATAACTTCCATGACCTCGTTGGTCGAGAGGACGGCAGAAATGGCATAGCAGCCCCCACCCAGGGACTTGCCTATGACCAGCAGGTCGGGTTTGACGCCTTCGTATTCACAGGCGAACATCCGTCCCACCCGTCCCAATCCGGTCTGGATTTCATCAGCGATGAACAGCACATTGTTTTTCTGGCATATTTCCCGGGCCTTTCTCAGGAACCCATCGGGTGGTATCAGGATGCCGGCTTCCGCCTGAATCGGTTCGACCAGAAAGGCCGCGGTGTTGGGGGTGATGGCTGACTCCAGGGCCGCCACGTCGCCAAACGGTATTATCTTAAAACCGGGAGTAAACGGTCCAAAATCCTGGCGGTAGAGCGGTTCGGTGGAAAAGCTGATAACGGTGACGGTTCTTCCGTGGAAATTATTGGCGCAGGCAATAATCTCGGCCTGGTCCTGGGGCACTCCCTTTTTCAGGTAAGCCCATTTACGGGCGATCTTGATGGCGGTCTCCACCGCCTCGGCCCCGGAGTTCATCGGCAGAACCTTGTTGAAACCGGTCAGGTCGCAGAGCTCTTTGGCCAGCAGAGGCCACTGGTCATTCCTGAAAGCCCTGGAGGTCAAAGTCAACCTCTTGGCCTGTTTCTGGAGGGTCTTAACAATACGGGGATGGCAGTGACCCTGGTTGACGGCCGAGTAGGCACTCAGGAAGTCCAGATACTTTTTACCCTCGACATCCCACATCCAGATCCCCTTGGCCTTGGTAATGACCACATCCAGGGGATGGTAATTGTGGGCTCCGTACATGTCTTCCAGAACAATATAATCCCGGTTTTCCATTTTATTACTCCCTTAAAGATTTATGGCGGAGAGGGCGGGATTCGAACCCGCGGTAGACCTTTTGGGCCTACACACGCTTTCCAAGCGTGCTCCTTAAACCACTCGGACACCTCTCCGCTGGTTAAAATTCTTCCTTAGATTATCAGAATAAGATTGTTAAATCAATTGCCAACCCGAGGCCTGTGGCTAAAAATCACGCCAGTAGATGGAGATGATATCCTTGATCAGGGCTGCGGCTGCGCCCCTTGGGTCGGACTTCCCTCCGGTCACCACTACATAGCCCATGCAGTCAGTGTAAAAGATTATTCCCTTGTTGCTTCCATCAACCATGGCCAGGGGATGGTCGGGATTGAGCAGGGCCAGGCCAACCTCCACCTTCCAGGGGGCCCCGGGTGATTCCCGGCTGCAGCGACCGATCAGTTTGATGGTCTTGCCTATTTGGGCGGCCCTGGCCATTATTTCCTCAGTCAACCCGTTAATCCCGTGGACCCTGGTTTCTGACATTTTGATCTCGGTTCCCAGAACCTTGTTGGCAATGATGATCATCTTGGCCGCAGTATCCCAGCCCTCTATGTCCTGAACCGGGTTGGGTTCGGCGATTCCCTTTTCGCTGGCCTCCATCAGGGCTCGCGAAAAGCTCAGACCATCGGCCATCCTGGTCAGAATGTAGTTGGTCGTTCCGTTAAGTATTCCTTCTATGGCCAGGATTTCAGCGCCGGCCAGGGAGTGCAGGCCTACGTCCAGAGTCGGCAGGGCGGCAGCCGTGGCTCCACTGGCCTTGAGGGCCAACTGATTCTTTCGGGCTTCAGCGGCCAGTTCTGAAGGGTGGACCACCAGGGCCCCCTTGCTGGCCGTTACCACATGCCAGCCTTGGGACAGGGCCATCTTGGTCAGGCTGTAGCCCGGCTCTCCGGTTTTCAGGTCGGAGGGAGTGCAGTCGACCAGCACCCCGGACTTGAATTCCTCAAGAAGGTCGGCCAGGCTGAAGGTCTGTATCCAGCCGGAAAGTTCAGACTTTTCCCCGCTACCCGATTCGGCCTCTGACACCATTTTTCTGGTACCGGAAAGCAGCACCGTTCCTGATTTCCTTACTATTGCTCTTAATTCCAGGAAAAGGCCGTAACGTTCCCGGTAGTGATCGTATTTTTCTTTGAGCAGCTCGTAGAAAGCGCGACCTACCCGGCCGAACCCTACCAGAATGATGTTTACTTTTTGCATCCTGCCACCCGCCCTAATTTATTCATTTAAATGATGGCGGAGAGGGCGGGATTCGAACCCGCGATTCCGGTTGTTAACCGGAATAACGGTTTTCGAGACCGTCGCCTTCAACCACTCGGCCACCTCTCCACTTTCCTGTAATTTACTTGAAGGTTGACCGGTTTTCAACCACCCGGCATTTTTTTTTGCCCTGCCTTTTCAGCCGAAAAAAATCTTTCAGCAACCGTCCACATTCTTCGCGGCACAGCCCGCCGCTGATCTCCGGCCTGTGATTGGCCTGGTTCAGACTGAATTTCAGCCGGGAAACAACAGCGCCGGCCTTGGTGTCCTCGGCTCCAAAGACCAGCCGCCGGATGCGGGCCTGAATTATGGCCCCCAGGCACATGGGACAGGGCTCAACGGTTACATAAAGGGTGGAACCGGGCAGCCGGTAATTACCAACCTTCTTGGCCGCTTTCCTGATGGCCACAATTTCGGCATGGGCCGTCGGGTCCGAGCTGCAAATAGGTCTGTTACGACCTCGGGCCAGCACCCGCCCTTCCTGAACCAGAACCGCCCCTACCGGCACCTCTCCCCTGGACGCAGCCTTTCTGGCTTCAGCCAGAGCCAGTTGCATATAGAAGATATCCGGGGCTTCAGGTTTCTTTTTCACCGCACGGTAATTTTAGAACTATCCTTTCTTCGAGGCAAATAACTTCTGAGGCGCAGAGGCCGATAGGCTTGAATTTTGGTTCGAGTTAGAACTCGCCAATTAAGGCTGGCTTTACTTGGCCATGACCTTCAGGTAGACTAACCACAAAGGAAAATTCTTGATGAATGACCGCTTGAAATGCCTGGTCTGCGGGCTGGAATTTAACTTTGTTCCCAACGATATTTTTTGCCCCGGCTGTGGCCGTCTCGGGCTTTTTCATAGTTCAGTTGCCAAGAAGGCAGGCCTCAAGCTAACGGGCACCACGGCCCTGGAAAGATTTGCTCCATTTCTTCCCCTGAAGCAGGTCCGGCCCGAACTAAGCCTGGGGGAAGGACATACTCCCCTGCTCTCCCTGGCTAACCTGGATAGCAGCGGCCGACTTCTGGCCAAGCTGGAATCGGCCAATCCCACCCTGAGTTTCAAGGACCGGGGTTCAGCCCTGGTGGTGCAAAAAGCCCTGGAACTGGGCTGGTCGGCCGTGGGGACAGTTTCAACCGGAAACATGGCTTCTTCCACGGCCGCCTACGCTGCCCGGGCGGGACTTAAGTGTACCCTGCTGGTAAAGAAAGGCACATCGGTCGGGGCCCTGTTGTCCTCGGCCATCTTTCATCCCCTGATTATAGAAGTTGGCGGTGATTACGGGCAGCTTTTTAGAGGAAGCTACGAGCTGGGGAAAGAATTCGGCATCTATTTTGCCAATTCAGTTGACCCGGTTCGGCTGGAAGGTTATAAGCTCGCGGCCTTCGAACTCTGCCTGCAATTGGGTCACGCTCCGGATTACGTGTACGTTCCGGTCAGCTCGGGCGGCCATTTTGTAGGCCTATACAAAGGGTTCATCGAGATGAACCAGGCCGGATACATCGAGAAGATTCCGGTCATGGTAGGAGTCCAGGCTGCTGGCTGTGCCCCGATGGTACGGGCTTTTGAAGCAGGGAAAAACTCGGTCAGCAAGATCCAGCCATCTGAAACAATCGCTCATTCCATTGCCAACCCCGATCCTCCAGCCGGAAATCTGGTTCTTAAGCTGGTGAATGATTATGATGGCTTTTTGACTTCTGTAACGGATGAAGATATGCTCCTGGCCCAGAAGCAGCTGGCCAGGGATGAGGGACTGTTTGTCCAGCCGGAGTCGGCCTCCGCCCTGGCTGCCTATTTCAAGCTGCGTCACCGCTTCGAGGGGACGTCGGTCCTGGTTCTGACCGGGCAGGGCCTGAAGGCCGCCCATCAGCCCCAGCTGGAAGGCTTGAACCACCAGGCCGCGGACCCCGGTGAATTAAAAGAATTTTTCCGCTCCGTTTATCATCGGAAATAAGATATCAAGAATTGAACCGAAAGGAGGGACTATGCCTGGAGAATTTAAGACCGGTTGGTCCGGCTACGACCTTCCCAGGATCCCGGGCCGCTGGCTAAAATATGCCGCCGCCGCCATTCTGGTGATCATCCTGCTGGCCACCTCAATCTATCAGATCAAACCCGAGGAAATCGGTGTCATCCTGCGCTTCGGCCGGTTTGTCCGGACCACCGAACCCGGCCTGCATTTCCGGCTGCCGCTGGGGATTGAAAGGCTGACCAGGGTGCCGGTGCAGCGTCAGCTTAAGCTGGAATTTGGCTATCGCACGGCCAGGCCGGGAGTAAAATCCGAATATTACGTGACCGAAGAAACCAAGAAGGAATCGATGATGCTGACCGGCGACCTGAACGTGGTGGTAGCCGAGTGGATTGTGCAGTACAAGATTAAAGACCCATATAAATTCCTGTTCAAGGTGCGTGACCCGGTGCTGACCTTCCGGGCCATGACCGAAGCCGTGGTCAGGCAGGTGGTGGGAGACGCCTCGGTGGATGAGGTCATCACCTTCGGCCGGGCGAACCTGGCCGCCGAGGCCATGACTGCCCTGCAAAAGCTGGTGGACACCTATGAACTCGGGCTGGAAATTAACCAGCTCATTTTCCAGGATGTCAACCCGCCCGACCCGGTCAAGCCCTCTTTCAACGAGGTCAACCAGGCCCTCCAGGAAAAGGAACGGAAGATCAACGAGGCCTGGGCCGAATATAACCAGGAAATACCAAAAGCCCAGGGAGAAGCCGAGCAGATGATCCGGGGAGCCGAAGGCTACGCCGCCGAACGCGTCAACAATGCCCGTGGTGACGCTGCCAGGTTCATTTCCATCTACCGGGAATACTCCAAGGCCCCGGTGGTCACCAGGAAACGGCTCTACCTGGAAACGCTCAATGAGGTCCTGGCCGGAATAGACCGAAAGATCATCGTTGACGAGGCCCAGAAGAACCTGGTTCCCCTGCTGAACCTGGGAGAGGAGGTGAAAAAATGAAGACTTCCACGCTGAAGATACTCATAACAATCATAATAGTAATCGTTTTGTTGTCTCTGATTGATGGGGTCTACATAGTTTCCGAGACCAACCAGGTGATCATCACCCAGTTCGGCCAACCTATCGGTGCCGCCGTGACCGCTCCCGGAATGCATTTCAAGGTTCCATTCATCCAGAAAGCCAACTACTTTGAAAAGAGATGGCTGGAGTGGGACGGGGACGCCAACCAGATTCCGACCAGGGACAAAAAGTACATCTGGGTTGATACTTACTGCCGCTGGCGAATCAGCGACCCCCTGGTCTTTTACCAGAGGGTCAAGGATGAACGGGGGGCTCACTCCCGCCTTGACGATGTGGTTGATGGCGAAACCAGGAATGTAATTGCCAGCTACGACCTGATAGAAATCGTCCGTTCCACCAACCGGGAATTCAACCTTAGCGAAGAATCTGCCCTGCTCGATTACTCGGAAGTTATCGGCAAGATCCAGGTGGGCCGCGGCCGGATTGCCGAGATGATCCTGGAAAAAGCCTCGAAGATAACGCCCGAGTTCGGGGTCGAATTGAAGGATGTCAGGATAAAGAGAGTGAACTACGTGGATGAAGTTCAGAAGAAAGTCTTTGACCGGATGATAGCCGAAAGAAAGCGGATTGCCTCCAGGTACCGTTCCGAGGGAGATGGCCGCAGCGCCGAAATCAGGGGCCAGAAAGAGCGCGAGCTGAAGATCATAACTTCGGAAGCCTACCGCAAAGCCCAGGAAATAAGGGGGCAGGCTGAAGCTGAGGCCACCAAAATCTATGCCCAGGCCTATAACCTCGACCCGGAATTCTATCAGTTCCTGAAGACGCTGGAAACCTACCGGGCCACGCTGGCCAAAAATACCTGGTTGATACTGACCACCAATTCCGAGTTTCTCAGATACCTGAAGTCAACCTCACGCTAAGCCAGCGAAGGCTGCAAGTGGGGGCCCGGGGCCAGCTAAGAGAGTAACTGATCAGAGAAAGCAAACAGGGCCGGGGTTCCGCCGGTATGGATGAAGACTATCCTGTCTGAAGCCGTCAAGTATCCTTTCCTGGCGAGATCGACCAGCCCGATCATGGCCTTGCTGGTGTAAACCGGGTCCAGGGCTAATCCCTCTTTTTGCAAAATTGTTCGTATGACCCCGGAGATTTCCGGGCTGACCCGGCCATAACCCTGGCCCAGGTAATCGTCAAACAGGATTATGTCCCGGTCATCAAGGCTGATCCTTAGGCCGAGAGTTTCCACCAGTTCCAAGGCGATTTTTCTAACCTGGGGCAGGAAATCTTCTTTCCTGTCCGATACGCAGATGCCGATAATCCTGGTCTTCAGTCCCAGGGCCTTGGCCCCAACCATCAGCCCGGCCTGGGTAGCCCCGGAACCGGTGGCTACCACCACATAATCAGGTGCTCCCGAACCGGCCGTCTGCCTGGCAATTTCTATCATATCCAGCATATAGGCCAGGGCGCCCAGCGGCCTGGCCATGTTTCCTCCGGTCATGGAACCACCAACAGAAACCAGGTAGGGGTTATGACCACTTCGCCTTTCATCCCTGGCCACTTCATCCAGGATCGTGAAGGCCTGTTCCTGGTCGGGAGATTTGCCCCTGGCCCCGGTCTCGGTAATCCTGATTTCAGCACCCAGCAGTTTTTCTATAAGGATGTTGCCCTGGTCCAGAGACGATAATTCATAAGTTTTGAAAAGGACCAGGATGGGCCTCAGCCCGCACTTCCTGGCGGCGGCAGCCGTCTGCAGACACCAGTTCGATTGCAGGCTGCCCCAGGTGATAATGGTGTCAGCTTCCTGGCTCAGGGCATCGGCCAGGATGAATTCCAGCTTGCGGGACTTGTTGCCCCCGAAGACCAGTCCGGTCAGGTCGTCCCGCTTGACCATAATTTCCCGCAAACCGAGCTCGCCGGACAGGTTCTCCAGACGGTAAAGCGGTGTGGGCAGGCAAACCAGCCTGACCCGCGGCCATTTATTAATCAACCTTTCCAGTTGATCCGGGCTGTAGGCGCTCATCCAATTCTCCTGTAGATAAACTTAAGCCTGAAGCCGTGGCCAGAGCCAGGGCCTTCTGTTCCCAACAGGGCCACCTGGGCTTCAAGGTTAACGGTTAATTCCATAAATCTGGAAGAATTCTTATCACTCCGGAAACCTGCTGTCCCCCGGCCTCAACGACCACCCGGTACTCTCCTTCCCGGACGGGGCTGTAAACATAGTTGGGGTCGACCTGAGAACGGTAACCGGCAGAAGCCATCCTGGTCATCATCTGTTCAAACCGTTTCTTTTCCTCCGGGGTTCTTTCCCGGCGGGCGGTCAGATTCCAGAGAACCTGGTTGAACCCGGCCCCGGACGATCCCTTGAGTTCGTTGATGAGCATCTGGCCCTGGTAAATCCTGACCTTGACCTCCCCCCTCACCTTCGATTTCAGGTAATAATTGATGACCGCGGCCTCCGGTTCGCTCTCGCCTTCGTAATTCAGCGAGCTAGAATGGCCCATGTCCTTGTCTATCCATCTAATTTTGGGTTCCACCGAGAAGAGATGGAGTTCGCGGTTCAAGATCTCAGGGGTCAGCTCTTGAAGCCAGGAGATATCGGTAATGAAGATTCCCCGACCATGGGTGGCTACCACCAGGTCATTGTCCCTCGGATGTATGATGAGGTCGTGAACCGGCTGGGTTGGCATATTTCCTTTAAGATTGAACCAATTCTTACCGCCGTCCAGTGTGGCATAAACGCCAAAATCGGTCCCGGCGATGAGCAGCTGTGGATTCCTGTGGTCTTCACGGATGACATTGACCGGACCTTCCGCAAGATTCCCGACAATCGGGACCCAGGTCTGTCCGTAATCATCTGTCTTGAAAATATAGGGCCGGAAGTCATCTTGCCGGAAGCCGGTTACTGTCAGGTAGGCCGTCCCGGGACTGAAATTGGAAGCCACCACCCGGCTTACCCAGTAGCCGGGATGACCTTTAATCTTATCTGTCAGTTTCTCCCAGTTCTTTCCTCCATCCCTGGTTACCCAGACCTGCCCGTCATCGGTCCCGACCCAGAGCAGGCCTTCCACCAGGGGTGATTCGTCTATGGTGGTGATGGTGCAATACTGGATGTTGCCGTCACCGCCCTTTCCCTGCGGCAATTTCTCTTTATCGTTGGTGGTCAGGTCTGGACTGACCTCTACCCAGTATTCGCCCCGGTAAGGCGATTTTAGAAGAATATTGGCCGCGTGGTAAATGACATCACTGTTATGCCTGGAAACCATGATGGGCGCGCACCAGTTCCAGCGCAGGTCTTCTCTCTGGTACCGGATACTCTTTCTTTCGCCGGTCTGGAGGTCAATTCTCTGGATGGCCCCGAACTGGGATTCATTGTACAGGTAGCGGTTGGTCTTCCAGTCAAAGACATTGTACATGCCATCTCCGCCGCCAACCGTCGCCCAGTGTTCCAGGCGAACCGGTTTGCCGCCCGGCCTGGTACTGGGACCGAGATGCGAACCGTTATCCTGAGTCCCGCCAGCTACCCGGTATGGATAGGAATTGTCAAGGCCAACAGCATAGAATTGAGCCAGCGGCAGGAAGTCCGGATGATACCAGGTTTTTCCGCCATCATAAGTTACGCCCATCCCGTGGTCATAACCGAGCAGCATGTGGTTCGAATTTTCAGGATTGATCCACAGGGCATGGTTATCTCCCCCGAAATTAAAAACACGGCGATTCCAGGTCCGGCCGGCATCGCGGGTGCCCAGGACGGAAACGCTGAGAACGTAAACCACTTTGTCATCGTTGGGGTCAACTACAATCTGTCCATAATAATAACCAGGAGCCCCGCCAATACTCTGCCCTTCGGGGCTTATTTTTCTCCAGCTTTCTCCGCCGTCGTCCGAACGATAGACCTCGCCGTCGATCATGCCAGCACTGGGCAGGCCCAGGACAATCTCCCTGTACCTGTCTTCCGGGCTCATCCCGGGCTTGTTGGCATTCTCTATGCAGGCATATACGATTCTCGGGTTTCTCAGGTAGACGGCCAGGCCGATTCTACCCAGGATACCACCCGGCAAGCCGTTCTCCAGCTTCTTCCAGGTTCGGCCGCCATCGGTGGTCTTGTAAATTCCGCTGCCCGGTCCGCCCAGCTGATAGTTCCATGGTTTCCGGAGCCGGTCATAAGCAGCCGCATACAAGACGCTGGAATTTTCCGGGTCCATGACCACATCGACCACGCCCACAGCCCGGTTCTCGACCCTGACTTCAAGGACCTTCTGCCAGGTCTGGCCGCCGTCGGTAGTCTTGTAAAGCCCCCTGTCCTCATTTTCCGAGTAAAGGTGTCCCAGGGCCGCCACGTAAACCACATCCGGGTTGACCGGGTCGATCAAAATTCTGCCTATATGGTGGGTGTCCTTAAGGCCCATGTTCTTCCAGGTTTTTCCGCCGTCGGTACTCTTGTAAACCCCATCTCCCCAGTAGGTCGACCGGGAATTGTTGGCCTCACCCGTTCCCACCCAGATGACTTCCGGGCTGGAGGGAGCAACTTCAATATCACCTATGGAAACGACTCGTTCGTGGTCAAAAATCGGTTCAAAGGTAAGACCATTGTTGACTGTCTTCCAGAGGCCCCCGGAGGCGGTGGCGGCATAAAACGTGAAGGGCTTCTGACGTGGCACGGCAAAGTCCACAAAGCGCCCGCTCTGCCTGGTAGGTCCTATGGAACGATATTTTACCGCCTGAAACAGGGACTCATTCAGCCGGACGGCTGCACCGGTTTTCTCCTTTGCGGTCTGAGCCGCCGAAGTTAAAGATCCGGTCAGTATAAATGCAGACATCAGACAGATTAAGGTCCTTTTGAGGTTCATCACTTACCTCCTTCCTGAAAGCCCGAAAAACAAATCGGGCGCAAATCCTGGCTCGGCTCAGGCTTCTTCCAACACTGAATAGCCCAGGACCGAGCCCAGCTCATAGGCCGCCTTCTTCAGGTCACCATAAAAAGTTACCCGGTGCCAGCCCCATTCGTCCCACTCGGTAAAAAGCTTTTCAAAATCACCGAGCGGCTCAGCTACCAGCTTGGTCCGGCAGGCCCGGTCATCGAAGGAATTTCCAACGGCCCTGGCCTGATGAACCAGAATGGCTTTCTTGTTCTGGTCAATCTCCAGGCTAGTGGTCAGGTAGCCAGCCGGCATGATAGACCTCACCGAGGCTCCCTGCCGGTCTTCGGAATGAGTTAGAATCTCAAATGGATTGGCCGGGCCATGCGGTCCGAACACCCGGTTGGAAGCCACACAGTGAGCATAGATGATATGGCGACCGGATATGTCCATAACCGGGTCTGATATGTACCCCGGACGTCCCCCGGTCATCAGTCCGAAAGCCACCATGGTTGCCGTCGACCTCAGGTCGGCCTCGCAGGCTCCGACCAGCCCCTGGTTGTTGAGCTCGTAAAAACCCAGGCAGGGATAGGCGTGGATATGGCCTCCATAAAATCCTCCCAGGCAATTTATGGTAATGGCCCTGGCCTGGTAACGTTGCAGCAACTGTTTCATTCCCAGGTACATGGCTGCCGAGTTTATCAGCTCTCGAAACTTTACATTCTGCACCAGGGCCGCCCGGTTCCACCAGTCGCGGGCCACAGTTTCGGCCTCATCCCTGTCCGCTTTTTCCCAGGCTGAGTTCAATTCTGAAAACGGAAGATTCATGACGGGAATGCCGGCTATCTCCAGATCTTCTCCGCCATTCTGGTCCCGGAAGAGAAGAATTGGCGAATACTTCATCCGGTAGGCTGTTTCATCTGGAGGAAGAAGCTTCATTGGATCGGGGTAACAATTTAAATAGCCGGTAGGTGGAGTCAGTTTCTTCCTTATCTCTTCAATCAGCCCGGAAAAAGTGCTTTCTTCCGTGGCCGCCCTGACCGACTTAAAGGCTCTGGCTGCGGCCACCAGGTGCTGCGGGTTTGAAGAACATATGAACCCAAAATTCTTTCTGCCCTGGCGGAGAAGTCCGGCTGTATAAACCAGGAAACCACCACTGCCCCCGTACTGAAAGTCCACATAGAGCACGGGCTTTCCCGTTTCGACGGCGGGCTGTACCACCCGGTTCCAGCAGTTAAGTTGAAATACCACATAGCCGTCAATCTGCTTTCCGCGGTCCTCTTCCAAAATTGCGGCTGTTTCTTCCGGACTGCTGGCGGTGGAGACCAGGAAGGAGAATTCAGGCAGGCCCTTTTCCAGGATCGACAGGTATTTTTCCATGACCGGCCTGAAGTCAAAACCAAGATTTGGCCAGTCCGGTCGGTCCTGGACCGGACGGTGCAGGGCGAAGAGCAATCTGAGTCTGACTTCTTTCTTGACCGGCAGAGACGACAGGTCGAGAAGAGCCACGTTCTGGGCAGCGCCTGTTTTCCTGCCAGAATAAAGACATCCGGTGGCCAGCAGGGCGCAGCGGCCGCAATGCTGGAAAAATTCCCTTCTTCTCAGGAGATTATTGGCTGATTTATTGCTTTTTTTTGATCCCCGATCACTCATAACTTAATCCCTTCCGGTCATCTTTTTTCAAAAAAATATCTGTTAAAATCGGTAATACCCATAATAGATGACAATACTTTCAGTCCAGAGTTTATGTCAAGCCCAAATTATGCCTGAAATGACATTTTTTGAAAAAAATAGATCCAGATCGACTAAAAATATTGACAGCTCAATAATTTAGGCCTAATATCTTATGAAAAATGTTGTTGTCGACTGAAAACAAAAGAATTAAGAAGACTGCCAGAGTCAGCACGCTCTTTCTCTGCCTTTTCCTGATGTTCCTGACTTCGGACCTTTTCTCCCAGAAGACGGCCGCCAGGAAAGACGGCCAGCAGATCGTGATAAGCGAGGAGTCAGAGCCCGACCGCATGGGCCTTACACTTTTGCCCATCGTTTATTACACTCCCGAAACCAGGCTGGCCTTTGGACTGGGTAGCCTTATTACCTACCGCTTCGGTCTGGTTTTCAAAAAGGCCCGTCCCAGCACCATGTTCGTAGGGGCTATCTATACCCAGCTAAAACAATTCATTCTTCAGATTAAACCGGAAATATATCTAAATGATAATTCGCTCTTCCTAGCGGGAAATTTCATGGCTGAACGGTTCCCGACCAAGCTCTGGGGAATCGGCCCCAACACTCCTGATGAGATGGAAGAAGTTTACACCCCTCAGAGATTTCTGATGGAAGTCGGGCTGCAACAGAGGCTCGGCCGGGAACTTCCCCTCTACCTAGGTTTGAAGTATCGACTGGAAAGCACCAAGATAGTCGAGACTGAACCCGGGAAGCTTCTCGACCAGGATCTGGTTACGGGCAGCCGTGGCGGGCTTCTGTCCGGGCCGGGCCTGGCCGCCAGCTATGATAACCGCGATAACATTTTCTATCCAAATACCGGGCTTTACCTCCAGGCCAATCTTAACTGGAACAATCATTTCTTCGGAAGCGATTATGATTTTCTGAGCTTGCAGTTTGACCTGCGCAATTACCACCGGGTTGGCGACGACCAGGTCCTGGCTGTCCAGGCCCTGGCTGAAACCAATACCGGTGATGTCCCCTTCTACCGGCTACCGCGCCTCGGGGGGGACTCCCTGCTCCGCGGTTTTTATAATGGCCGTTTCCGGGACATGAATCTGGTAGCCTTTCAGGCCGAGTATCGCTTCCCTGTTTGGAAGAGGCTGGGGGCGGTAATCTTTGGAGCTATGGGCAGCCTGGCCAATCGTTTCCGGGACATTTCTTTCGATAACCTCAAGTACGCAGCCGGCTTCGGCCTGAGATTCAAGATTATTCCCAAAGAGAATGCCAACCTGCGGGTGGACCTGGCCTTCGGACCGGGGACCTACGGGATTTATTTCAAGGCCGGGGAATCCTTCTGAAATTTGCTTCCCTATCAACAACCAATAAGTCTTCGCAACTGGCAGTCTTAAAGTTTTAATTCGGTCGCCTTTTCAGGGTTGATTCTCAAGGCTGAACTTTTGCCGGCTGACTCCCCTCACTCTCCGGCAACCGGAATCCATGAGAAATGCATACCGTGGGACAGACCTGTTCACATTTCAGACACCTGATGCATTGCGAGCTGTCCGGGTCTTCGTAAATCCTGATATCTACCGGGCAGATTTTCTGGCAGGCGTTGCAGACTATGCACCTTTCCAGGTCAACTTTCATCCTGAAGGCGCTGACCCGGTTGAAGAACCCGAGAATGGTCCCCAGCGGACAGACTGTCCGGCAAAACGGTCTCATGGAAACCGCCATCCACACCAGAAAAAGAATGAGCAGAGATAATTTCCAGGAGAAAAGAAAACCCAGCTGTGCCCTGATGGCAGGATTCAGGGCTGACAGAACTATTCCGGCCTCGAGGGTGCCCGCCGGGCAGACCCACTTGCAGAACCAGGGCCAGCCCAGTCCGGAGGTGTCCACCACCAGGAGGGGTAACAGTAACACCAGAACCGCCAGGACAAGGTACCTAAGATTTGTTAAAAAAGCCGGAAGCTTTATCTTCGGCAGCGGGACCTTATAGACCAGCTCCTGCAGCAATCCAAAAGGACAGAGCCAGCCGCAGGGTAGCCGGCCGCCCACGGTTCCCATTAGACCAAGACTTCCGATAACATACAACCCGAGTTTCTTCTGCCCAACTCCAAGGTTATACCTCAGGGCATTCAGGGAGTTTTGAAGCGCCCCCACCGGGCAGGCCCCCACCGCTGCCGGACAGGAATAACAATTCAGGGCTGGCACACAAAGCCCCTTGGTTTTGGCCTGGCTGATATTCCCTTTTAGCAACGACAGGAAATCCAGGTTGAAGCCGAGGGCGGCTACTACTTGAAATAACCTTCTCTTGCTTTCAGTTTTCAGAGTTCTGGTTTTCATGGCCCGGCTTCCTACCCGATGCCGATGCATTCCAGACAGACGGTAGCTGCTTTCTGCCAGACGACCCGGAACTCTCCGCTCAGAAGCCCCAAGACTATGAAAGCCGCCGACAGGAAAAGAAAGACAAAGAACAAAAACCTTCTTTTTTTCATAAGTCTTACCTCTGGCCGGTTTCTACCGGGAGGTCGTCCCGGTTACTCCACTCGTTGAAGCTTCCGTCGTACAACCGAACCTTCGGATAATTCAACAGATACTTGAGGGTCAGATAGGTGTGGGAAGCCATCAACCCCTGTCCGCAAGAAACAATTATGGTCTTGTCAGGCGTTATACCCATGTCCCGCAGGTTCCCGGCGACCACCTTAAGGTCTTTCCAGCTCCCATCCTCCCTCAGAAAAGATCCCCAGAATATGTTGATCGCTCCCGGGATATGTCCGTTTCTCTTCCAGTTACCGCGTTCACCAGAGTACAACTCGGCCGACCTGACATCAAGCAGCACGGTAGTCCTGGGGTCGCGGTTCTTGACCTGGTCCAGAACCGCCCTGACGGATTCGTCGGGATTTGTTTTCGAGCCGTAGTTGGTCCGGTTCAGCGCCGGATAATCGCGCGATACCGGCCTGTTCTCGTTCTTCCAGCGGTTAAAGCCGCCGTCAAGAATGGCCCAGCCGGTATGCCTGAGGTAATCAAGAGCCCAGGCCAGGTAAGTCGCACGGTAATTGTTAATCTCGGTGTAAATAATGACGGTGGTTTTCTGATTTACTCCTATTTCCTCCAGCAACCTGGTCAGGATTTCAGGGGGAATGAGACGTCCGGGAACTCCGTTCTGGGGCCAGCGCAGGGCGGTTTCATCCAGGTAAACGGCTCCCGGTATATGTCCGGCCCAGTAATCCCTGATATCGGCTCTCATGTCTATGATTCTGAGGTTGGGCAGGTTCAGGCTGGCCTCCAGCCATTCTCCCGATACCAGGCGGCGCTCGGGAGTCTGAGCCTGGAGCCCAGATAATAATATCAGGTTCAGGGTTAAAAGGGCTGCGGCACGAAACATGTTTTCAATTATTCTTTTCATTTTTGACCTTTCATGTTTTCGCATGACCTTTATCCAGTTAATAAAGTCCTCGATCAGTTTACCTTAACCCAGGGAAAGCAGGTTATCCTCAGCCTGGCGCACCCCATGGGAATCAACCTGATTCTGGTGTCGGGTTGCCTGGAACTGACCGGGCTGGCTGGAATCTTTCCCACCATCCGGCCTTCTTCCCTCCATTCTGGCAACCTCCTGGCTCTGGCCTCCAGAACCAGAGGGGCTGAGTCAAGCGAAAAAGGTTGGTAATCAAGAGGCCTTTCCTCGATGAGCTTAATGTCCTTAGCCGGAGCCTTGGGGTCAAGAAGCAGGGCGAAATTCCAGGGCGAGGCTGGCAGCACTTCCCAGGCCGGCCAGTCGTCGCTGCCCCCGGCCCTCTTCCATTCTTCCTTGATTTCCAGTGAGTACCAGAGTGGTCCCCGCCTGATGGAGGCAGCCTGGCCCAGGCCCGGCCAGAAATGAACCTTTATTGATTGTTCCAGGTCGAGGGTTATCCTGTCTCCATATTTCCAGGTTTGTTCCACGACCGCAAATTCTCCGGCTGCCTTTATCTCCCGCGGCTTTCCCCCGTTAATCGAAATCGAGGCCTTCTCTGCCCAGTCCGGTATTCTTAAATACATAGGAAAAGCAACCGGCTCATCAGCGTAGACAGTCAGCTCAATCCTGCCGGAAAAAGGATAATTCGTATCCTGGACAATCCTGGCCGCCTTCCCCAAATTCCCGGCCTTGAAAGAAACCATTGAAGGTCCATAAAAAATAGTCGCCAGGCCGTTATCTGACGTGGCCAGGTAGAGGTGCTCAATATAATAGGGCCAGCCAAAGGCCACGTTGTGCTGGCAGCAACGATACTTCCAGGGGTCAAAAGACAGCAGCGTGCCGGAATTCTGGAAATCGTGGTCTCCGGAACTGTCGCAGGAAATAAGGTTGGCCGCTGTCAGGTAATGCAGGGCTTTTAAGTCAGGAGTCAGGGCCGCTGGCAGTGAATTAACAGCAATCTCCTCAGCCCGGTCGGCATAAATCACCTGCCCTGTTATCTTCAGCAGGGACTCGAAACTGTTCATGAATTCAACCATGGTGCAGGTTTCAGCCCCCTGTCTCGGGTCGCCATATCCAGGTCTTATATTTTCGTCGGCGGCAAACATACCTCCAGGTTGCTGTCCGTAGGCTTCCATCACCTGGCGGTAGTTTCTTTCTACCGCTTCCAGCAATCCCGGCTCTCCTGCTTGTTGATAATAAACCCCGGGGTACCTGAAGCCCATGGCAATATTTACCCCGTGGTAGAACGAACTTTCTTCCCAGTGCCGGTCGCGTTCTGCGGTAAGTATCGGAGAGGCCCAGTCGGCGGTGCGCCGGTAGATCCTTTTGGCCAGTTCCAGGAGCCAGGCTTCACCGGTTCGGTTATAAAGCCAGTAAACGCTTTCCAGGTTTTCCCCTCCCCGCAGCTTCTGCCAGCTTCCTGGAAAAAGCTTTTCTTCGGGCAGGCTAAATTGATAGCGAAAATAGGCAGACATGAAATCAAGCACTCTCCTGTCTCCGCTGAATTCATAATAGCTCTGCAGGCAGGCCAGGGCCACCATGTTGGGCCAGAGGTCATTATTGTCTCTGTTATCGACCGGGCCGAAGTAACCGTCGGGCTGCTGGCTCTTCAGTATGGCTTCGATCCATTTCCTGGCGGTGTCTATTAATTCCGGGTCTTTGAGCAGGTAGGCCAGATCCCCGAAGCCCTTTAGCCAGTATGGCATCTCTTCCCAGCCGCGGCCTTTCAGGGTCAGCCAGCCTGAATCGGCCAGCAAAAATTTGGATACTTCCGGCAGGCGCCCGGTCAGCCCCGAGGCCATCAGCCGGAGCTGGCTTAACAACCAGCCACGGGCTTCGACCTGCCCCAAAGGAAGCTTGAGCAGAGGATTGGCCCGAAGCGGAGGCCGGTTTCCCTGGTAGTGAGAGTTGATGCTGTCGATTGGCGGCGTCCTGACAATCCTGACCTCGTTCACCGTCTGTCCTCCGAAAAGGTTGGCTGCAAACAATAAAACCAGAATCAATAAACATATCACACAGGACCGGTTCATCTTTGGCTCCTGTCATTTACATTTAAGCATAAACCGTATCACATTCCTAATACCGTCAGAAAAAATTGTTCATCCTGGCCAGCCTGAAAGCTTGGGGATTTAAATCTGAACTTCATATATCTTATTCATTTTCTTAAGTTGCAGGGCAGGATTGAAAACCCAGGCATAGAGATTGACACTCCGGAAATAGGGGAAAAAGCGACTCCGGTAGAGAAAACCCTGGGAATAATAACCCTTGTTCCATTCAATAACCCCGATTGTGCCCCGGGTGGCCAGGTAGTTGAGGAAGTAATTCATTACTTGTCTTTTTTCCTTCGAATCCAGCAGGTCCAGATGCAGGTGGTTCAACCAGGCCCAGCGTTCTACCTTTTTTCCCAGGTGTTCATGTTCAAGATAATTTATCAATCCGACCAGCCGACCTTCCCTTTTTATCGCCAGGCTGACGGACACGCCAGGATAGATAATCTCTTTTCTTAATTCTTCCGGCCCGGTCCAGACCCTGGCCAGGTCGGCTTTCCCGTTATAGGAATTGAGCAGGCGCAGGGCCTCCGGCAGGTCGGCCGTTTCCAGCTCTTCAAGGTCCAGGCCCTCGGGCTGCGGGCCTTTAGGCAACCTGTGGGCTCCCCAGATTTTTATGGCCAGCTTTTCCCAGCTCTTAAGGCCCTCGGAATAGGTCACCCTTTCCAGGTCCAGCACTCGACCCAGGACATACATTTTTTTTAAGAACCGCAGGGGCTGTCCTTCTCTCTTGAACTTTTCTATCAGCTGTGAAGAACGGTGCCCGGCTTCCAGATAGAGCAGGGCCAGATCGTAGCGGGTGATTTCCTGGTTAATTCTAACGGCCTCCTTGATAATGGCCTGGGCCAGGCCTTTCCGGGCGTATTCTCTGCGGCTGACCAGCAGGCAGCTGAGAATGGCCCGGACATTCTGACTGCCGACCGCAAAGTTCCGGGGAATGTTGGCCAGGAAGGCCAGGATTTCTTGGCCCCTGTAAGCGGCGATGAAATGTCTGGGGTCGGGGGCCAGTCCCATCAGGTATCTGACAAATTCCTGTCGGTAGAGATTTGGAAAAGAGGCAATTCCGTATTCATCACGCCAGGAATGATGGGCCATCTTTTCCAGGGCTTCCAGGTCACCGTGGAAAGGCTCGATGCTGATTCCATTTAAATCCATAAGCTCCAACATCTGGCACTCCTAAAGCCATTTGGGCAAGTTATAGAACGAGGCGCCCTGCTTGTTCGGGTCCATGGCGACCTCCAGGTCTTTGAACTTCATAAACCGGCTCAATTATAATAAATTTCTCAGCCGGCCTGAACCTGTAATTTTTGCTTAAGACTGACTCTCCCCTCCTCAGGTTCCGACCCAAAATTTTCCCGGACTGCATTTTTTTCTTAAAATCGGTTGTGCTATAATGCCTGTCTTAAATTTCGGTGACCTGGAATATTTAATCTGGTCATTCTTGATTAAAGGAGTCTCCTTTGATCGATAACCGTCTTTATAAACATCCCATTCTGCCGGTCGAGGACAAACCTCTATTCACTTTTTACTTTAAGGACAGGGAGCTAAAAGCCAGGGAGGGTGAAACCATAGCTTCCGCCCTCTTTGCCAACGGCATCAGGATTTTTAGCTACCATCACAAGGACGGGGCTCCCCAGGGAATTTTCTGCGCCAACGGCCAGTGTGCTCAGTGCCTGGTCCTGGCCGATGGCTTTCCGGTTAAATCCTGCATGGAATTAATCAAACCCGGAATGAAGATCGAGCCGGTGGTGGGCCTGCCCGAGCTTCCCCTGGTTGACCCGCAATCACCGCTCGACTTCAAGCCGGTGGAAGAGATTGAAGTCTCGGTTTTAATTATCGGCGGTGGCCCGGCCGGACTGTCGGCAGCTATAGAACTCGGCCAGCGCGGGGTGGACTGCCTGCTGGTGGACGACAAACATCGGCTGGGCGGCAAGCTGGTCCTACAGACCCATCGTTTCTTTGGCTCGGTGGAGGCGGTCTATGCCGGGACCAGGGGTATTGACATCGCCACCAGGCTGGAAAATGAAGTACGCCAGTACCCGCGGGTCACCATCTGGTTGCAGAGCACGGCCCTGGCCGTTTTCAGCGATAAGAAAGTCGGCATACTGAAGGAAAATAAACAGTATGCGCTGGTCAAACCCAAGATTCTACTGGTGGCAGCCGGGGCCAGGGAAAAATCTCTGGCTTTTCCGGGCAACGACCTGCCGGGAGTTTACGGGGCCGGGGCCTTCCAGACCCTGGTCAACCGCGACCTGGTCAAGCCCACCGAGAAACTGTTTATCGTCGGGGGAGGCAACGTCGGTTTGATCGCCGGCTACCATGCCCTGCAGGCCGGCATCAAGGTGGTCGGTCTGGTGGAAGTGATGCCCGAGGTTGGTGGTTATAAGGTTCATAAAGACAAGCTGGCCAGGCTGGGGGTACCCATTCTCACCTCCCACACCATTCTTAGTGCCAACGGAAAAGATTGCGTCGAATCGGTGACCATAGCCCGGGTGGACGAAAAGTTCCGGCCTGTTCCCGGGACCGAAAGAACGCTCAAATGTGACACCGTCCTGATCGCCGTCGGGCTCGACCCGGTTAACGAGTTTTATCTCAAGGCCCGGGAATTTGACCTTCCGGTCTATGCTGCCGGCGATGCCGAGGAAATTGCCGAAGCTTCTGCCGCCATCTTTTCCGGCAAGATCCGGGGGCTGGAGATTGCCAGAGAGCTTGGTGTGTACGGTGATGAGGTCCCCGCAGACTGGTACCGGACCGCCGAGATCTTAAAATCCAGGCCCGGCCAGACCTATCCCGAGTATTTTCTGGAGAAAGAAGAAGGGGTATTCCCGGTAATCCACTGCCTTCAGGAAATACCCTGCGATCCCTGTTCGGCCGTGTGCCCGAGGAAGCTTATCGAGGTCGACCGCAGCGATGTTCGCAAGTTGCCCGTCTATTACGAGGAAAAAGACGGCAAGGGATGCAGCGGCTGCGAAAGGTGCGTGGTATTCTGTCCGGGGCTGGCTATCACCCTAATTGATTACCGCCGGAACCCAGAATTTCCAGAGGTGACCATTCCCTTTGAATTCCTGAAAGAAATCATCAACCCCGGAGATGAAGTCTCACTGGTGGATGTTTCCGGTCAGGAACTGGCCAGGAGCCGGGTGACCTCGGTTAAATCCATCAAGGGCAACGACCGCACCATCCTGGTCAAAGTCCAGGTACCAAAAGCAGTCGCCAAGAAGGTCAGCGGGATTAAATTGCAGCCTGAAATTACCGAAGTCGAGGAAAAATACCTGGGCAGGATTCCGGATGAAGCCATCATCTGCCGCTGCGAGAGAGTCACGGCCGGCGAAATCAGGAAGTTGATCCGGGAAGGTGTCAGGGACATTAACGAGATCAAGACCATTACCAGGGCCGGCATGGGGCCCTGCGGAGCCAAGACCTGTACCCCGCTGGTGCACCGGCTGTTCCGGGAAGAGGGAGTACCTGAAAGCGAAATAGTGGACCAGCCCAAGCGGCCCCTGTTCATAGAAGTACCCTTGGGATTGTTTGCCGGTCTGGAGAGGAAAGGAGTCCGCGAATGAGCCGCGCTGAATACGACGTCGTCATCATCGGAGCTGGCAGTGTTGGCACTCCCACCGCCCTGTTCCTGGCCCAGAAAGGTTTAAGGGTGCTGGTTGTGGACCGCAACCCCAGCCCCGGTCAGAGTTCCAATAAGAGGGCCATCGGAGGGTTGAGGGCCACCCACTCTGACCCGGCCAAGATCCGGCTTGGCCTGCGCAGCCTCAAGATTTTTTCCACCTGGAAAGAAACATACGGAGACGACATTGAATGGCATCAGGGTGGTTATTGTTTCGTGGCCTACCGGGAAGAAGAAGAAAGGACCCTGAAAGAAGTCCTGCCGCTTCAAAAGAGACACGGCCTGAAGATAGACTGGCTGGAAGCGGAAGAGCTCAGGAAACTGCTTCCTGACCTTAATCCCCGTGGCCTCAGGGGTGGAACATTTTCTCCAGAAGATGGCCACGCCTCTCCCCTGCTGGCGGTTGAGGCCTTTTACCGCCAGGCCAGGAAGGCCGGAGCCGACTTCAGGTTCAGAGAAAATGTCAGGAACCTGGTGATTGAAAACGGTCGGGTCAGGGGTGTGGTTACCGAGTCCGGAAGATATGAGGCTGGCGTCGTCATCAACGCCGCCGGGGCCTGGGCGGCCGAGGTGGCCAGGCTGGCCGGAATGGAAGTCCCGGTCAAACCCGATTCCCACGAGGCCGCGGTCACCGAACCGGTCCAGAGATTTTTTGAGCCCATGGTGGTCGACCTGCGCCCGGTTAAGGGTTCGGCCAATTATTATTTCTACCAGCATGCCACCGGACAGATCATCTTCTGCATTACTCCCAGCCCCAGTATCTGGGGTTTCGACGAGCGCGAAACCAGCGAATTCCTGCCGATGGTTTCCCGGAGAATGATTGACCTCATGCCCAGGCTTCAGAATATTAGGGTCAGGCGCACCTGGCGCGGACTTTACCCGATGACTCCAGACGGCTTTCCCATCGTCGGCTGGTCGAGGGAGGTGTCCGGATTTCTTCTGGCAGTGGGCATGTGCGGACAGGGCTTTATGCTCGGTCCAGGTGTAGCTGAATTGCTGACCAGGCTGGTTGCCGGCGAGCCCGGACCCGACGATGAAGAAATCTTATCCTATCTCTCCCCGTACCGGAGTTTCGTCAGCGAAGAAAAGTTGAAGTAAGACGGAAGCCAACCGGAGTAAATCTCATCTCAGAATCAACTGCCGGCCATCGGCCTCCACCACCCGGAGCGGATAGTCGAACAGAGTCCCCAGAAGTTCGGCCCGAAAGATTTCGGTGGTCGGTCCGGCGGACAGGATCTGTCCGTTCTTGATCATGACCAGGAAATCGGCCAGCCGTGGTATCAGGTCGATGCTGTGAACTGAAGTTATTATGGTCTTGCCCCGGTCTTCAGCCAGCTTTCTCAGCAGGTTGATTATTTCCATCTCGTGTTTCAGGTCAAGAAAGGTTGTCGGCTCATCCAGGAGGATTATTTTTGAATCCTGGGCCAGGGCCCTGGCGATGAGCACTATTCTTCTCTCGCCGCTGCTCAGCTCCTGGCACTTCCTTGCGGCCAGGGCTTCCAGCCCCAGGTAAGAAATGACCTCTTCGGTCTTTTCGTAATCGGCCCTGGCCGGCGGCGAAAAGATATTAAGGTACCCGCTGCGACCCATCAGGATGAAATCAAAAACCCTGAAATTCAGGGCGGTACTGTGTTCCTGTGGAACGTAACTGACCAGGCGAGCCCTTTCCGAACCACGGAGCCGGGACAGCTCCCGGCCATCAACAAAGATGGAGCCGGCAACCGGCTTAATTACCCCGGACAGAGCTTTGAGCAGTGTTGACTTGCCCGCGCCATTGGGACCGACCAGGGCCGAAACCCGGTTGGCAGAAAAATGCAGGTTGTCAACCCGGAGTTCAAAATTCTCATACCTGACCCGAAGTCGTTCTACCCTGATCTGCATGCCTAACTCCAGCTGGTCCTGGCCCTACTGATCAAGTACAGGAAAAATGGAATTCCCACCAGGCTGGTCAGAATGCCAACCGGAAATTCAAAAGGCAAAAGGGTTCTGATCAGGTCATCGGCCAGCAGCATTAGACTGGCTCCCAGCCCGGCCGAGACCGGAAGAACCAGCCGGTTGTCAGAGCCAACCAGGCCCCTGACCGCATGGGGCACGATGAGTCCGACCCAGCCGATGATACCGGCAATGGCCACCACGGCCGAGGTTACGAGCGTGGCCAGGCAGATGATCAGAATTCTTTCTCTCTTGACGGCCAGGCCTAAGGACCTGGCTTCATCGTCGCTCAGGCTCAGGACGTTTATCCGCCAGCCAAGCTTTAGCAGGAAGACCAGGCCAACCAGAATCAGAGGTGCCGACCAGGCCAGGTCGGGCCAGGTGGCCTGGGAAAAGCTGCCCAGCAGCCAGAAGAAGAGGGCCTGAAGGGCGTAGGGACTGGCTATAAATTCTAGGGTTGACAGAAGCGCCTGGAAAAGCGCCGAAACAATTATTCCTGTCAGCAGAACCGCTACCAGGGTGTTCCTGGCCCCCTCGGAGATGACCAGGACCAGGACCACGGCCAGCAGCCCGCAGGCAAAGGCCAGTACCTGGGGCGGGAAATTGCGGCTGAACAGAACCAGGGAGGCGGCGCCCCCAAAACCTGCCCCGAAAGACACGCCCAGTATGTATTCATTAACCAGGGGATTCCGGAAAAGAGACTGCAGGGATGCCCCGGAGACCGAAAAGGCAGCCCCGGCCAGCAGGGCCAGAAGCACCCGCGGCAACCTGATGTTCAAAATAATATTGGCCGCGGGCGTGGTCAACAGGTCGGAAGGCCAGCCTGATATCCTGGCCAGCAGAATTTCCAGCACTTCTTTCAGGGAAACCCGGAGGGTCCCGAGACATAAAGAAAACAACAGCAACAACAGCGGAAATAAAATGGCTATATAAAGAATGGCCTTGTTTTTATTCTTTCTTTTTGAACCAGTCATAAGATTTTATTTTAGCACACAGCTCCCGGAATAACCCCGGCCGGCCGTAAAAAAAGGCAAAGATTTCATCCCCGGATGAGATCATGGCCTGGCTGTCCGGCGGTCCAGAATGCAGTAGCTCGGACAGGTAAAGGCACTCCACCAGCACCAGAGCCGGGTCCCACCAGTACCAGAAACCAAAAGTATAATATACTTTCCTTTCACGCACGGCCCGGATGGTCTGAAGTCTCGGGTCTGATAGAACTGTTTCCACGGTTACCGTTCTTTCTGCCGGGAGATAGTTACCATGGACCAGGATTATTTTCGGGTCAAGGGACAGAAGGGTTTCCAGCTTGAGCACCGTGGTGTCCGAACCCTGGTAAACTCCCCGGAAGTGGCTGGCCAGGTTGCGCCCGCCGGCCAGGTCAACCGGCTCATAATTGACAGGAGAGCGCAGAAGGGAGCCCCAAAAACTGAGATAGACCAGCGGCCGTTCAGCCGGCGGTATTTTTTGGGCCCGGTCCTTTATGTCCGCCAGCCGTGAACGCATATAATCGGTTAAATCGTGTCCGCGTTTCTCGCTTCCGGTAATCCTGGACAGGATCTCAATTTCGGCCAGCAGATCATCTATCTTGCCAGCCGCACTCAGACTGACCACCGGGCAATTTAATTTCCGGCTGAGGTTCCTGGATAGAGAAAATTCAGAAGGAGAGACCAGGACCAGGTCCGGTTCCAGTTGCAGTATGGCTTCCACCCTGGCGTCTTCACCCGTAACCGAAACCACCGGCAACCCGGACACACCGGGAAAAATTATGGGCAGGAGGTGGTCGTAGCGTGCTGGAAAACGGTCAACCGCCACCACCTTATCCTGCTGGCCCAGGGCCACCAGGATTCTGAGCAGCTCGGGCTGAAGGCAGACTATTCTCTCCACCCTGGCCGGTATCCGGACCTGGCGCCCGAGACTGTCTTTAACGGTAATCTGCGGCACACTCGGGCTCGAAGTTCCAGATATTACTAAGACGATAATTAGCAGTGATAAAAGAATCCGCCTTGAAACTGCCACAGCACTCCCCTCTTATTTTATCGCCCGGTTAATGATTTGCCGGCTACCTGATTCTTATTTTTTCCCCTCCTCCAGGGCGGTCAGCAATTTTTCGACTGCCGGAATTATGGCCAGCTGGCACTCGGCCTGAGGCTTTTTCAGCTCTTCCAGCAACTTCTTCTGTTTTTCCAGCCACTGGGCTCCGGGTTGTTTTCCGGATTTCAAATAGAACAAGGCATCCGATCCTATGAATACCAGTTCTCTTAGCTTTTCGGTAAGCGGTTTGATTTCTTTCAGGGCAGGTATTCTTTCGGACAGCCCCGAGGTCTGGGCAACAATGGTAGTCATAGGCAGGAAATAATCGTTTTCTAGGGACCTGGCTTTTATCGATTGCCTGGATGAAAGGTATTCTTCTACTCTCTTTCTAAAGTCTCGGGCCTCCAGCGACTCGGGAAAACAGCTATCGACAAACCTGGTCAGCGGGGCCAGCGAAGTGTATTTTCTACCCTGGCTGTGCCTGGCATATCCCTTGACCGGCTCGCATATTCTGGCCAAAGCCCGTAGAGCACCCATCTCCGGCGAACTGACCTGAACGGTGCCTACCAGCCGTCTTAACATCATGTCCTGGTTTCTGAGGTGCTGAACTCCATGCTCTTCAAGTTGAACACTTATGACTCGAAGCCGTCGGTACATGTCCTCCACGTCCCTGATTTCCTGTGGCGACCAGAGCCTTTCGGCAATGGCGGCCGCACGCGGCCAGATCCTGGAATCTACCGTTTCCGGCGAAACCAGCTCGGCCCACATCGTGGCCTCTCCGCCCAAAATGAGCTTTTTTTCGTCGGCGGACAGAGGTGAATCAGGCGGTATCGGGTCGTTGAGATAATGGCGCTCGGCCGGTTCGCACAGGTCGATGTAATAGCCGTTGGACAGAATTCCCTGGTAGCCCTTCCTGGCTCCGTCCACCAGGGCCTGGGTTCCACGCCAGGATTGAATGACGATGTCTTTCGGCAGTCCCGGCTGGTAAATCTCATCCCAGCCAACCATCTTCTTTTTGTACTTGGTCAGAATCTTCAGGATTTGCAGGTTGAAATAGGCCTGGAGAGCATGATTATCGGCCAGGTTGTGTTTCTTCATAAAGGCCTGGATTTGCGGATTTTCCTTCCAGTGGACAGCCTCCACCTCGTCTCCGCCAATGTGCAGGTATGGATCGGGAAAAAGAGAAGCCATTTCCCTGAAGAACCTGTCGAAAAATTTATAGGTGGCCGGATTGGCCGGGTTGAATACCGGGTGAAAGACCCCGAAACCCCGTTCTATGCGATAAGGTCCAGGGGCACTGGCGTACTCCGGGTAGCCCACGAACCAGCTGGTGGAATGACCGGGAATGTCGAATTCAGGCATGACCCTTATTCCCAGGTCAGCAGCAAAACCTATGATTTCCCTGACCTGTTCCTGGGTATAGTACATGCCGTCTGAGCCCATTTGATGGAGCCTGGGAAAAGTCCGGCTTTCGACCCGGAAACCCTGGTCTTCGCTCAGATGCCAGTGCAGGACGTTGAGTTTGACCGCGGCCATGGCCAGCAGGTTTCTTTTAATTACCTCCAAAGGCATGAAATGGCGGCAGGAATCTATCAGGAGTCCTCTCCAGGTAAACCGGGGCCGGTCCTCGATTCGCCCGCAGGGGAAGTAATAACCACTGTCATCAGAAGAAAGAAGCTGCAGCAGGGTTTCCAGGCCGCGGAGGATGCCCAGGTCGGTCGGGGCTCGAAGCTCTATGCGCTCGGTTTTGATTTCGAGAACATAAGATTCATCCTCATTGGGCAGCAGACGCCCAACTCTTTCGTACTTGTAGAACAAGCGTGTATTGGGTCCGGGAGTCTGGTCAGCCAGAAAATCCTGCTCCAGAAACAAGCCAGTCCGTCCGCCCAGCCTGGACATGAACCTGGCCACTGCCTTAAACCCGCGGCCTCCAGGCTGGTCTTGCCCGCCGGCATAGAATTTCTCATCGAGCCTGAATTTGTCCTGGGAGAGCTGGATACTGGATGGAACCGGCATCAGGACAGGAGCCTGGCCGTCTGTTCCGGCAGGAACCAGGGCCCCGGCCTCGGCGCTGAGTGAAAGAAAACTAAACATGGCCAGACTAACGGTCAATAAACTGGCCACGCCGTTGATCATTTTGCTGAAATAGCCAGGCATTTTTATTTCTCCTCAATATTTTGAGTTCTTGCCGTCAATCATAACCGCCGGCCAGAGCCCGTCCGGCTCCGGCCGGCGGATTGATACTCTTATCAAAGACCGGCTATTTATAAAGCGGGTCGGGATTGACCTTGATGGTCCGGCCCATAACCTCTCGACCGTCCACCATCAGGCTCACCCTGTAAAGACCGGGCTCAACCAGCCTGGCCCCCATACGTCCAAATCCGAACTGACCCGGGGCCTGGGTGCTCCTGCGGTTCAGACCCCAGAACACCTTCTGTAAACCCGGAGAAACCGAGCCGTTGATTTCCTGCACCACTTCTCCGGCAAAATCCTTCACCACCAGGGTCAGCTTGGAAGCTTTGTTCTTAAGGTAATAATAGATGTTAACTCCCACCGGGGGGTTGGGCGCGCTGGCAAATTCACCGTAGGACTGGCCGCGGCGGTCGAGCATCTGCCACAGGATGCCTTCCTGGATATCAAAAAGGTAGGCCTCCTTCTTCAGGTTCTCCTCTGTAAATTCCTTGAAGGGATAAATATCGGTCACATAGATTCCGCGGCCGTAAGTGGCGATCACCATCTCCCTGTCTCTTTTCTGGATGGCCAGGTCGTTGATGACCACGTCCGGGACCTGCGGTCCGGTCAGCCTCATCCAGTTCTTACCCCGGTCGAAGGTAACATACAGGCCATAGTCAGTGGCCAAGTAAAGAACGTCAGGATTATTCGGGTCTTCTTCGATATCGTTGGCCGGGTTGTTCATTCCGCCGGAGATATCCTCCCAGGTCTTACCCAGGTCCCTGGTTACAAAAACGTAGGTTTTGTCTTCGTTGTGGGTTCGGTAGCCTGAATAGATCACATAGCAGGTGTTGGTCTCGTGCTGGCTGGGCAGGACTCTCATCACCCAGCGGTCGTAGGGAATCAGGGCTCCCTTCACTCCCGGCTTGGGCTTACCCTTGGAGTCATAAAAATTGGCAGTGAGGTTGGTCCAGGTCTGGCCGAAATTGGTGCTGAGCTGCAGGTTGCCGTCATCGGTCCCGGCCCAGTAGATTCCGGGTTTCTTCGGCGATTCGGCAAAGGTGTAAATCGTGGCATACTGCAGGTTGGTCTTCTTGGAAAGGTCAATCCTGGCCTTGTCCTGCTTGCTCAGGTCCGGGGAGATGGTCTCCCAGGTGCCCGGGTCACCATGGCTCAGGGAGCGGTGGACAAACTGCGAGCAGACAAAGACAATCCCCGGGTTATGGGGGGAAAGGTAAATGGGGGCATTCCACTGGTACCTCAGGGCCGGAGCCCCGGCTGCCTCTTCTTCCGGGGTGTTGCGCCGGGCCAGGGAAATGCTCTCGCCCGTCTTAAAATTCATCCGGCGGGAGGCGCCGAACTGGCTCTCCCAGTAAATATATTCCGGGTTCCACCAGTCGCGGACGACGTAAAAACCATCGCCCGAGGGCAGGTACAACCAGTCGGCCGGGTAAACCCCGTTGGGATTGCGGTTGCGCGACGGCCCGAACCAGCAGCCATTGTCCTGGGTACCACCCATGACGTTGTAGGGAAGCTCGTTATCAACAAAAACATCATAGAACTGCTGGGCCGGAATTGTCTCCTTCTGCGACCAGTGCAGACCCCCGTCCCAGGTCTCGCTGACACCGCCGTCGTTGGCATTCAGGATGTGCTTGGAATTGAGGGGGTCAATCCAGACTGCCCGGGAATCAACATGGCATTTCTTGTTGGCTTCCCAGTTGGCAAACTGAAAGGTCTTCCCGGCATCGCGGGAAATAACCGTCCGGGTCTCCGGAGCAATCAGGACCTTATCATCGCTGGGGTCAACGGTCAGGCGCCCATAATAGCCTGCTTCCACCTGGTTGACAATTTCGCTGCCGCCGCTCATCTTGTATTCGGTCATACGCTGCCAGGTTTCTCCCTGGTCATCGGAGCGATAGATTACCCCGGCCTTCTTGACCGGTTCCATTGGCTGCAAGGCCTCGGCGTAAAGTAGGTCCAGCAGGCAGCGGTTAAGGGTCTGATAGCGTCCCCTGGCCTGATCATAATCTCTGGCCAGGGCTTCCCCATCCTTCAACAGGTCGAGGATATCTTTCCTGTCTTTATAAACAGCCTTGGCCTTATTCAGGACACCAGAGGGATTAATCTTGAGCTTGACCAGCAAATTCGGGTCGCCGGCCAGGGCGGCCAGGTTATCCAGCAGGTAAGCCTCGTCCTTGATGTATTTTTCATCATAGGTCAGGCTGTCCTTGAAATCCTGTTTTATGGCCAACTGCTTTCGGTCCCTGACCGTAAAGGAGGCCGCGTCAAAGCCGGGCGAATCAGCCAGTAGAGAGGTCAGAACGAGGCGGTTCAGCCGGATAAGGTCTTTTTCTCCATCTTCAGCTTTTTTTAGAATTTTTTCTGTTTCTTCGACTGTTGGGAGGGCCACCTCATCCCTGGCATAGGCCTTTCTGGCAGCCGCCAGCAGGCCCTTCCAGTTAACCGCGGCTTTCTTCTGGAAATCGGGATCCCGGACCAGGTCGTTGAGCTTATTTACCAGGTCTTCAACCTTGTCTGCCTTGAGATGTTCGAATTTTACAAACTTCAGAAACTCTGCCCTTATCCTGTATTCCTTGAATTTATTTAAATAGTATCCGTCGCGGAAAAGGGACCTCTGGTTATAGACAGCCGCCCCTTCCCTTTCGCTCAGGCCAAGGTTGACCTCTTCATCCAGGCGCAGGTAGACGATTCTTGGATTCTTTGGATAGATGGCCAGGCCATTTCGCCCGGTCTTCATCTGGCCGAGGTCCGGCAGGCCGGCGGTCAGCTTTTTCCAGGTCTGCCCGCCATCCGTGGTCTTCCAGAGATAATTTCCCGCCTGCCTGTCCAGGAAGGTCCAGGTACGCCGGTAAATCTTATAGGCGGTGGCAATGATGACGTCCGAGTTCCCTGGATCCATGACAAAGTCGCCAACCACCCGGTCTTTTAAGTCCAGGACCCTCTTCCAGGTGCGGCCTCCGTCGGTCGATTTATAAAGGCCTCGCTCACAATCCTGGTCGGTATCATCATAGAGCTTGCCCTCGGCGGCCACGTAAACGATGTCCGGGTTCTTGGCATCTACTTCGATCTTGTTTATGAAAAAGCTCTTCTCCAGCCCGACCTGAGTCCAGTTCTTTCCGGCATCGGTCGATTTCCAGACCCCGTTGCCGTGATAGGCTGCCCGGCTGTGGATCGGCTCACCCGTTCCCAGATAAAGAATGTTAG
>JABLWX010000040.1 GCA_013178315.1 Candidatus Aminicenantota bacterium
TGACTCGCTGGTGCCGATGGCCTACGGCAACCTGGCCCTGGACCTGGTGCCCGAAAACCGGACCGGGCGCATGGTCTGCCTGCGAAACGGCGAATACGATCACGTCCCCCTGGATGTGGTCACCAGCTACAAGAAGCGCATCGACGTCGACAAGTACTACGACCGGGACCGGCTGCGGCCGCTCTACAAGAATTTTTACAAGAAGCCCTTCATGATCCTGACCGCCGACTGAGGCCCGATTCGGAGCTTTGACACCTGAAAATTTTCATTAGCCCGACCGGCCGCTTTTATGGTATAAAACTGCTGTAAATCCCGACTGAGAAAGGAGCGCGGATGAGCTCAAGAAGCGGTGACGGGCGAATTTTCTGGGGCCTGTTCCTGGTAATCATCGGGTTGCTCTTTTTCCTGGAGCAACTGGGGTACCTGGACATCGGCCGCATCATTTCCACCTACTGGCCGGCCATTTTCATCCTGATTGGCTTGTCCATTTTCATCGGCAACGGCTTCAAGCGATCCAACGAGGCCCTGTTCATGATCATCTTTGGAGTCTTTCTCTTCCTGATTAAATTCCATCTCATCGACAGGCACATCTGGCGTTACCTCTGGCCGGTGCTGCTCATGGCCCTGGGCCTGTGGATCATGCTCAAGCCGCGGGCCAGAAGCAAGAGCTGAACCCCAATTGACCCGAGGAGAGGCAAGATGAGAAAAGTGCTGCTTTGGCTGCTGGCCATAATCATCACCCTGAGTTCAGCCGTTTACCAGCGGATGACCGGGCCGACCTACCCCTTCCGGGGAAAGACCGTTTTTCTCGGGCAGGAAATAAAATACAGGTTACCCCGAAGCGCCGAGGCTACCGGGAACTGCCAGGTCGTGGTCAACCTGCCCGCCAACCTGGCCGGGCAGGTCCTGGGTTTTCTCCAGTTCAAGCGGCATAAGAGCGACACCCCCTGGAACATCCTGGCCATGAAGCAGGAAGACAACAGGCTGGTGGGCTTCCTGCCCAAGCAGCCCCCGGCCGGGAAGCTGGAATACCTGGTTCACCTGGTGAGCGGCTCGCAGGAAATCTCGCTCACGGGGGAAAAACCGGTCATCATCAGGTTCAAGGGACGGGTGGCTCCGGGCATTCTCATTGCCCACGTCATCGTCATGTTCCTGGCCATGCTGCTGGCCGTCCGTTCCGGGCTGGCTGCCCTGAACAAGCAGGAAGACCCGACCCGGCTCACCAAGTGGACAGCGGTGCTATTTTTTGTGGGCGGTTTCATCCTGGGAGCCATAGTTCAAAAAATGGCCTTCGGCGTTTTCTGGAGCGGCTTTCCGCTGGGGACCGACCTCACCGACACCAAGACCCTGGTGGCCATGCTGGCCTGGATTGCCGCCCTGGCCTCCGGGCGGCGGACCCAGCCAAAAAGGGGCTGGGTGCTGGCTGCCTCCATCATTACCCTGGCTATCTATCTCATCCCCCATTCGCTGTTTGGCTCAGAACTTAAGTGGTAGGCAGCCCGGCCATGAGTTCTGGCTGCTGGTGATCAGAGAATGAAATAAAATCATAGAGCAAATCACTCTTCCCAGGTGAAATACCCTAACCAAACCTTTCCAGGTAAATGGCCGGATTATTCTTTTCCAGTTGGTTAAGGACCTGCAGGCATTCAACGTTCCGATCCCGGAAAAACAATTTGGCCAGCCGGGAACTGTCAGGCTTCACGGGAAAAACGAAAGCCGAACCGGGGGAGAGTTACTTCACCGTCAAGTATAAGGAGCCCCCAAACATAATCGTGAGTGAAGAAGCCCTGAAAAATTCAAATGGCAGGAAATTTGACCGCAAAGGAATCCAAGCCACGAGGCCCGGAGAAGATTAGCACAAGTTGAGCCAAGTTCAAGGCAGAAAGCCAGTCTCTTCCAGATAAAAATCTTCTAAGGTTGGACGGGTGGATAAAAAAATGCGCTCAATAAGCCACACTTATTTTTATTAAAATCACCGGGCGGTTAGTTTCACAGGCTGGCTGGTGAGGAGCCAAGGTTTTTAAGGAAAAGGAAGCGGGGCTAAGGAGGATCCCTCTCCAGCCAGCTACTTGATTATAGATTACAAAATTTGGCAATGTCAACTGAATTCTTTGCTTTAAGTAAAATTTTTAACGACTTGGAGCAGCTCTTTTTCATTGCTGACATAATAATCGGCCCTGACCCCGCGGTTGTGGGCGTTGCCATAAAGGACGAATAAAACCCTCCGCTTATCCACGCGGTTAAAATTCTCAACCATCTGGCTATCGGCCAGCGTATCACCGACGTAAAAGGCCGGGGAGGAATAGCCGCATTTTTCCATCAGGAACTTCAGCGGATAGGGCGACGGTTTTCGAGTCTCGATCGAAGGCAGGTCATCCTCGGCGATGATAAAATCAAAAAACCCGTAAAGTGAATATTTTTCAAAAGTATAATCCAGGTCTTCCCTTGTCCGCCCGGTGATCACGGCCATGGTGCTGGCCAGGGATCGTATTTCGGCCAGAGTTTCCGGGGAGATGTTCAGTTTCTCCAGGGGACGAAATTGCCGGTACAGCGCTTCAAATTTATCTATGAGCAGCCCGTAATCAGGAAGCTCTATTCCGGTGTCCGCAGCCAGGGCATAGATTTTTCGGAAGTCGGGCGGCCCGGATGAAAGACGGCTTACAAAGTCCTCAAAGCGCAGGTGGCTTCGGTAAAAAAGAAGGCCGGCCAGGGTGGCATCCCAGTCGTTGTTCAGGTTCAACCTGAATTTCAACCTTAGCAAGAGCTCTGAGTCAACCGGGGACTGGGTAAAATGACACACGGTTTCAGACAGGGCCCGGTAATAGCTCTGGCTGACTTCCACCAGCACGCCGTCAACGTCAAAGCAGGCTAACATTTTCTCCTCTTCCCGGCCAGCGCCTAACCCGGATAAAAAATTTTCGGTTGGCGATTTTTTCAAACCCTGGCCCGAAAACTGCGCCCGACAGGCAGAAAAAGGTTATAATAAGAAAAGGCTTTAGGCAAGATGAAACTCGAGCAATTGCTATACCCGGGAAACGTCGACCGGGCCCGCCAGGTCCAGGTTCAACTTCTGAAAAAACTGAAACTGGTTCCCCTGCGAAAACAACCTCGCTTCCTGGCCGCGGTCGATGCCGCCTTTACCGACGAGCTGGTCCTGGCCGCGGTCTGCCTTTTTTCCTTTCCGGAGCTGGAGCTCCTGGAGGAGCAAACCGGAGTGGAGCCGGTAAAGTTCCCTTACATTCCTGGTTTTCTATCATTCCGCGAGGGACCGGCCATATACCGGACCCTGCTTAAGCTGGGGCGAAAGCCTGACCTGCTGCTCATCGACGGCCAGGGCATTGCCCACCCCCGCCGGCTGGGAATCGCCACCTTCCTCGGGATAATTCTGAAGACGCCTAGCGTCGGTTGCGCCAAGTCCCACCTGGTCGGGGATTTCCGGATGCCAGCTAGGAGCGCGGGTAGTTACAGCGAGCTCACTCACCGCGGCGAGCTAGTCGGCTATGTGTTGCGCAGCCGGACGGCGGTGAGGCCGATTTTCATCTCGCCCGGCCACCTCGTTCACCACCAGGACGCCCTGAATCTGGTCCGGTGTTGCCTGAAGGGCTATCGTGTGCCCGAACCCCTGAGACGGGCTCACCAGCTAACCCAGAAGCTGAAACGGGCTCAAAAATAAGGGGCCAGCGATTAACCAGCTGGTTTGGGGATAACTTTGATCACGGGAAGGCTCAGTTAACAGAACAGGCCCGAGCAGGTGTGCATCATAACGGGGGAATATAGGAAATAAGTGGGAAAATGCCTGGCCCGGCTTGCTTTATAACCAGTTAATTTAGTATATACCGCTGAATTTAGCATATAAATGAAAAATGACTGGCCCGGGAAGGCTAAAAAGTTGTGGTCCGGTCTCGGCATTATTAGTTCCCACCTTAATTCATTAATTATCAATAAGTTGCCCTATTTCTCTCCCCTCCTTGCTTGCGCCGGTCAACATTTTTGTCCCAAGAATTTTAATCGCGGCCCGAGATTACCCTTTAGCCCGGCCCGCAACTCTTCCGGCTAAAGTGGGGTTTTAACCAAGAATTAATAAATATTACTTGATTTTCCGGAAAAGATGCCTATATTTATAGTATTCCGATAGGAATTATAGGATTTGGGAGGACCTCAATGATGGATAACATAGATAACCTGGAATCGAGGGAAAAAGAACTGCGCTCCCTGCTGAGGCTCAAGACTGCCGCTGCGGGAGATGGCGATGACTACCCGGAGCTGCTCGAGGGCCCGGACCAGGGCTTTCAGCCCGGCTCGGTCGGTGAACTCTTGGCCGCTGACGGCCGGATGCCGGTCGACCTGGTAAAAATTTACCTGCATGACATGGGAAGTTACGTTCTTCTCTCCCGCGAGGGCGAGCTGGAGCTGGCCCGCAAGATGGAGAAGGGCGACCGGGAAACCGTCAAGGCTTTCTTGCAGACTCCCCTGGCCCTGGAGGAATTAAAACAGCTTCACCAGCTATTGAAAAGCCAACCCGAGCTGATCGCCCGCTGGTTTAACCTTCCCGAAAATGATTTCAACCCCAGGAACCTCAAGAAGGTTCATCGCCGGGCCATGGCCCAGCTGGAAGAAATCAAGAACCTGGCCGCCCGCCTGAAAAGGGTTCCGGCAAACCGCAGGTACCGCTTCAGAAGAGCCCGCCTGGCCCTGCGGATGGTGCGCCTGGTCTTGGACCTCGACCTGCGCTGGGACCAGAAGTACGAGTTAATAGAGCGAATCAAGCGGCGAATTCTATCCGAAGCTGCCCGTGGCCCCGAATCCCGAAAACAGAAATTACTGGACCTTTTCGATCGGATTGAGCGGGCCCAGGAACTCAAGAAACAGGCCAAGAACGACCTGGTGGCGGCCAACCTGCGCCTGGTGGTCTCCATCGCCAAGAAATTCCAGCACCAGGGCCTGAACCTGCTGGACCTGATCCAGGAAGGAAACCTGGGACTCATCAGGGCCGCTGAAAAATTCGATTACCGCCGCGGGCACAAGTTCTCCACTTATGCTACCTGGTGGATAAAACAGTCCATCACCCGGGCCATTGCCGACCAGGCCCGCACGGTCAGGATGCCGGTCCACCTGGTGGAGACCATCCAGCGGATGAAGAAGACGGCCCAGCAGTTATACCAGGCCAAAGGAAATGAGCCGGACGAGAAAGAGCTGGCCCGAAAGATGAACCTACCGGCCAGTAAGATCCTGGAGATGGTCACCTTCGCCCAGGACCAGGTCTCCCTGGAGACCCCGGTCAACGATTCCGGCGATACCCTGCTCGGCGATTTCCTGGAAGACGGTAAGACCAAGGACCCGACCGAAGCCTGCATCCTGCAGAGTCTCAAGGACCAGTTGAAAAAGGCCTTCGAGCTGCTGTCGGACCGTGAAAAAGCCATCCTGAGCATGAGATACGGCCTGGACGAGGGGCGAGAGTACACCCTGGAAGAAATTGGCCATCACTTCAAGCTGACCAGGGAGCGCATCAGGCAGATCGAGCTGCGGGCCCTGAAGAAGATACGCCAGTCGGAGCTTGGCCCCCTGCTGGCCACCTTCCAGGCCTCTTAATTTATTTATTTTCTACATGTTAGTTTCCGGGCCGAAAATTTCTGGATTTTTTTTCAGAGTATCTTGCCAAAGGATTTCATTTTTGTTAGTCTTTATTAACCAAACGCCAGGTAAGGATCTTTCCCACAATGAACGGGGTCCAGATAAGGAAGGTCAGTTTTATCGCTCCATCTACCTGCTTGCCCCTGTGCGAGAAGGGTCTGGTTAATAAGACCATCCGTCGCCTCAAGAAAATCCTGGGCCCGGTTGACATCGAGCTGAGCCCTCACCTCTTCTCCAGCGACCAGCTCATTGACCACGTTACCGCACCCACCGACGCCCGGGCCGAAGTCTTCAAGAAGGCCATCCGGGAATCCGACCTGATCATGTCCGTGGCCGGCGGCACCGGGGCCGAGGATATCCTGTTCAAGATAGACCAGAAGGATTACCAGGTGATTAAGAAGCGAAAGCCCATTTTTATGGGATTTTCCGATTTCACCTTCCTGCTCAACGACATCCATTACCACACCCGCATACCGGCGGTCTACTTCCCCACCCTGCGCCTGGGTCCTGGCAACTTCAAAAAGATGGCTTCCCTGCTGTTCGACGAGCCGGTAAGTTACCATGGCATGCTCTGGCTGACCCGCCCGCCGAAAAGGAGGCTGTCCGGAGTGCCGCTGGGCGGGAACCTCTCCACTTTCGTTAATTACCTGAACCGCAAAAATCCGCCCAAGTACAACTGGAAAAGATACGTCCTGTTTTTAGAAGATGTCCAGATTGATGTCGAGGACCTCCACCGCTTGCTGGCCGCCCTGCGCCGGCACAAGGTCTTCAACGAAATCCGCGGCCTGGTCATCGGTTCGCTGGCCTATTACAGCAAGAATGGAAATTACCGGATGATCCAGAGGGAACACCTCCGGTTTGTCAGGAATTATTTGCGGGACATCATCAGGAAAAGGGAGCTGCGGGGAAATTCTCTGCCCATCCTGGCCGTTTCCAATTTCGGCCACAACATTCCCGACGACCTGATGGCCGTGCCCATCGGCGGGCACGTGGTCATCGACCGTTACAAGAACATCACCTTCCGCTTGCACCGGCCGCGAAAGAACGGCCGCAAGGTTTAAGCTCTATGTGGGCTGAGAATCATCCTAATTTATCGTACCTGGCTTTAATTCAACAGGACTCGGATGCCCGCCAGACGCGAGTTAAAATATTTATAATCAGATGACTAGAATGAACACTGGGCTGACCTATCTTAGCCGCGGCCTGAATGGTTATCGCTGCCCGGGGCCTTTTCAAACACAGATATTAAGTCATCGACAGGAATAATATTGTCCTATGTTTAATTCTATGTTTGTTCAGTTTTTCCAATGACATTTGACCGCGTTAATTAAAAATATATTCGAGAAAATAAAAATAAATCCTTGAACAGCTCAGAGTCAATATTCACTCCGGTGAGTTCATACCTAAGGCTCGTTGCCTCATACTTAATTGAATACGCGGGAAACGGGACAACAGAATAAGCCCGCATCAAGCCGGATAGGTTCATCCAGCTTACAGACGATTCGCTGGTTCATGCCGCTAATCATGTATTCAAATGAAGAAATTACGATGGCCAAATTGCCAACAAAACCTGACCCAGGCGAAAAAACTTGAGATGAAACTGTTAAGCAATTTTGATCAAGTTATCCGTGTAAAAAATTCTAAGTCCAGCGGCCCGTCACGAAAATAAATAATTCGTGGTTTCTTACTTCCGCAGGTAGGCCAGGGCCTGCATGGCCGCCACACAACCCTCGCCCACGGCCGAAGCCACCTGCAGGCTGCCGCAGGTTACATCGCCGGCGGCATAGACGCCTTCCAGGTTGGTTTTCTGGTTGCGGTCAACGAGCAGGCATTGCTTCTGGTCGAGCTGCAGCCCGGCCTTGGTGAAAAGAGATGTGCTCGGAATCTCGCGGAAAACAAAAACAGCTGAGACCGGAATTTCTTCCTGCTGCCCGTCCTTTTCCACCACCACCTTTTCCACCCTTTTTTCGCCGACTATTGCCTTGAGTTCATAATTGGCCAGGACTGTTATCCCTCTGGCCCTGAGCTTTTCCAGCTCGGGTTCATGTTCGGGCTTTACTTTTCTCCCGGTTACAAGCTTAACTTTGCAGCCCATCTGGTCGAGCTCCAGGACCTCGTCCATGGCTTCTTCAGAAAGCCCGTAGGCCAGAACTTCCCGGCCGCGGTAAAGAGGCCCGTCGCAGGTGGCACAGTAGCTGACCCCGCGCCCGGTCAGCTCTTCTTCCCCGGGAATCATTCTCTCCTTGCTGAACGGCTTTCCGGTGGCAATGATGACGGCCCTGGCTTCAATGAAGGCACTCCTGGTGGTCACGTACTTGGGCTGAGCTTCGAGGGCCAGGGCCAGGGCATCCTCCTTGAGTATCTCGGCGCCGTGATGTCTGGCCTGCTCCAGGAATTTATTCAAAAGCTCCTGGCTGTTTATGCTGAGAAAACCTGGATAGTTTTCTATTTCATAGCCGATGGCCATCCGCGAAGGATTTCGCCCTTCAAGAACCAGGGCTTTCTTTCCGGCCCGGGCCACGTACAGGGCAGCGGTCAGGCCGGCCGGACCGGCTCCGATTATCAACACATCTGTTTTTATGTTCTTAACCATCTCTGCCTCCACTCTTATTTATTGCTATTATCCCCTGCCGGCTTCGCCCCGTCAACCAGCAGAGTCCACCCAGGCGGAATCAATATATGAATGAGTATTCATGTGTAACAAGCTTTGTGCCAGTCAACCAGTACAGACAATTCGTCCCGCGTATCCAACGTATCCCATGATTTGGTTTTCAGGCATTATTAGCACCGGCTTAACCAGCCTTCAGGTCAGCAAAAAAATATGGTCTTGGCATGAGAACCTTTGGCAACAGTAGTGAAGGCAGGAATAAAAGGCTGCGTCCATTGCATCGCAAATGTGAAATGAGGTTCAAAAGATGGAGTGGGATTAGCGAGGTTCGGGGCTGGGGAAAGAGCGCTGGACCCGAGACCACGCTTTCTTCCACTAAAGGAGTGTGCACTTGAAGCGCTAGAAAAAGGTTGGGCGCCACTCGCCCCAGCTCGTACTTCTCCAACCCTCTTCTTTTTCTTTCCACCTTCAATATATTTATGGATAGCGGGATGCTTGTCAACACTGTGAGAACAGTAAATCTTTTCAAGTTCTAGCTTCCTACATATATGTTCCATCTAATCTTTTGCAAATTTTTCGGCAATGGCACTCACAAAATTTTTCTCTTTTTTTCTATTGCCCTATTAAGGACCTATGCCCCGTCCTGCATTAAACCCTAAAGGAAGCTGCCCGCAGATTTTCTTTTTGAATGACTTCTGAGCTATCCTGAACTGATTCAATTTTTGCGTTATGCAAATTGTGTATTCGGGATGTAAACTAGGAATCTTTTCATAAGTTAAGCTAAACAAAGATAAAAAGCACTCGTAATAAGCAAGGGAAACTTTGAAAATCAAAAGGGTTCAAAGGACTGATGGAATCTATCAGCTACCCGAGTGAATACCGGTGGCCTGGCTTATCCTGCCTCAGGCTCGCCTCTTCTTTCTGTCTTTAATTATTGTCATTGAATCCAAAATCAAGGAAAATTAGGGCGAACGAGGTGTGCCATGAATAGATTTAATTATTCAGACCTGACTTCGACCGAACTGTCCTCGCCCAAAAAGAGCTTCAAGTCATCATTTCTTCGGAAAAAACAAACAGAGGGGCTCTTATCTTCACCCTTTTTTCCTCTTAATTTCCTAAAGAAAGCTGAAGCACCTGCTCGATGCACAGCTAAAAACAAAAGTGAAATAATTAACCTGGTTAGTTCCTTTGAGCAAAATGGTCCTGCTTATCTACTTCGAACCAAACAAAAAGCTGCCGTCACCGGAAGCCCCTACCGTTCTGAAGCAGGGCCGAAAACAATCACCAGAAACATCTATCATGGCCGGTCCTGGCCAGGTCCTATTATTAAATTGACGGCTTTCCTTTCCATCCTTCTAATCTTTCTATCTTCTGCGCTCCCGGTTTCCGGCCAGACTCCCTCTCAGCCCGAATTAAAAAAGATAACAGTGACCATCAACCCAAAGCACGGGTTGACCATAAAAAGCCTCATGCTGGCGGATGGTCAGGAAATCACTCCCGCATCTCCCCTCCCGCTATTCAGCCTGCTTCTTTCTGAAAAATTATTCTCGGCGGCCAGCATAATGCCAGAAGCCAGCCGGGACATTTCCATAACCTTTTCCTCTGATAAGCCGGCAAACCCAGGCGCTTCTTCAGCCCCGGAATTCCTGGAATTTAACCTGGAAGGCAAGCTCAAGGCCCGTCTCTCCACCAGGACTTCAGCCTACCCCGGGCTCAGCCTGGTTCTCAGGCTGGAAAATGTCAGCCAGGAAAAGGTAAAAGTTGAAAACCTGGTGCCGCTCTCTGAAGGCCCTGACCGTGTCTATATCACTGCCGGCCTGCCCAACAAGTGGCCGCACTACCTCAGCCGGACTCTCCTCTACCGGCCGGACAAAAAGCCGTTGGGTATCCTCCTACCAGACAACGCCTGGCATCTGGGCTTTTGCGACCTGGAAGTGGCCCCGGGCCTTAACCTCGCTGCCCTGGCCCGCCGCGACCGCAGCGAAAAAACGGAAATCCGCCGCTGGGCGGCCACCCTGGAACCCGGCGGTTCGCTGGAATACAACCTGTACCTTGATGTGCACCCGGCTCAGACTGCGCCCTATTCCGGCCTGGCCTCCGAGCTTCTCTTTCCGCCGGAGCCCTGGTTCGGCGGCCTGCAAATGATGTTCCAGCAGCGCTACCTCTACGACGTGGAAAAATTCGACAACAGCCTCTACCAGCGCCAGGACCTGGCCTGGGTCAGGAAAGCCTACTTCATGCTCCTGCAGTTCGCCTGGGACCACACCTACTACGACCGGCAGGCGCAGAAATATACTTTTTACGAAAACCTGTTAGCCTGGGACCGGCTCATCGGCAACGTGGATATTTATTCGCTCTGGCCCACCTGGCCGCGCCTGGGACTGGACCAGCGCAACCAGTGGGACATGTACCGCGACCTGCCCGGCGGCCTGGCTGAGCTCAAGAAGCAGGTGGCATACGTCCACCAGAAGGGTAAAAAATATTTCATCTCCTACAACCCCTGGGACGAAAGCACCCGCCGCGAAGAACATCTCCAGGCGATGGAAGGCATCCTGCGCGACCTGGAGGCCGACGGCATCATCCTGGACACCTGGGGCGAATCCAGCCACGAATTCCAGGCCATGGCTGACCGGGTCAAGCCGGGAATAATCATGTACAGCGAAGGCATGGCTGTGCCTGAAGACATGCAGGGTATCGTGACCGGAAGAGTCCACGACGCCCTGTATCTTCCGCCGCCGCTAAACGCCAACAAGTTCATCAAGCCCGATAACGCCATCTTCCGGGTGATTCAGCTCGGCGAAGGCCGTTTCCGGCGCGAGGCCTCGGTGGCCTTCTTTAACGGTTACGGGAGCGAAATTAACACCATGCGCCCGGGCCGCCCCGAAACCGTCGAAGAAGACCTGCTCTATCTCGGCCGGACGCTCAAGATTCTCCGAGAAAATCACTCCGCTTTCATCAGCCCGGGATGGGTTCCTCTCTACCCGGTGCTCGAAGACGGCCTCTGGGCCAACTGCTGGCCGGCCGAAAACAAGGTAATTTTTACCGTCTTCAGCCTGAAACCAGAAGGCTACCGCGGGCCGCTTGTCCCGGTTAAAGAAAAACCGGGTTATCATTTTGTAAGCCTCTGGCGGCACGAAGAGCTTAAGCCGGAAAAGGTCGGAGACCGCCTCTACCTCCCGGCCGAGCTCGAAGCCTTCAGCCAGCACCACCTAAACACCCGTCTCGAGGGGGCCGTGGACTGCCTGGCAGCCCTGCCGGAAATGATCAAAGCTCAGAGACACATGGACAAAATTGCCGTAAAACTGGCTGTAAAGCCCGTAGACGGGCGATTGGTGGTTACCCCGGGCAATGCCTCTTACCAGGCCAGATCGACCATTTTTCCAGCCTCTGACGTGGAATTTTCCCTCTGGGAGCTTTTCCAGGGGAAGGGGGAAAAGGTGGTCATCCAGCTTTTCTCTGCCGGGGGCGAATTGCTTGACGAGGCCATCATCCCCCTGCCCGTGGCCCTGCCGAGGCTGGTCAACCCTGTAAAGCCCACCCCGCCGACCGACCGGGCACCCGAAGGCATGGTGGAAATTCCTGCCGGTGAATACCTCTACACCACGGTCGGAAACCCCGACGACGCTAACCCGGTTATCCCCTACCCCGAAAAGGCCGAACAGGAAAAATTGATGATGCCGCGCTTTTTCATGGACAGATACCCCGTGACCAACGCCCAGTTTGCCCTGTTCCTGAAAAAGTCCGGCTACCGCCCGAAAGACCCGACCAACTTCCTTAAACACTGGGTAAATGGCAGCCCGCCGGCCGGGCAGGAAAACCACCCGGTGGTCTGGGTCAACCTGGAAGATGCCGAAGCCTACGCCCGCTGGGCCGGAAAGCGCCTGCCGACCGAGGCCGAGTGGCAGTATGCCGCCCAGGGCCCCGACGGCCGCCAGTATCCATGGGGAAACGAGCTTGACCCGGCCCGCTGCAACCACAAGACCGGGCAGACTACGGCCGTGGATGCCCACCCAGCGGGGGCCAGTCCCTTCGGGGTGGAAGACCTGGTGGGCAACGTCTGGCAGCTTACGGCAGACGTCTATGACAACGGGGTTTATACTTACGTGATGATAAAGGGCGGGAGCTATTACTCTCCAGAAGCCAGCATCTGGTACCCGAAAAGCGGCCCGCTGCCGGTTGCCCGCCAGCAGACTCTACTTCTTATCTCACCGGGCCTTGACCGAAACGCGACGGTGGGCTTTCGCTGCGTCAAGGATGCCGTGCAGAAATAGGACCTGGATCGTATCGATAAATGAGAATTTTGAGCTGGCTCAGGAATTCTTGATGAACTCGAAGTTCAGGATGCCGTTCTCCTCCACTTCCCGCTCGTACTGGCGCAGGTAGACTGACTTCTTGTTCAGGTATTCTTCCAGGTCAATCTTATCCAGTGGGGTGCTGCCGTATTCCTTCAGGGCATCGCGCTCGGCCAGGCGGTTGATCAGTTCTTCCCAGAAGCAGAAGCCGTCGTAATCGCTGATGAAATCGTGCATGCTCTCTTCAAAATCATAGGACGGCAGGTACTTGCCCTCGGTCTCGTCCTTGACCGCTTTACCCTCCAGGCCGGCGGCCTCTGCCTGGGAGAATATATGCGAAACCACGTCGGAATACTCTTCCAGGTAGTCGTCGGTGCGATAGGCATTGACCATCCAGTTTCCGAGATAGACGAGCTCCAGCAGCTTCTCGTACTGCTCCTTGTTTAGCTTAAGTTCCATGGATTTCTCCTTAAAAAATGCGAATCTGTGCTTCCAGTATAGTGGAAATGCCGGGCAAAAACAAACGCCCGCAAATTCAAGTCAGACAGAAATCAGGTCTGGTGAGAAATACAGGACGGCGGTTATGTCTTTTAATAGAAATCCATGCCTATTTAGTTCGAATTTGATTTGGAGATACAGCCCGGTCCATTTTTGTGGTAAAAATATATGAAATGAGCCGACGCCAGAAATTCCCCCAAAAGCCGGACCTGGAATTCACCCCGGAATTTCGGCGGACCCTGGACCTTCTGGAAAATACCAACAAGTCGGTCTTCATCACCGGCCGGGCCGGCACCGGCAAATCAACCCTTCTGGATTACTTCCGAAACAACACGAAAAAGAAGGTCGTCGTCCTGGCGCCGACCGGGGTGGCCGCCCTCAACGTCAGCGGCCAGACCATCCATTCTTTCTTCGCCTTCCGGCCTGATATCACCCTGGACCGGGTCAAGAAGCTTTCAGCCATGAAGCAGGCCCTCATCAAGAACTTAGACGCCATGATCATTGACGAAATCTCAATGGTCCGGGCCGACCTGCTCGACTGCGTGGATAAAGCCCTGCGGATAAACCGCGATTTTCCCGACCTGCCCTTCGGCGGCCTGCAGATGATCTTGATAGGCGACCTCTACCAGCTGCCCCCGGTTGTTACCAGCAGCGAAAAACCAGCCTTCAGCCTTCACTACGGCTCGCCCTACTTTTTCTCGGCCCTGGCTTTTAACGACCCGAATTTTGAACTGGAGTTCGTGGAGCTGGAAAAAGTTTTCAGACAGAAAGAGGCGGCTTTCCTGGAACTCCTGAACGCCATCCGCAACCGTTCCATCACCGAAGAGCAACTGGCCAGGCTGAACGCCCGCTGCCTGCCCGATTTTGTCCCGCCGGAAGACCGGTTTTACATCACGCTCACCAGCACCAACGAAGCTGCCGACCGGATAAACGAAGAAAAGCTGGAGAAGCTGCCCGAGGCCGGACGCCGCTACATGGGCGTACTGGCCGGCGATTTTGACCCCGAAAGCCTGCCGGCGGCCAGGACCCTGGCCCTCAAGGAAGGGGCCCAGGTCATGCTCTTAAACAACGATGCTTACGACCGCTGGGTTAACGGCAGCATCGGCCGGGTGGAAGAAATAATCGAAGCCGAAGATAAGCCGGATGTGATAATGGTCAGGCTGCTTAACGGCTCGCTGGTGGACGTTCTCCCCCACGAGTGGGAAATATTTGAGTACGAGTACGACCGGAAAAAAAACAAGATCATAAGCCGCGTCACCGGAACCTTCACCCAGTATCCCCTGCGCCTGGCCTGGGCTGTTACCATTCACAAGAGCCAGGGCAAGACCTTTGACCGGGTGGTGGTGGACGTCGGGCGCGGGACTTTTGCCCCGGGGCAGGTTTACGTGGCCCTCAGCCGCTGCACCAGCTTTGAGGGGCTGGTGCTCAAAAAGCCAATAAAGAAGGGTCACATCATGATGGATTACCGGGTGGTTCGCTTCCTGACTCAGTTCCAGTACAGAAAGGCTGAGGAGCACATCCCGCCCGAATTGAAGAGGGAGAAAATCAAGGAAGCCATCAAGAAGAAAAAGCTCTTGGAAATCACCTACCTCAAGCCCGACGACACCAAGAGCCGGCGCCGGGTGAGGCCAATTTCGCTGGGGATGATGGAATACTGCGGCCGCACTTTCGAAGCCCTGGTAGCCTACTGCTACCTGCGGGAAGAGGAGCGCCACTTACGCCTCGACCGCATCCTGGACTTAAAGATTCTGGAAAATTCCTGATAGCCCGGCTCAAGAAAAAAGGCTTTTTAGATTGTAAGCAATGCATGATGGACTTGATGAAGCCAACCTGGTTTACCTCTTTCATCAGGAGCTAACAAATCAATCACCTAAGTAGATTTATCGGTTAGATGATTCTAGCCGCAGATTACAATTCAAAAAGTCCCGGCACCCCTTATAAGCTTATAAGTTGTAAAATTCCCCGTCAGCATAATGTTATTTCTTTCATCCCACCGGATTTCTTGCTGATGAACTTTTTACTTGAGATTCCCAAGAGAAACAGTCTTCAAAAAATTTTAAAATAGAAAACACCCTTGCAGGGCAAGTTATAAGATATGATGCCCCACGGGTCCCTATCGTTAGATAAGACCTTACAGGTAGGTTTTTTTGAACTATATTTTGCAGACTGAATTGACTTAGTCCCGATACATATTATTTATGAATCCTCTTTATATCCAAACCTCCTCAGCACCCGCTGAATCTTTAACCCGGATTTCCGGGGGCGTTGACGGCACCCGGTCCCGCCTGTAAAATTACTGCTCATGAAATTTAAGGGCGTTATCTTCGACCTCGACGGCACCCTGCTCGATACCATCAGGGACATCACCCACACCCTGAACCTGGTGCTGGCCCGGCGCGGCTTCAGGCAGTATTCGGAAGACGAATGCAAGATGATGGTGGGCGACGGGATGGAAGTCCTGGTCAAGCGGGCCGTGCCGGAAATCGCTGACGACGAGCGGGCCATAAGCGACCTGGTCCAGGAATACCGCCGGGAATACCTCTCCACCTACAAGCAGCACTCGCGTCCCTACGACGGCATCCTGGAAGTCCTGGCCAGGTTGAAGGAAGCTGGACTGAAGTTAGCGGTTCTGTCCAATAAATCGCACGAGTTTACCGTCCGGATGACCAGGGAGCTGCTGCCTTTTGAATTCGACGTCATCCTGGGAGCCAGGCCCGGGACCCCGGTCAAGCCTGACCCGGCTCCCCTCCATCAGGTATTAAATGAACTGGGGCTCCAGCCTTCAGAAGTGGTCTACGTGGGCGATACTTCCGTGGACATGGAAACGGCCCGGGCCGCGGGTATCCTGGCCGCCGGCGCTTTGTGGGGCTTCAGGGATGCCGAGGAGCTTCTCCGGAGCGGCGCCCGGGTCCTGCTCAAGACACCCTACGACCTGCTGCCTTTGATATTTGAGCAGTGAAAATATTGATTTTTGCCTTTTCCTTTATACCCCTTATACCCGCTTTTATACCAATTTTTATGTTCAACCTATCGATCTACCAACAATTCTTCTGGCCTAAACTCAACCTTCAATCCGACGGTCCTTTGTTTTGACCAGGAAAAAGGCTTATTTGAATTTCCTTCGTGACCAGTTCTTTTATTTTTTCCAGCAACCGGTCGTCAAGCTGCCCGGACTTGATGGCCTTTTCCAGGGCATACCGGTCCAGGGCCGACAACCTGTCCCACAGCCCGGCCTGCCTTATCAAGTTTTCCAGCAAAACCCGCTTCTCCTCGCCCGCTCCGGGAATCTTTATCTTTTCCTGCCGGCTCAGGGTCAGGTGGAATTCGCTGCCCATCACTCTTGAAAGGTTGTTTTTCTCGGCATAAACGATTATAGCCTCTTTCAGCTTTTCCAGTTCGGCCTCGGCTTTCTTTTTCTGCTCCGAGTACTCAATATACTTATTGACAAGGACAACACCTTCTTCGTTGAGGTATTCGTTGGCCGGCAGTTTTTCCAGCTGGCGCTCGTGCTTCTTCAGCGGGCAGTAATTCCAGAAAGCGCACCAGTTGCAGAGAACGCTCTCTCGCGGCTGAAATTCCCGGTCCGCTTCAATCCTTTCAATCAGCTCCACGATTTGCTGTTTCAGCTCTTCCAGCTTCTCCGGCGTCCGGGTGGATGAGATTTCCAGGTCAAAGGCCACGTAATGCCAGACCAGCCGGAATTTTTCAGCCCAGGGCCATTTTTTCTTGACGCCCAGCTGGTAGAGGGCCAGCTGCCGGTCGGCATCGGCCTGGGCCTGTTCCGGCAGCGAGCCACCCGTCTTGTAATCATGGATTTCAATTACTCCTTCTGGCGTCAGGTCAATTCTATCCACGTAACCCTGCAACACATACCGGCGTTTCCCTTCCAGCTCGATCTCGATGTATTGCTCCAGGCCCAGCACCCGGTTCTGGTTGAAGGGATAGTAGTGGCGGTAATAATCTTCTATGAATTTCAGCCCCCGCCGGAAATAATCGTCGGCTGTTCTTCCCTCCTCCCCGACAATCACTTTCTCGTGGAAATTCTTTTTCCATCGCTCCTCGTAATAAGCCTTGACCTCATCCAGGGTCATCGTCCGGAAGGGAATTTCCTGGTAGAGCTTTTCCATGGCCTCGTGGAACCTCGTTCCCAGGAAAGCTTCAATGCCTTCCTCCTCAACCCTGACCCCGTCAAGATAGGCCAGCTTGAATTTCAGGGGACAGGTTTCATAATAATTCAGCTTGGAGTGAGAATATTTCATATCTTTCGGGTCTTTCATCTTTAACTCCCCCTTTTCATTAAATTTTCCTGAAAGTATTTTCAATTAATATTATTGTCAGGGCAAGTTTTCTTTCTTTTTCGGCGCAGTTTTTTCTTCGGGCCCAGCCGCCTTCAAGGCTTTAACCCTCTCCTTCAGGTGGTCCTTGAGCTTGAGATACGGAATCCCCTTCTCCCACCAGTCGGGGGCCGGCTGACCCTTCAGGTGATGGTCAAAAAACTCCTTCATCCTGACGGTGTAGTCCTTGCGGTTGGCCGGCTTCTGCAGCCCGTGGTTTTCGCCGACATATTCCAGCATGACCACCGGTTTTTTCAGCCGCCGCAGGGTGTTGTAATACTCAAGGCCCTGGTTGAAGACCACCGCCCCGTCCCTGTCGTTGTGAAGCAGCAGGAGCGGGGTTTGAACCCTGGTGGCGTAGTAAACCGGTGAATTCCGGGTATAGGCTTCCAGGTTCTCCCAGTAACCTCCGGTAAACCGCCCCTGGCTGCTTTCAAAAATCGGCTGGTTGGCCGAGCCGGTGTTCCAGTAAATTGAACTGTACATGGAAATCATGTTGGTCAGGGGCGCCCCGGCCACGGCCGCGGCGAAAGCCTCGGTCTGGGTGATCAGGAAAGCTGTCTGGTAACCGCCCCATGAATGCCCCTGAAGCCCGACCCGCTCCGGGTCGACGACACCGGTGGCAATGGCCGCCTTAAGCGCCGGCAGCACGCACCAGACCGCCGACATCCCGGGGTCGTTGACGGTATAGGTGATGTCGGGCATCAGCACGGCATAGCCCTGGCTGGTGTAATAGGACTTGTTAAAACCGTTGGCTGTTGGCAGGAAATAGCGGTTCAGGTTGTTGGATAGCTTTTCGTAAATATAGACAATGGTCGGATATTTTTTGCCTTCCTGGTAACCGGCCGGAAGGAAAAGGGCAGCCTGAAGCCTTTTGCCCTTCTCGCTGACATAGTCAACCAGCCGTGCACCGGAAGACCACAGGAATTCCTTCTGCTGTGGATTGGCTTCGGTAAGCCTTGAAGCCTTGCCCAGCACAGCATCTGAAGCGTAATAATCGGGAAAATCTCGGTGGGTCTCCCTGGTATAGAGATAGCGGCCGGATTTTCTGGCTTTAAGCAGGCGGTTGAACTGGGCCTCATCCCAGAGAAGCATTTTCGTGGTTCGTTTCGTGGCATCAATGAGGGCAATCCCCTGCTTCTTGGTCCATTCGCCGTAAGCCTGAAAATACTGCGGCTGGGCCAGGTCAATTCCCTTCTCTTCCGGGTCCAGGACAAAACGCCTGGTGTAGCGCACCTGGTCTTTAAGGCCGTTTCCGGTCAGGTTGAATCCCTGCTGGCCCCGGGCTTCCACCATCCAGACGTCCCAGCCATCGGACAGCAACACGTAGCGCCCGTCCTTTGACCAGCCGAAGGGGCGGTCGGGGGGATTTTTCACGTTGAGGTCATTATCTTCATCGATGAAAGAAGCCGGCAACCTGGCGGTCAGGTTGTAACTCCGGCCGGTGGCCAGCTCGTAGCTAAAGAAGTGGCAGTCGTTGTAATAGAGGAAGTAACGGCCATCGGGCGAAAGGTCGTAAGACCAGCGGTTCTGCTTCAGGGCCAGCTTCCGCTCGCCGGTCTTAAGGTCAACCACGTAGACATCCTGGAACCTCTGGCCGCTCAGGCTGCCTTCGAGTTCATAAAGAGAGATGTCATAGCCTATGGCCAGGTCTGATTTACGGCCGAGCTCAATTTCCCGCAGCTCGTCATCGGCCAGCCGGACAAATTTTTTATCCTTTACCCGGTAGAGAGAAAGGTAGCTGAAGGAGGCATCCCGCCTTTCCTCCACCTGCTGCTGCGATTGGAGCCTGGGGTCCTGCCAGTGCCAGAGAATGAGGTCGGGTATCTCTTCTTCATCCGGCTCGTCAGCCCGGGCGGGCGGCGCTGCGGCCTTTTCCCCGGATTCCTTTTTCTCTTTATCAGCAGCCTCTTTGTCTTTATCTTTATCGGCGCCAGGATTGGCCTTGAGTTGCTTGATACCCAGGGCCACGGCTTCGTAATCCTCGAGCCAGTAGGGCGTAAAATCCGGGCTCAGCCCGAAACCTTCGGGAAAGGCGCTATCCTTCCCGGGTTCGTACTCTATTTTTTCAGGCTTGCCGGTGGCCGGGTCAAACTTCACGGACACCAGGCTGTAAATTTTGTCCTCGAATTTCTTATCTTCCTGGCCCCTGAGAACGCTGAGGGCCTGGCCCTTTTCATCCCAGCGCAGGTTCTTGTACCAGAACCGGCCGGAATCCAGGGCCTGGACCTCGCCGCTCTTGAGATTCTGGAGGAGAAGGCCGTTACCATTTTTATCCTGGGCATCAACCAGGAAAGCCAGCCGCTGGCCTGGCTTGTTGAAGGCAAACTCGGAAACGTTGCCCAGGCCGATTTCCTGGCCGGTAGCCAGGTTTTTCAAAACCAGGTCGGAACCGGTCCACTTGTCTTTTTCTTTCTCCTGGGCTTCGGGAGCCAGGCGGTGAACCGCCAGGTAGGTCGAGCTTTCGCCGGAAAAGGCGATTTTTCGGACACGGGTCCACTCGGTTTTTTCACCATTCCTGAGGTCCAGGAGATAGCCTTTTGGTTCTACCCTCTTACGTTCCTTGCGCAGCTTCTTCATTTCCTCGGAAGTCGGATAGGACAGGAAACCCACCCAGCGAGAATCGTCGGAGATGATTATGGAATCATAGAGATTGCGGGGAGCCTCGCCCAGCGGGAAACGGTATTCTTTTTTCCCGTCAATTTCTTTAATCACCAGCTCGCTGTCGCCCTCGTTGGGAGCCAGCACGCAGACAAACCAGCGCCCGTCGTCCGAAACCTGGGCAAAAGATATGCTCTTCCAGGCCAGGATGTCTTTTATTTCAATGGGGCGAAGGGCCTGAGATCCAGGGCTGGCGGCCTGGGCCTGGCTCTGGTCAGGCTGGTTCTGACCTGTAGTCTGCTCCCCTGTATTGCTCTGCTGGCTTTGATTCTGAGTCAGGTCTTCCGGGGACGGCAGGCGCTGCACGGCCCGGTTTTGGTCAGAGGCAGCAGGTCCAGAACTCAAGCTAAGGCCTGTGGTTAGTAGCAGTAAAATAACAAGAATTGCCAGGCTGAAAACTAAAGATTGATATCTTCGGCTGGTCGCTTTTTTAATTAATTTGGACATCATGAACTCCTTTGATCAGAGCCTATCATGCACTCTAAGTTTTCGAAATTTCATTCTAACAAATGGTCCCCGGGGCAACAATTAAATTCTTCGTCCGCAGCCCGGAACCTGTTAGGATGCTTCTCCTTTAAAGCAAGACTATCGTCTTTAACGCCGGGAAATTTTTATGGCGGATCAGGCCTGGCGGTGCCAGTGCCCGCTCATGTAGCTGAGCAGCATTTCCGGGTTATCGCTGCTGAAGATGAGCTGCCGGCCGGACAAGGGCGTTATCTTAATACCCTTATTCCCCTTGGCCACGTAGATCTTGGCGCCCCGGGCGTACTTTATCCCGTACCCGCCAAAATCCCTGACCGGGGAAAAATTGAGCACCTTCACCTCCTTTATTTCCAGCCAGGAAACCTTGCGATAGCGGAGCTGGAAAGGATAATAGCGAAAATAAAAACCGTCCGGTCTGACCTGAAGGACCAGGACGGTCTTGAGCATCAGGTAAGGAAAAAGCAGCCCGAAGATGACGAACAACACAACAACAATGGCATCGGGCGCAGGGCGCGTGCCCACCGGTTTTCCCCTGATAATCTGCTGGTAGAAGGCGTACCACATCATCAGCATCGGGGCCAGAATGGGCAGCCAGAGGAGGCCCAGGTTCAGTTTCTGCTTCTCTTCATAAATGACCGGGGAGTCGCTCATGGCCTGGCTTCCTCTCGCCCGTAAAAGATTATGAAGGCCCTTTTTCTACAATCTTTACATTGAGTTTCAAGTCTCATGGGACGTCAGCTTAAAGATTGAGAATAAGAAGTTCCTTAAAAGCGGGAACCCGCCTGGCCTCAAGCGGTTTGGGGACTTCATAAATCTTAATTTTAGAGCATTCCGTCCCCGCCGGAAAGACAGGTGCACCTGGCCTCAGTTTTCCTCGCCTCCGCGCTCCGGTTCTTCCTTGCTTTCGGGCGGGTTTTCCCTGGATTTGACCTTCTCCTTCGCCTCCTCTTCCTCAGCAGTCTCAACCAGCTCGGCTTCCTTTTTAAGGAGATAGAAACGCTCGGGGAGCACCAGGTCTGGACCGGGTTCGCTGGTTTCCCTTTCTTCAACCGAAACGTCGCCAAAAATCTCGCGTTCCTCGGCCTCGTGGTCCAGCTTGAAATAATTCTCAAACTGGGAGCGGCTGAGATAATTCAGCAGTCGCAGCGTCCGGAGCATGGCCGGGGTGCTGACGCCGAAATACCTCTTGAGGAAAATCACCTCGGGATAGGTCAGGCGGCGGGTCTTGACGACGCGCTCCACCAGCTCCCGCACCTTGGACGGCGGAATCAGGAAGCGCGAGGCAAACGACTGGGCGAACTGCTCGCGGGGCGAATAGAGCGTAACATACTCATCTACTATGACGTCGAGGTTGTCGATGATGGGCGATTCGTGGCGGTCCCTGAGGTAATGGCAGTAAAGGTGGGCCGCAGCCACCACCTGCTTTCCGGGCGACAGGTTGGAGTTGATCAGGGCAAAGGCGGCATCCTTTTCTTCAAGGTAGATGAAAATTCCGGAAATGCGGGCTTCCTCGGGCAGGCTAACCCGGAAATAGCGACAGCCGTTGGTCTCGCCCAAGCGGAAAATGTCGCGGATGGGTTCGTTGCCCAGGCCCAGGCGGCGGCGTTCTTCCTCGGCCATATTCTGGGGAGAAAGGCTTCCGGAATAGAGCGGGGCCAGCTGGAGATGGCGGCCGGTGGCACGCTCCAGTTCCAGGTATTCATCACAGGTTTTCTGGAATCTGGCCAGGATTTTCTTGGTTGCTGAACTCAGGCGCTCGTCGGCCTGCAGAGAAGCAAAGGGATTTTCTCGCGTTTCAAGGAAATAGGAGACATTTTTCTGAAAATAACGGGAAATGCGGTTCAGGGCGATGATGGAGGGGGTGCGCTTTCCGGCTTCCAGGAGCGAGATGTATTCGGAAGAGAGGCCGACGGCTTCGCCCAGCTCTTCCTGGGTCAGGCCGGACTCCTCGCGCAGTTTCTTAAGGCGGGCAGCGAAAAGTTCGTTCATTTTGATCTCCCCGGCGAACCTTCCGCCCTATAATTAACAATTCGTTAAGATATTGTCAAGTTTAAATTTAACCTTTGCCTGAGGTTAAGAGGAATAACCTGGTGTCAGCGACGGTAATTTTTCTGCCAGAGGTCGTAATAGTTCAGGGCATGCTCGCGGAGGTGCTTGATCTCATCGGGGGTAAGGGTGCGGGCCACATTGGCCGGGTTGCCGAGGATGAGGGTGCCCTCGGGGAAGGTCTTGCCGGGCGGGACAAGGGCCCCGGCGGCCACCAGGCAGTTATCGGGGATGATGGCCCGGTCCAGGACGACCGCGCCCATGCCTATGAGGGTGTTGTTGCCGATCTTGCAGGCGTGAAGGATGGCTCCGTGGCCGACGGTGACGTAGTCGCCGACTATGGTCGGGATGTCGTAGTCCACGTGGACGACACAGTTATCCTGGATGTTGGAATACTCGCCGATGACGATGTCGGCGATATCGGCCCTGAGCACGGCGTTAAACCAGACGCTGGCCCCTTTTTTGATGATGATGCGGCCGATGAGAATTGCTTTATCAGCAATGAATGCTTCCGGATGAATTATGGCCTGTTTGCTTTTATCATTTTCTGCCATCTCTTACCTCGCCAGTAAATTTGATTTTTAGTTTACCACAGGGGCAATTTGCCTTCCATCAGTAAGAAATGAATCTGATGTAATCACCTCGGCCAACCGGAGTTGCTAAGGAGCAGACTTAGTTGAAACAGCATGTCCTGTCAGGTATCAGCTTAAATAGATTAGGCCCGGGGGGAATTGGAAAATAGTAAGATAGCAAGAAAAATTTGTGACATTAAATTTGTGATATTAATACTGGGATATTAATACTGAGAAATAAGAAACTCCACTGCTTATTATATTTATTTTTATGGATTTTGTAACCATTTTTATGGATCCTGCCGCCCTTTCAACTCAAAAAGATTCGCTTAATGAAGGATGCTTGTTCCGCCGCGGAAAATTTAAGTGTTTTGGTATTTTAATTCTATAAATATTGCTATAGCTGATTTTTAATTCGAACTGATTAAGAATTCAGACTACCGGCCAGGTTTCTCGGCTTTATACCCCGGCTCCCCTTACCTTTCAGGATAAAGCGGGGGAAGGCTCAGGTATTCGTTGATAAGGCGGCGATGGGCTAATTGCCTGTAAATCAGGCTGACCCGGTCGGCTTCCAGGCCGATAGCCCGGGCCACCGATTCCGCCGGAATACCGTTCTTTTCGCCATAAAGGCAGGCATCGAGCTGCTCGTAGGGCAGCCCGAAGAAGAATTCGTCCTGCCCCTGGGACAGGGGGTGGATATCAGCCGTAGGCTTGCGTTCGGTTATGGCTTCGGGCAGGCCCAGGTACTTTCCGAGCTGGTAAATCTGGGTTTTATAGAGGTGGGCAATCGGCTTAAAATCGCCGGCCCCATCCCCCAGTTTGACAAAGAAGCCCTGGTCGCTCTCCAGGAGATTTGAAGTGCCGGCCACGGCATAATTAAACCGGTCAGCATAGTGATACTCCAGCATCTTGCGGGTCCGCTGCTTGAAGTTGCTCAGGGCTATGATCTGAAGCAGGCTATCAGCGGGCAGTCGCTTTTTTACGATTTCGCCCTGCGGCGATTGAACCACCAGCCAGAAAAAGGTAAAAAGACGTTCATTCCTGATATCGGAGGCCGAGATCTTCCATTTCCAGCCGCTGGAATATTCAGGAATAATCTGCTGAATACAGGCGGTCATTTCATCATAGAACCCGAGGCCGTTCAGAACCGGGGTTAGGTCACGATAGATAGTCTTAATGCCAAGGCTCTCCCCTACCAATCGACTGAGTTTCAGTGTATCGGGATGAGAATCCTTTTCGGGCATCAGCAGCCCCAGGACCTTTTCTGCACCCAAGGCCCTGACACAGAGAGCCGCCGTTACCGAGCTGTCAATCCCCCCGGAAATTCCCACTACCGCGCCCTGTTTCCGGAGGCGGCGGCCAACGGCTTCTGAAATAAAGGCGGTCAGCCGGGCTGTTTCCCTTTCACAATCGAGCCTAAGCAGGTCACATGAAAATTCTTTCATATATTCATTGTTTCGCATCGGCCTGTCTCCTTTTTCGCAAAGCTCTGCTTCCGGCAATTTATAATCGTTCCTAATGTGCCCCGACTGGCATCCAGGGTTTTTATCAACCCATAAATACCCGGGCTCAGATTAAAGAATAGGTTCACCTTAGAAACAATCCCTTCTAAAGAAGCTTTTTCCCGGGTCCCGGCTTCCGGCAAGTTCCTTCCTGACCACCGGGCCGAAGGCATTTAACCCGGCTGGAAACTTTCTCATCTTTAACCTTTGCCGGCCGCCCTTCGGGGTTATATATTCATCACGGCCCCTCGCCCTTTTTCCTGAGATACTGGCTTCTTCCCCGGCTTCCCTTTTTTCAGAGAAGACATCAATTTCTTGTAATTAATTTTGCCGTTTGTGGTCCTGGGCAGTGAATTCATCAGACAGATTAGGCGAGGTATTTTATAGGGCTCAAGGTTCTGTTGGCAATGATGCCTGATGCTGTTCTCGTCCAGCTTAATTCCCTTTCTGGCAGCGACGAAAACCCCGACCACGGCCCCGCCAATTTCATCCGGGACCGGAACAGCGGCCACTTCCACTATTCCCTCCAGGCCGGAAATAACCTTTTCCACCTCGGCCAGGTTAATCCTGTGGCCGTAGGATTTTATCTGCCGGTCGCGGCGTCCGACAAAATAGAGCAGGCCGTTTTCATCCTGGCGGAATATATCGCCGGTATAAAGCCAGCGGTCTTCCGGATAGCGGCCCGACCGGAAAACCCTTCTGGTCAGTTTTTTATCTCGCCAGTAGCCCTGCATGACCGTGGGCCCCCGAACGAGTAGCTGGCCGGGTTTTCCGGCCTCAACCGGTTTGCCGCGCCTGTCGACAATAACCACCTCTAAGCCGGGCATGGGAATTCCCACCGAGTCCGGATGCTTATCGATCAATTCGGGCGGAAGATAGCTCACTCTCTTGCACTCGCTCAGGCCGTACATGGAAAAGAGCTTTACTCCGGGCAATAATTCCCGGAGCCTGCGGATATGGGAAACAGGCCAGGCGGCGCCGGTGTTGGTAATGTAGCGCAGCGACCCGAGCTGCTTTTGAGGGAAGTTCTTCAGTCTTAAGAGCAGGGCTGAAATCGAAGGAATGATCGGAAAACCGGTTACCTTTTCTTTCTCAATGGCAGCCAGAATATCCTGAATGTAAGCGAACGATGGCTCAAGGACGAGCGTTCCGCCAAACATGAAGCACATGAGAACCTGGTATAACCCGTAATCAAATGAAAGCGGCAGGACGTCCAGGATAATATCATCCCTGGTATTTCCCAGGTATTGAATGATGCTCCGGGCTGCCGTGACCATGTTATGGTGGGTGCAAATGATGCCCTTGGGTTTTCCGGTTGAACCGGATGTATATACCAGGCAGGCCAGGTCGTTTTCCAGGAGCCGGGGTAAACGGACATCAACGGATAGTTTCTCGGTCAGCCCGGAAAAATTCAGGGCTTTGGGGAAAATTCGGGGAGGCGCCTGGCTGCCGTCCACGACTATAATTTGCAGGTCTTCAGAAGACGGCTTAAAATCTTCTTTCTGGGAAAGCTTGCGCCTGTAGGTAATCAGAAGGCGGGCCCCAGAGTCTTCAATTACAGAATTTATGACGGGCCAGGGGCTTCTGGGTTCAAGGATTATAAAAACCCCGCCGGCCTTGAGAATTCCATAGATGGAAATTACAGCTTGCGGCGAATTGTCCAGGCAGATTATGGCCCGGTCGCCTTTTCTGAACCCCATCAGCACCAGGGCTGAAGCCAGGTGGCTGGATTTTTCTTCAACCTCATGATAGGTCAGCCGCTGCCCCCTGGAGATCAGAGCTGTTTTAACAGGATAGCGGCGGGCGGTCCGGGAGAGCCAATCATGGAGGAGAACCGGGTCAAATTGCATCTATTTAGCCTGGGCCTCCAGCTTTCTCTCTATAAACCTGGCTATTCTATTTATGCTGTCAAGGTTTTCGGCGGTTAACTCTTCATCTTCTACCTTAATTTTGAAGTTATTTTCAATAAAACTCACTATTTCCAGCATGCCCACCGAATCTACCGTGTTGGTCTCAATAAGAGACATATCATCGTCGAGCTGGTCGCTGCAATTGAATAAGAATTTTTCCAGTATGAATTTCTTTACTTCATCCCTGACCATCTTGCTCGCCTCTTTTCCTGATGGGCCTCAAACCGTGAACGAATTCCTGGTAAGAATGCTCGGGCGTTAAAGGAACTGTTACCTTTCCCAGGACGGTGGCTGGAGCGTGGCCGAAAAAGACCCCGGGCGGGACATTGTGAGAAACCACTGTCCCGGCATGGATAACCGAACCGCGGCCTATGCGAACGCCGGGAAGAATGACACAATGGGGCCCGATAAAGACGTCAGGCTCGATAACCACGGGTTTGACCACGATTTCCCTTGATTTTGTCCAGTACAGGTGTGAAATGATGGCCGTTCCTATGCCGACCGTGACATTATCCCCTATTTCTATGGCTTCCGGGTGCAGCTCATCCACATAAACGTACTGGCTGATCCAGACATTTTTGCCGATTTTAACGCCGCGAAGCCTGTTAAGAGCGGGGCGGAGAGAGGCGCCGCCCGGAATAAAATAGGCTATCCGCCTTAAGACCCGCTGAAAAATCCTCACTGACTGCTCCCCGCCGGTTTATAAGCTCCAGAATAAAAAGCGCATTTTTTTCTATCATAAAACTGGCAAAACTGTCAATAAAAAAAGCCCTGTTGCCTCACGAGAAAATCTATATGAAAGCATAATCATTGCCTCACGTAAGAATCTATACGAAAATTTGGGCAGTTTTTCTTAACTTTTTGCAGCCGCCACAGCCTTTCCTTGAGCCTGTCTATCTCTGCCTTTAACTTCACCACGTTGAGCTCCTGATAGGTTCTCCGCAGCCAGGCCTTCTGCTCTGAGCTGAGAGCCGGAGATTCCAATAGCCTCTGGTAGGGAGTCTTAGGGTTGTCATAGCGCTTTATCACCCGACTGCCCACTCTCTCCTTACTGACAAGCTTCATGTTCGGCTGGAAGAAGTTATAATACAGTCGGGAACGGCAGTAAAGTTGCTCTAATAGCCTTTGCTCTTCTTCAGTGTCATATCTGAGGTATCCCACCAGGCGACGGACCACCGAATAGTTCTTCTGCTCCACATAGCAGTTGTCGTTC
>JABLWX010000041.1 GCA_013178315.1 Candidatus Aminicenantota bacterium
CAACGATGCCCCTTCCTCGGTCAGCGCTATCGATACCGCAGCCTTCTGGCCAGGCAGAACCGGAGCCTTACCCTCCCCAACTATACGACGATTGAATATCCCGTCCTTCCCGGCAGTGGCCGAAATCACCTGGAAAGTCGCTTCCTTGAATGGCACCGGCCCGGCCAGTTTAGCCTGAGGGTCTATACCCTTGAGGGCCGATTCGGCCGAGCTGAGCTCCCCGCTGGTAAAACCCCAGGTCACCAGAAAATGCAGCACCCCGCCCTTCGTCGTGCTGTCGGTCTTGGTGTACTTGATAAAGCTAAACTCCGGCGTCCCGTCCCTCCTGGTCGCCAGCCGCGGCTCCCCGGGCACGTAGTAGTATTTATGCGGGTCAGCATGGTCCCGGTAAAATACATACATCCCGGCTTGTATCACTTCCTCCACCGCCACCTCGGCCAGGAGCAGAAGTCCGGAAGATAAAATGAAAGAGAGACCAATCAACAGCAAGATTGTTTTCTTTTTCATAAAAGCTCTCCTGTCTTAAAAACTACCCGGGAAACAGAAACTTCAAACCGGGCATTGATATACTGTCTATCATGGTCAGAACCATGAGCATGACCTGCCGCATTCTGAAAATTGCGGATTAAGCCGGGCTGATGATTCGTCGCCGGTGCGACCGGCGCGTCCTCTATCGTCATCGTCCGGCTCAGAACCTCAATCATCCTTAATCACCAGCTCATAGGTTGATAAGTCCAGGAAGGCATTATCCCCTTCCTGCCAGTCGCCCCTTTCCGAACGCCCGTCGGCATAGACTTTGGTCACCCGGTAGCGGTATTTTCCTCCCCTGGCTTCCGGAACGTTAAATTCCAGGTTGTACTGCGGCTGGCTATCCGCGGAAAAAGTCACCATCTTGGCGTCTTTCTGGCCCCGGGCGGTGGTGCTTTCCACCTCGACTGTCATCTTGACCATGTTGCCATTCAGCCCGTTAACAAAGTCAAAGCAGATGACGCTCAGCTTACGGTAATTGAACGAGAACTTCTGGGCCAGGTTGATCACCTGGAAAAGGTCGGGGTTTTGTTCCATGGAAACGGGGATGTCGAAACTGAGACGTCCGCTTCTCTCCCCCGGCTGCAATTTCCCTTCCTGGTCGATTTCATAACCGCCGTAGCTAAAGGTACACTCCAGGCTCAGGCTGGCGGCTTTCTTTTCTTCATAGATTTTCCAGAGATAAGAGGCCGAGGCCGCGCTCAGCGGAAAGGTAAAGCTCTTCCCCGTCCAGAGAATCTTATTCGAGCCAAGAGCCTTCTTGTCCCCGCCAGCTGGTTTCTGGTCCTCCAGTTTCTCCAGGCCGGTGTAGCTCAGGCTGAGTTCTATGGTTTCAACCTGGACCGGCCGGTACTCGAATTGCTCCCCTTTTTCCCTTCTCAGGATTTCCGTTTCATCGCCGAACTCAACCGAAAGGGTCAGCACTCCGCCGGCGGTGGTTCTGGGTTCAGCCGTTCCCTGGTTATTAACGTAAACATACTTGTAGAAAAAGAAATTGGGTTTCCCGAAGGTCTGGCTCAGGTGGAGCCGGGTGGGCACGTAGTAAAAAAGTTTGGGACTCCGTTGGTCGGGATAAACTATGATCCGCCCGGCCACCGTCTCTGGCCTGGTCAGAACCGGGTCAGCCCTCAGTCCTGGCGCCAGAAGCAGCCATAAGAGAATCGGAAGCCCGGTCACTGGCCTGAATCGCAACTGGACCTCCTTCATTCAGAGCTTCTCATAGTAGGCATAGATAAAGGGGTCGGTGGCTTTCTTCCAGCCGGAAGAAACCCTGGTGTTATCCTTGAACAGCCAGATAATGTTGTATTCATACTCCAGGTTGTTTGGCTCGTGGAAATAGACGTAGTTGATGTTAAGCGGTTCGCCCTTGCGCAGGACCACTTCCTTCTGCAGCTGCCGGCCAAAATTCTTGTGCCTGAACTGGACGGCAATCCTGATGATACCATGCTCATTCATGTTGGCCTCTTCGGCCAGGACTTCTATGTAGCGATATTTATGGGGGGGAGTCAGGGTGATGACCGGCTGGCTGGTCTTGATCCAGTCTCCGGCCACTTCCAGCCCGCCGACATAGCTCCAGATGGGCTTATACTCGTACTCCAGCCACTTGTCTGTCTGGTCGCCCTTGCGCCGGTATTTGAGCGACAGCTTGTTGCCGTTCTGGCCGAACTTGGTCCGGTCGAAAATCAGGTCCTCGGTGATGGACTTCATGTCGGCATTCTCGTATTCCTTCTTAAAGGTAATGCCCGCAAAATTCAGGTATTGTGAAAAGGTCTGGAAATCCTCGCCGTCCAGGATGACGTTTATGGTTCGTTCTTCAAAGGTCGGGTCATCCAGGTCCACCACGCTGAAGAACTCCGCCTCTTTACCATATTGCTTGTAAAGACCGCTGATATTTCCGGTCAGGGGAACTTCCCGCTGGTCGCGCTTGCGCCTGGTCAGGTCCACGGTGTACTTGCCGCTCAGCTTGACCTGCTTCCGGACAAAGCCAAAATGGGCCTGGCCAAACAGCTTGCCCAGCCAGTTGGATCCAGTGCTGGCCTCGGCCTTGCCTATATCCTCGGGCTTTACCGGCTTGGCCTCAAACATCATCCTGGTAATGGTGTTGTAGGCCGTATCCAGGAGTTCATCCATCTTGGCATCTTCGCCTATAACCTCCAGCTTGATGGCTCCCTGCTCCCTCAATTGAGAATAGATTTTATGAATCTGGGCGCTGACAAAAAAATGCCCGACATCGGCCTTGAATTCCTTGTGGTCATAGACCTTGTCCCAGTCCACGGTCAGCAGGGCCTGGTAAGCGGGGGTCAGCCCCTGGTAGGTCATGACGAACTGAACCGAAATATCAGAAGTGGGCTTCTTGAATGATTCCATCAGCAGAGTCGAGCCTTCTTCGGTCAGGGCAATTGAGACCGCGGCTTCTGAGCCGGCCAGAAGCGGGGCCTTGCCGGTGCCAACTATTCTGCGGCTGAATATTCCGCCCTCTCCGGCCGAGGCCGAAATGATGTGAAACTCTCCCGAGGTAAACATCACCGGGCCGATTATCCTGCCATCCTTGTCAATCCTTTTCAGTTCCTGCTCGGCTTTTTCCAGCTCTTCCTTGGTCAGACCGAAGGTACAGAGAAAATGCAGAATGCCGCCCGTAATCTCCTTCCCGGTCCGGACATACTGGATAAAGCTGAACTTGGGCTTGCCGTCCGGCCAGGTAGCAACCCTGGGCGCCAGGGGCATATAATGATAACCGTGTTCGTCGGCATGGTCCCTCAATAGCAGGGCGTTTGTGACCTGGATGGGCTCCCGGTCCAGCAGCACCTCGGCCCTAAGGCCAGTGGCCACAGCGACCAGAACCAGAGCAAAAAACAAGAATAGCCTCCCAGCCTTTTTAGTTAACGGAGTCCGCATCTCTGCCTCCTTATTTTCCTGAACTTTTCTAAATTTTTATGTTATTTGCAATTTCCCCTTGGCGCGCCATTGCTATCTGCCGAAAAGGTTTTTTATGTGGTACGGTCCTACGGTCAGATCCAGGCTGTCGGTCACCGTTTCCCAGCTGGCCGACTCGGCAATCTGACCGTCTTTCAGAACGGCCTTTATCTTGTACTCGAAATTGAACTGCTCACCGCTGGCCATTGGCAGGTAAACCGTCACCAGCTCTTTAAGCTTGTTCTTGTTGAAATCAATCCCGGTTACCAGCCCGCTCCGGCCCTGGGCGCTCAGGTAGGGCGAACGGATTTCCACCCGGACCTTTTCCACCTCCAGCGGGCTGTCATAGGCCGCCGGGTCGAAAACGCTGGCCAGGACTTCCACCTGGAGTTTCCTCATCCTTTCTATGTAAGAAACCACTTCAATGTTGCTCCAGATCTTGTCCAGGCAGGGCTGGCAGTTGAAATCGGGTTCAATCTCCATCCAGAAACTGCGGGCATACTGTTTGAAGAAGGCGTCGACCTTGGGACTGGCCGGCTGGCCGACCTCGTCCTTGACCAGGAGTTCCTCGGCTTCCTGGACCTTGTCCTTGTCCAGTTTCTTCTCCAGTTCGCCTTTCAAGGCTCCGAGGCCCTTCTCCAGAAGGGAACTCTTTTTCTTTGGCGCTGGAGGCGCGGTTGGAAAAGCCTTCCGGTACTCAGCCAGTAGCAGTCCCCTGGGCACAAACTGGACTTCCAGGTCCAGGGCCTGCCCGGGCTGGATTACAGTTTCCTTAAGGCACTTAAGGTTCTTGTAGACATCCTCGCCGTTGGGCAGCCTGAAGCGCAGGCTGACCGAAGAAACTTTAATCGGAAAATCTGAAAGGTTCCTGACGCCGTGGAGATAGAGAACGGAATTCTTCTCGTCTATGGAAAAGCCAAGCTCTTCCACTCCCGAATACCAGCGGCCTGTAAAGTATTTAAGGCCAACCCTGATGGGAATCTCTCGCTCCACGGTCCCGGACTTAATTTTCATCCCGGCAGTCAACCCTTCTTTTTCCAGAAGCGGCTTCAGTTCAGCCAGAGTATCCGGAGCCATGGCAATGTTGATGGGCAATTCCGTTTCCAGGGAGCCAAAACTCGGGATCCTGATATTCTCAATTTCCCAGTCTTCCCAGCCCTGCATGTCTATTATGGCCGCTTCATCATAGGGCAACGAGCGCAAGACTGCCTGTTGACCCCGGGCCGCCTTCAGGGCTTCCTCCATCAGCTTGACATCGGCCGGGTCGACATTGGCCTTAAGGGTCATGGTGGTCTTGACCCTCTGGTCATTGGTCCAGACAGCACTTATCCGGTAGCCACCGGCGGCTCTATCGCGGACCAGGTTTATTTCCCGGGGAAGGTAATAATAAGTATTCGGCTTTTCATTATCCTTGAAAACCCGGTTGAGCAGGGTCATGGGTTCTTCTATGTTCAGGGGGCCGATGTCCTCGACTTTATGACGGCTCGGGGCCACTCCGGCCGGGTTAAGGGGGATGGTTTTGATGATGGAAGGTTTAACCAGCTGCAGGTCAACCCCGCCGGCCGGTTTCTGCGGGGTGGTGGCCGGAACCTTGGCCTTGCTCAGGTCAGCTACCTGGCCAACCTTCTGGACGGTCAGGGGGGCATAGATGGCCGCAGATGCCCAGACCGCCCAGTCCTGCACTGACCTGCCGGCAGCGGACACCGACAGCCGGAAATCCACGGTTGAGCCAGCATAGGGTGACAGGTCAACCGAAACCTGGTCCAGCTTACCGTCATACCTGGCCGGAACCTCTGCCAACATTACCGCTCCGCCTCCGGCACTAACCATGGAAACGTAAAACTTGACGCCATCGGACTGGGTGGCGCCTTTCAGAAAGCCCACGGTAGCCTTAAAGGTAGCGCCGGCGGGAATCTTGACTCCAGGAAAGACCCCGATTATGTTTCCGTCATTTTTCCATTCAGGATGGGTCTGAAGAACCTGGGAAATGGTCTGACCATCCTCCAGTACGGCATTGGTCACGTGCCGGGCAAAGCCCCGGCTATCATTATCGGCACCGTTCCATGGAAGTTCGCCGGCCGCGGAGATAGCCCGGTACCATTTGGCCTCAGGAGCTTTTTTCACAAAATCATAAACGACGACATCGGCTGCCTTAAGGCCGCTTGCTGCAACCAGGGCTAAGACCAGTAATATGAAGATCGGGAAGTAAAAAACCATACTCCCCCTTCTTGTTGACCAGAAATTCATTTCAATCTCCTTTCGTGACAAAATTAAATGGCCGCCTTTCTTGAGAGCGGTCGAGAATCATGGGACATGAAACCCAGGGTAAGGATTTCTGGGGAAGGTAAAATTAAGGAGATGGGAAGCAAAATATTGCTTGCCCTTTCTTCTGATAAAGCGCCCCGCACCATTGCCTCATGACTTCCTTTTCAAGATCAAACAATGCTAACACGCCCCTCAAAAGACTGTCAAGGAAATTTTGGCCCGGTGTTCCGTAAAAATCAAAAGTAGACATTTTGTAAAAATCAAAAGTAGACGTCAGGGGTAAAATTTAGAGTGGGAACTCGGCCACTTTCTGGTTATTTTTCAGGACATACAGCTTCTCGTTTGGGATAAGGGCTACGGTAATCCTCTCTCCAGCCAGGTGTTTTAGCTTGTAGAGCCTGCCCTGGAAGCTGAAAAGACCGTCTTTTTTCACTGTGCGGGGATAATGAAGGCTGAGTATTAAGTCGAGCCTTACTCCAGGAGGAATCGGCCTGATAAGGCTCTTGCCTGCCTTAAGCCCCTCCTCCCAGCGCTCCTGTGGTATCTCTCCTGTTTCCAGATGTTCCCTCTTGGTGTTGTAATGATCACAGACTTCATCCACTATCTTCTGGGCCTCTTTTAAGTCCCTGACTTTATACCGTTCACAGAGATACGGTACCCGCCGTTGCAGGTAATCGAAGGCCTTCTCCACTTTGCCCTTGGCTTCGGGAGAGGAGGGGGCGGTGTAAATCAGTCCTATGTTCAGCATCCGGAGAGCCCTCTTAAACTGACTGTCTGCCTCGTCCTGCCCGAGATGATACTGCACATGGATACTCCTGTGCTCCACAAAGCGGAAGATCTTGTGCTGATCCACATAATAGGCTTGAGGACGGCCATAACGTTCTATGGCGCTCCTTATAACCTGAAGATGACCATAGGCCGTTTCTTTCCTGAAAAGCTGCGCGGCCACAAAGAGTCTGGAGTAATCATCCTTGGTCAGGATAAGATACTGATAGCCCTCCAGTCCCGGTACCCAACGATGTACAGAGCAATCATGCTGGAATAGGAACCCTGGTCCGGGAGTCTCAAACCTCACAAAGACTTTCCTCTTCTCCTCCGGTCTGGCCTGGTAATAGCGATGCCTCAGAGCAAAGCTGCGAATCGTAGCCCGGTGAAAGGGATGACCGAAACGTTTGGCCCCTTCCTCAGCCAGAACAGCAAAGTTAAATCTATCCCTGAAAACTTGGGCCTTCCTCCGGATGTACTCTAACTCCTGATGTAGCCAGCTCTCCTCTTCCTCTGGCAACCGATGGAAGCTACTCTCCTGGCGCTTGTATAACGAAAAGGCCCGGTTACCTACCAGACACTCCAACCATCTCTGGCGCAGCCGATACAGCCTGGCCCGCTTAATACCCAATAACTCGCAGGCCTTCTCCTCGCTTAACCGATGCTCGTTAAAAGCCTCTAACACCTCCGAAACAAACTCTAAGGATAATCTCTTGTGAAGCTGGCTCTTCATGGTGGCAGAACCTCCTTTATGCTCAGGGTTCTACCACACCCGCTTCCCCCGATGTCTACTTTTTGTCTACTTTTAGTCTACTTATGTTTTTTACATTACGTCTACTTTTGATTATTACGGTACAAAAGAAAAAAGCGAGACGCGCGTTAAACTTCTTGAATCTCATTCTAGCGGGTGGTATTCCCCGATACGGCTGTCGATTTTAGGAATCCGATCCGGGCCTCGCCGGGCAGGCTTATTCCCGGGTCTGATGACTGGTCTTGAATCAGAACTTTTAATAGCTATAGAATGATAGAAAATCGGCAGAAGCCTGGAGGGAAAAAATGAGAAGAAAGGAAATTGCGGCTATTAGCCTGGCAGTCAATTGGGCCCTGGCCTTGGCCATTTTCCTGGCTATTGGTCCCAGCCTGTTTCCGTCCGCCAATCAATCTGGGATCCAGGTGGTGGAGAACAAGCTCAAGCCGCAGGGTTCAAAACAACTGATTCTTAAAAAAGAATTGACAGTAGGCCAAACAGCGGAAGGCGGTAGCCTGTTTGCCGGCATCGCCGGGGTAGATATGGCCGGGGATGGCCGCCTGTTCATCCTCGATGAAAGGAATAAGAAGCTCAGGATATTTGATGCGGCTGGAAAGCTGCTAAAAGAGCTGGGGCGGGAGGGAAAAGGCCCCGGGGAATGGGCCACTCCTTTTATGGTTAAACTGGTTTCAGAGAATGAAATCATGGTGGCCGATGCCGGCAACCGCAAGGTTGTCTATCTTGACCTGCAGGGGAACCTGACCAGGGAAGTATCCTATGCTCGCAACATGGGATTGATAAAATTGCAGGAAAGGAACGGCCAGTACTGGGCTGCCGAAATGGGGCTGGAGGGCAATTCCCTGGCCTACACCATAGCCAGTTACGATTCGGGCTTTAACCGCCTGCTGAAATTTGACACCCTGTTGACACCAATTCCCATCAGCGGCAGAAAGATTAATCCCTATGAGATGTATTTCGAGTTTTGCCTGGACAGCCGGGGAAACCTTCTTTACGGGTTGTCGTCTGCCTATGAAATCAAGTGCTTCAATCCCGAAGGTAAATTGTTCAGGATTATTCGCAAGGAATACCGCCCGCAGCCGATAACTGAAAAAGACAGGCAGGAGATACTGAGTCAGTTGCCCGAAACTGCCGGGGTTAACGTGAAGGAAATGCTGGCTTTCCCCGACTATTTTCCGCCTTTTGGCGCCTTTCTGATTGATGAGGCAGACCGCCTGTATGTCAGGACTTTTGAGAAAGGACAGGTCCCACACTGGTACACCTGGGATGTTTTTGACCCGGACGGGAAATTGATAGCCAGGGTGGAAATGCCGGAGAATACCCTGCTTATTAAGGCGGGGAAGCTGTGCGCCGTGGAGAAGGATGAAGAGGATTACCCGTATCTCTGTCTCTACCAGGTCACCTGGAAAAAATAACCATTCCCGGACCGTCATCAAGGCCGCCTGCCGGCTGGCCGATTTTTAGTTTGACTATAAAGGTTTTTAAATTTATGATTAAAACCAGCGGAAAGAGAGGAGCCTGACCGCTGGAAGTTGGCGGGGGGAGTTCCTCGGGCTCAAGCTTTATTATGCCCTGGCCGGCAGGGGGAAAGGGCTATGCCACAGAAATGTCCCGGCTGCGGGGCCATCAACAGCGATACCCAGAAGTTCTGCGGTGAATGCGGGATCTTGCTTTTCTCATCTTCCGGGGGTGAAACTGAAAGAACTCTCACCATCAGTACCGACCTGACCGGCTGGCCGGAACAGCTCGACAAATTTGCCGGCAAGTATAAGATCATCCGCCAGCTCGGCCGGGGTGGCATGGGATTGGTCTTTGAGGCCCAGGACCTCAAGTTGAAGCGGGCCGTGGCCCTCAAGCTTCTGCCGGGCGAGCTGCTCGGTGAGGAACGAGCCAGGGAGCGATTCATCCACGAAGCCCAGGCCGCCTCGGCCCTGGACCATCCGAATATCTGTCCCATTTATGAAATCGGTGAAAGCGAAAAAGGACAGATTTATATCGCCATGGCCCTGTGCCAGGGCGAGAGCTTGAAACAGAAAATCCGAAGGGGGCCGCTGAGTCCCGATGAAACCCTGAGGATAGCTCTCCAGATAGCCGAAGGCCTGGGGGCCGCCCACAGCCTGGGCATAATCCACCGCGATGTCAAGCCGGCCAACATTCTCATTTCCGAAACCGGGCAGGTCAGGCTGGTCGATTTTGGCCTGGCCAAGCTGGCCGGCGAGGCCCGGCTTACCCGGCCGGGAGTGGTCATGGGCACCCTGTCCTACATGTCGCCCGAGCAATTCACGGGCGGCGAAATTGATGCCAGGTCGGACGTCTGGTCGCTCGGAGTGGTGATGTATGAAATGCTTACCGGGCGACTGCCGTTTGAGGCCGACACCGAGCCGGCCTGCATTTATTCCATAGTTCATAAAAAACACCGGCCGATAAAGAGCCTGCCCCTTGATGTTCCCCGGGACCTGGCGGCCATTGTCGAAAAGGCTCTGGCCAAGGACCCCGAGGACAGGTTCTCCTCGGCCCGGGAAATGGCCATGGCTTTGAAGGGGCTGCTGGAGGGACGGGAAATCTCTATCAGAAAAGAAAGGTTTGCGAAACGCCGGGCCCTGACCTGGGGTGGACTGGCCTTTCTGGTTGTGGCGCTTGCTTTTTTGTTCGCAAGCGGCTGGCTCCGGCGGCTGGGTGAATATGCCGGCCTGGCCAGGTCCTCGGAAGGCCTGCATATGGTCCTGCTCCCGCTGAGAGCAGTATCGGACAACGAGAATGATCAGCTGATGGCTGACGGCCTGTCAGAACTCCTGAATCGACAGCTCGGCCTGCTGGCCGGGAAGGCTAAAGACTCGTGGATTTCCCCTCTCAATCATGTCGAGAATTACGAGGTCAAGGAAGCTTCCGATGCCCGGCGCCTGCTCGGGGCCAACCTGGTCCTCTCCGGGTCAATCAAAGCGGCCGGCGACCTGCTTACGGTGGCTATCGACCTGGTTGATACCAGGAGTCTGCGCCGATTCCAGACCGTAAGCAAAACCGATAACCTGGCCAACGTGGCCACCTGGCGGGAAGACCTGGCCCTGGAAACTGGCCGGGCGGCTGGCCTGGAGGCCGGGTCAGACTGGCGTTCAATCCTGGCCCGGGGCTGGACCACCAGGCCGGCAGCTTTCCTGGCCTATGTCAGGGGCCTGGGCTATTTTTCAAGGGACGGGCTGGATAATGCCGTTAAGACCATCGAGGCTCTGGAAGAAACAATTAAACAGGATCCCTCGTTTGCGATAGCCATGGTCGACCTGGCCCGGGCCAGGTGGTGGCTGTTCACCCTGAACGGGGATAATTCCCTGGTCAGTCAGGCCGAAAACCTCCTGCAGGAGGCTTTGAAGCTTGGTGGTTGTGATGATCTGGCTCATCTGTCGCTGTCCAGAATCTACCGTGGACTCGGCCGGCAGGAAGAAGCGGTCAGAGAAGCGGAGCTGGTGTCTCCTGATTCTGCCCTGCGCTTTGATGCCCTCATAAATCTGGCCCAGGCCCAGGCCGAAAGACAACAACCCCAGCTGGCAGAAGCGGCCTACCAGGAAGCCCGGCGATTGCGGCCCCGGTACTGGGTGGCTCTCAGTTACCTTGGCCTCTTCTATTTCTACCAGGGACGGATGATGGACGCCAGGGATATGTTTCTGGAAGTCACCCGGATTGTTCCTGACAATATCAACGGCCTTAATAACCTGGGAGCCACTTATTATAAGCTCGGCGACGACCGCAGGGCTGAAGAACTGTTCGAAAGGTCAAATGCAGTTAAGCGCAACCCGGATGCCTGCTCCAATTTAGGTCATATTTACTATTACCGGGGGCGCTATGCGGATGCGGTGGCCATGAACGAGTCGGCTCTGTCTTACGAGCAGGAAGAACCCCTGTTATGGGGTAACCTGGCCGATGCCTGTCATTTCGTGCCGGGTTATGAAGAAAAATCAAAGCAGGCCTACCAGCGGGCCATTGAACTGGCGGAAAAAGCTCTGCTGGCCGACCGGGGCAACGCCGCCTTGCGATCCAGCCTGGCCGTCTACCTTGTCAAGAAAGGTGAGACCAGAAGGGCTCTGGTTGAGATGGCTGAAGCTCTGCGGGTACAGCCCGGCGACCCGGCCATCATTTTCAAATCGGTCATTGTTTATGAACTTTCGGGGGAGAGGGAGAAAGCGCTCGAGGCTCTTAAGAAATACGTGGCCGCTAATGGCCTAAAAGAAGAGGTCCAGAAGGACCCCTTCCTGGCGGACCTGCGCCGGGTGCCGGAATTCAATGCAATAGTAGGAAAGACAAAGTGATTCCGGCCGGCGGGATCAGAAGTAGGTGGGCTCTGGCGGGTGACTTCGGTGTGGCTGGATGACAGGACCAGTGTCCTGATAATCATAGATATGCTTGTACTGCTAAGGCCGCTTATCGATATTAAGGGCCGATGCTCTTAAGGAGGGCAAAATGATTCAAAGAAAAGGAAAGGTGCCGGTCACCCATGAGGTGACCCTGAGCATTACCCGGGATGGCAAGCTGAAGTGCCAGCCGGCCAGGGTTGAAGTCAGACCCGGGGACATAATAATCTGGAAATGGAGGGGCAGACAGGATTTTCCCTTTGGCCTGGTCATCAAGTCGCCGTTTACCCCGCTCCTCCAGCACTATTATGTGACCTCGCTAAAACGGGGGGCCCTCAAGGTCATTCAAACCCAGGTGTTGGATTGCGCGCCGTCGGGAACATATCCTTACCTGGCAGCCACCTTCGCTGACGGCAGGCTGCTGGTGGAAGACCCGGAGCTTATCGTCCGTCCACCCGCAGGCGGGGGCAAGTAAATTAAGCCCTTAAAACCGCCCTTTGCTTGAAATGGCTTTTTAGCCGGTGGGAAAGTTTGCCAGGGGTAGCAGCCAAAAGGAGTTTCCATTTTCTTGCCTGGCCATTAGCCTCGCGCTGCATAAAAAAACAAGTGATCGTTAATATTGTCGCTCTTGCTCAGGGCATAATCATCGACCAGGCGCCTTTTGGCTTGACTTGAATTTCAGGCGGATAATAAGATTATTATGAATGGGTCATTCATCTCATGCCATTCCTGGAAAATAGCGGGCAATACCCTGAGCAAGTAAGGTTTTTGGAGGGAATTGAATTATCATTTTTTATTGCCCTTAATACCTTAACCAGGAAAGTGCCTTTGTGGAAAGAGGAAATTAGTAGGAGGTATCTGATGGCGCGAAAGAGAGGATTCTGGTCGATCGTCTTTTTGGCCACTATTATTATTTTTGCTTTTGTTTCTCCTCTACGGGCTGCGGTCAAGCCGGAGGTTTTCTTCCTGTATGGATACCGAACCGTAAGCAGTGCCCAGATTCGAGAAGTATACGGCAACGGATTTGTATATTATCCCGCGATATCGATTAATATAATGAAAGGCTTTTTTGTGGGGACAGGCTACGAGGGAGGCTATTCAAGAAGCGGACGGATCGGGATTTTTGAAGATTATTCGACCTTGAAAATTTATGGGGTGGAAGGTTTTGCCGGGTATGCCTTCAATCTGACAGCCTTTTCGTTATATGCTAGGGCGGGGCTGGGCTTCTACAGGTATAAACAGTTTATCGACGTTCCGGACCTGCCTTATAAGGTTGACGACTGGACGGTTACCCAGCTGGTCGCCGGAGGGGCCAGGTATTTTATCGGGAAAAATCTGTTTCTGACGGCGGAGCTCAAGTATGTCAGGATGAAAGTCAGGCCGGTGGAAGAGGAAGTTGACCTCGGGGGTCTGCGCTTCCTCGGTGGTTTGGGTTTCAGGTTTTAAAAACGGTTAAGGGCCGGGAAGGAAGCCCGGCTTATTGGACAGGCCGTATCAGTTATCCAGAAATCAACGGGATTATCTCTCCTAACCGCCCTGAGGAATTCTATTTATAAGGCCATGATTAAGTAATAAAATAGGCGGGACCCATTTTTAGGGAAAGGTGGTCTGGTAGATGCTTAAAAAATACGGGTTCTATAAAATCAGGGGTCTGGCCTGGCTGTTAATTTTACTGGTCGGGCTGATTGCCGGTTGCCGGGTGAATTCCGGTCTCCCGGAGGTTGTGGCCGGCGGAGCGGTCGAAGCCCGGTCGGTCATGTCCTTTACCGTTTCCATGGAAGACCCGGCTTCCAGCAGGTACCAGGTTGTTTTCAGGTACGAGGGAGTCCAGGGCAGGGACGTGGAACTGAAGATGCCGGCCTGGTCACCAGGTTATTACCGAATTCTGAACTTTGCCGCGAATGTTGAAGATTTCAGGGCTGAAGACGGAAACGGACGAATCCTGTCCTGGGAAAAATCGTCTGCAAATACCTGGAAAATAAAGACGGGTGGAACCCGGGTCTTGAGGGCAAGTTACAGGGTGGTGGCCAAAGGCCAGGGCGTGGCCGAAAGCCAGTTAACGGAGAAGAAGGCCTATATTTCGCCGACCGGTGTCTTCATGTTTGTGGACGGCAGGCTGAATCACCCGGTGCGGGTGACCGTCAGGCCCCACGAGAAATTTACCCGGGTTTCAACCGGCCTGGCCCCCGTGCTCGATGAAGAGAACACCTTTCAGGCCGAAAATTTTGACGAGCTCTATGATTGCCCCATCTATATTGGGAACCAGGAAGTCCTGGCCTTTAGCGTGGCCGGCCTGCCCTACGAGCTGGCCGTGGAGGAGCCGAAAGATTTCAACCGCGAAGAGACCATCTCGGTCCTGAAGCGAATGATACTGGCGGCCACGGGAGTGGTCGGCGAGGTTCCGTACAACCGCTATGTTTTTATCATGATGGGGCCCGGGAGGGGCGGGCTGGAACACAGGAACTCCATGGCCGTTTTCAGCGGGATGCCACGGGTTGAGGACCGCCGGAGTTTTCAGGGCTGGCTGAGTTTCATCGCCCACGAGTTTTTTCACCTCTACAACGTCAAGGCCATCAGGCCGGTTGCCCTGGGACCGTTTGATTATGAACGGGAAAACAGGACGAACATGCTCTGGTTTTCTGAGGGCGGGACGGTTTACTATGAATACCTCATCTTAAAAAGAGCTGGCTTCATGAACCGGGAGGAAATACTGAACACCTGGAGCCGGATAATAGACAGGGTGGAAAATTCCCCCGCCAGAAAAATGGAGAGCGCAGCCCAGGCCAGCCAGAGGGCCTGGGAAGAGCCCTTTTTTGGCAGCGAAAAGACCATTTCCTATTATGACCTGGGCGCGGTCCTGACCATGCTGCTTGACCTGAAGATCAGGCATGAGACCGGTGGACAGAGAAGCCTGGATGACCTGATGAAGCTTCTTTACCGGAGGTTTTACCGGGAACAGGGGCGCGGGTTCACGGATGAAGAATTCCGGGCGGCCTGCGAGGAGATGGCCGGGACTGACCTCTCTGAATTTTTTAGATATGTTTACACCACGGAATCCATAGATTATGACAAGTACCTGGGATATGCAGGGCTGAAACTGGAGGTAAAGACAGGCGAAAATGGACGTCGCAGCTATTCCATAAAGTTAGCTGAAGAACTCGACGGAAGCCAGCTCCGCCTTCTCAATTCCTGGCTATAAACCGGCCGAAAGCCTGTCGTCGCCGCAGCCGGAGAGCTGGTCTTAGACCCCCTTTTTCTGAAGGAGAGAACTTCTCCACCGTCATTTAGCAGGAACGTTCCCGGCTGATGATCTTTGTCATCAAAGGTGAGCGAGGCCAGGCCGTTGTCTGGCATCAGAAAAATATTTTTATCAATACGGAGGAGTCTTTGTCCGTTCAGAACCAGCCGGTCTTTCATTCTCCAGATTCGCACCTCTACTGGAGTTCTTAGACGATAACTCCAGTAACTACCGCAATAACTATCCAGCGATCCTTCATCCTGGTAGCTCTCCAGTCTTGATGTCAGAATGGTCATAATTCCGTTGGCCAGGGTATCCAGCTCTGCCTGTCCATTGTTGGAGAGTAAAATTATGGCCAGGTCAAGTTCTGGAACAAATTTCAGGTATGAGCGGTATCCCAAATAGTATCCGGTATGCTGAATTAACTGGCGGCTGAATTCAGGCTTTAAGGATTTTTTGGTTTCCTGGAGGTATCTAAGCAGGTCGTGGGTTTTGGAATAGGCATTTCCAGAGCCCCAGAAGTACCTGAAATTAAAGTCCGGCACATAAACAGTTCTTCCTTGCCTCTGGAAAAAACCTTTGGCGTGCCCTGGCCACCGGCTCTTGTCTCCGTAGAGTCCGGTATCGGGCATGTCAAATGGATCGAAGATATTGGTTTTTAAGAAGCTATCTAGTGAAATGCCGGTAATCCTTTCAATTACCAAGGCCAGAATAAGGTAGTTGCTGTTGGAATATTGTCTCTGGGTGCCGGGGTTGAATAAGAGTCCGGACCTAGAATTAAGGTCATTTATCTTGATGATAATTTCTTCGGGCCCGACCGGGCTTCTCAGGGCAGCCGGGTTGTTGAATTCGGGCAGCTCGTTGTGCAGATCGTGGAAGCCGGAGGTGTGTTGAACCAGGTTTTTTATGGTGACGTCTTTTGAGAAAAGCACTTCGGGCAGATAACGGTCAAGCCTATCGTCAGGTTTAATTTGATTTTTATCCTGAAGAAGAAATATTGAATGTTTGACAAATAGTTTGGTTATCGAAGCGATGGGGAAAACAGTGTCGGAAGTTATCGGCTGGCGGTGTTCTTGGTCGGCAAATCCAAAGCCCTCGTCTACCAAGATCGTTCCTTTGAAGGAAACGAGAATGCTGCCTGAAAAATTATGGCTCCTGGCCATAGAGATGATCTTTTCCGAGAAGATATCTTCGGCTCTGGCCGGGAAAGAAAAAATTGATGTCAGTGAGATGGTTACGACCATTAACAGGTAAGGATATGGTTTGTTCATGGTTGAAACCAGGATGGTAATCTATTTGAGGGAAGGAATCAAATGCTTTATATTGACTTTCAACGGTATTTAATTGAGCTTAATTTGGCTGCGGCTCTTGCCTGCCCATCCAAGCTGAAAATGCCGCACTTGCCGGGAACAGGATTTTACCGCACCAGGTTGGTGGCCCTGGTCAGGACCCGGGTGGTGGGTGCGGATAGCCGCCCCTTAAACCCGGGTTGCTGCCCACCAACTGAAACCAGGAGCTTGCCCGGCTCGATAACGGGATTACCGTCGGCATCATAGGTCATCATTTCTCGCCGGCTTACGGTAAAGGTTATCTTTTGCTTCTCTCCGGCCCGCAAGAAAATTCTCCTGTAAGCGACCAGCTGACGGACCGGGTTGAGCGGTGATTTCGAATCCGGCCGGCTTAAATAAACCTGGACCACCTCTTCGCCGTCCCGCGGGCCGGAATTTTTCACTTCAACTGAAATGGGAAGCTCTTCTCCGCTTTTGATCGTCCTTGGAACCAGCAGATTGGAATAACTGAACCGGGTATAGCTCAGGCCATATCCAAAGGGAAAGAGCGGTTCTTTCTTGAAATAGCGGTAGGTGCGGCCTTCCATCCGGTAATCGGAGAAGTCGGGCAGGTCGGTCTCTGATTTATAAAAGGTGACAGGAAGCCTCCCGGCCGGATTGTAATCGCCGAAAAGAACCTCGGCTATAGCCTGGCCGGCGGCCTGTCCCGGGTACCAAGCTTCAATTATGCCGGGGACCAGTTCCACGGCCCGGTTGACGGCCAGCGGGCTGCCGTTAAGCAGCACCAGGATGACCGGCTTGCCCACGGCCGCCGCCGCCACTTCTTCCAGGAGTTTTTCCTGGCTGGCTGGAAGCCCCAGGGTCAGGCGATCGCCCCCCTTGAATCCGGGCACAGGGACATCCATTTCTTCACCTTCGAGCCTGGGGGAGAGGCCCAGGAAAAGTACCACGGCTTCGGCCCGCCGGGCAGCGGCCACGGCTCGCTCCAGGGACTCAGTAGAGGGCCTCTTCCAGAGCAGGTGCATCCTGGCGGTGCGGGCCCGGTGGCTGAATTCTATCTTCAGGGCTGCTGGTTTTCCTTTTTCCAGGTGAACCCGCTTATAAATTTTGTGTGTCTCGTGGGTGCCGTTATACTGGGCGATGAGCTGGCCATCAAGATAGATCTTAAAAGTGTTGAAGCCCTCACCGCCGAGGTAGTAATCGCCGGTTTCTGGCGGAATCAGGTAGCCGGTCCAGCGAGCGCTGAAATTATCATCGTCGAGTGAGGCCATGGGGGCCTCATCCCACCAGTTGAAATCGACAGCCGGGTCTATCCTGGTGCTCACCGGTTTACCCTTGAATTCCTGGTTGTTGAAATATTCGCCCTTAAGCCCGTTTTCCCTGGCCTCGGATGTCGGCCTAAGATAATCAGAAGGTATTACTGTCATCACCGGGATGCCTTCGGCCCAGTCTGTCCCGGGCTCATAGATGATTTCGGTGTGCGGGCTGAGCATATCCTTAAGACCCCGGAGGGGGGTGATGGGCTCGGCCGGGAAGCCGTTGTAATTTCCGAGCAATACTTCGACATCGTCGGCGTTCGGGCCGATGACCGCTAAAGATTTTATGGACTTAGGCAGGGGAAGGACCTCATCCTTGTTCTGAAGCAGCACGATGGATTTCCTGGCTGCCTCTAAAGCCAGAGCCCGGTGCCCGGGCGAATCCACGACTGAAACAGGAATTCCGGCGAAGGGCACGCGTTCGGCCGGGTCGAACATGCCCAGCTTGAAGCGAGCTATAAAAAGTCTTCTCGCGGCCACGTCAACCACCGCCTCTTCCACCAGGCCTTTTTTTACCGCATCCAGCAGGGCGGAGTAGGCCCGGCCACAGTTGAGGTCAGTCCCGGCCTTGAGGGCCATGGCTGCGGCCTCGGCCAGTGTCGGAACCAGCTTGTGAGTGGCGTAGATGTCGTCAACGGCATCGCAGTCGGAAACGACGTATCCGTCAAAGCCCCATTCCTTCCGCAGGATATCGTTCAGGAGAACTGGACTGCCACAGCAGGGCAGGTTCTGAAAGCGGTTGTAGGCGCACATGACCGAGTAAGCCCGCCCTTCCCGGACGGCCATTTCAAAGTGGGGGAGGTAGCTGCCACGCAGGGTGGGGAAGTCGACTACCGCGTCAAAGGTGTGACGGTCGGGCTCGGGCCCGCTGTGGACGGCGTAATGCTTGGCGGTGGCTATGACCTTAAAATACTTCGGGTGGTCACCCTGAAGCCCGCGGATGAAGCTGACGGCCATGGTACCGGTGAGAAAGGGGTCCTCGCCGTAGGTTTCCATGCCCCGGCCCCAGCGCGGGTCTCGGAAGAGATTGATGTTGGGTGACCAGAAGGTCAGCCCCTGGTAAATTCCACGCTCCCCCCGGCGAACGGCTTCGTGGTGCTTGGCCCGGGCTTCGTCGGAAATGGCCGTGGCCACCTGGAACATGAGCTCGTTATCCCAGGTGGCGGCCAGCCCGATGGCCTGGGGAAAGACCGTGGCCAGCCCGGCCCGGGCCACCCCGTGCAGGCATTCGTTCCACCAGTTGTAAGCGGGAATCCCCAGGCGCTCTATGGCCGGGGCGGCGTTCATGAGCTGGCTGACCTTTTCTTCCAGGGTCAGCCGGCTGACCACGTCGGCAGCTCTCTCCTCTGGCGAAAGGTCCGGGTTCAGGAAGGGGAGCTGGGCCGGAGGCGACTTCCTGAGCTGATTATCTGCCGCCCTGCCTCTGGCACCTGGAATGACGGCTAAAGGGATGATTACGGCCATGAGGACAGCGAATATCAATAAATGATTTGTTGAAAAATTAATCTTTTTACCCTTCATCTTTTTCTCCGAAAGAACGGATTGATAATCGTGGTAACAATAATTTATAAAAACTTCCCCTGTAATACAATTCTTCTTTCCGGCCATGACATGGTATCCAGCGTAATAGGTCTATTTGGGAGCGGCGCGGTGGTAGTCCAGCGATAGGGATTGGGCTTCGGGAGGCGGGGAGGGGTGGGGCAGCGACTTTTCTGGCGGCTAACCCTGAATGGAGGAAAGCGAGTAAAATCACCTGGGACTCGGTGGTTTTTCTGAGCCTGCGGTAAGAAAGAGAATCAAGAAGGAAGATAAGGAAATTGGGGAACGAGTATTGTGTCCCCTGTTTTATTGGGCAGGGGCCCAGGCCAGACGGGCTTTTTCAAAAAGGAAGGTGGCGGCGATGTACAGTTCGGCTGCAACCGGGTAGGCCCGCTTCCGGGCTTCCTGCTCGGCCTGGTTGAGGTAATCATTGCCCCAGTCGTAGAGCCAGGTATCATCCGGTTTGGCCTGTTCCTTTGCTATTTCAGCAAATTTACGGGCATTAATGGACATTGACCTTAGCTGTTGAAGGCTGCTGTCCTCGTTGCCCCCCTTAAGGCTCATGGTATATACCAGGTTGAGAATTTTATAGAGGGTTTCAGCCGAGCTGAAATCATTCTTGTTATAGGCGGCCAGGGCCTCCTTTTCTTTTTCCGAGGCCACCCAGAACAACAGGTTGGGGGTTCCTTTTTTCAGGGTTTGTTCGGCCCGCGAACGAGATTCCTCCATCTTTTTCCGGGCTTCATCGGCCTGCTCTTTTTCCTGCACCTGGTCCAGCAACCTCAGCAACCTGGTTTCCCCGTGGGCCAGGCTGCCTCTTGACTCCTCGATCTTGCCAGCCTTTTCCAGGTTGCGGCTCTCGGCCACCTTGTTTTCTATTTCATCGAGCGCCTGGAGGTAGGGCGAATCGGGTGGGATGGCCGCCCTCAGCTCGGCCAGCTTTTTCTGGAAGCTTTCAGGGTCTTTGCTCTGGAGGTACTTGTAACTTTCCCGGAGGGCCGAGGTAACAAAAGGCGGCAACTCGGTTTTAACTCCCGGTGTGGCCTGGCTCTGGCCGGAGGAATCTTCCTTTTTGATTTCAATCCCGGATGGCTCTCTCCTGTCTCCGGTTGGACGGGGGACCTGCCGTTCGGTTTTTTTGCTGCCGGACAGGAACTTGAACAGGGTATTATTCAGCGCCACCTTGATCAGCGAACCGGCTGCCAGGATGATGACGAGCAGCAACAGGGCCCGGAAGAATTTCCTGGTCCGGGATTTTTTGCCTCTCGGTTGAATTTCTATACGTTCTTCCTTAGCCGCGGCGCTCGGGGTGGACAGGCGCTGGTCGGTTGACGGCGGTGGTGTTGCCGGTGGAGTTACCACCGGAGTCTTCCTGGAAGAAGTGGTCGGTCTCTGGACTGATGATTGCTCGTCTGGACTGGCTTTCAGGTCGAGTATCAGTTCCTCGGCCAGCTGGTAACGATCATCGGGATTTTTTTCCAGGCAGCGGAGAATGATCCGGCTCATTTCTTCGGAGAGGCCCGGGTTGAGTTCCCGGGGGTCGGGTGGCGTTTCCAGCTTGTGCTTGACGGCCACGCTCAGGGGAGTTTCTCCTTTGAAGGGAACCTGGCCGGTGACCATTTCAAACATTATGACGCCGAGCGAATATAGGTCTGACCTGCGGTCGGCCTCCAGGCCTTCGGCCTGCTCGGGGGGCATGTATTCCGGCGTTCCCAGGATCATCCCCTTCTGGGTTATCCCCTGTTGCTGCACCGAGCGGGCCAGGCCGAAATCCATTATCTTGGCGTTTCCTTCCTGGTCGATCATGATGTTGTGGGGCTTGAGGTCCCTGTGAATGATTCCGAAGTGGTGGGCCTCGGCCAGCCCTTCGGCCACCTGCCTGGCAATGGTCCGGGCCTTGGGTTCGTTCAGGTGGCCCGTGCGGCGGATGAAACGCTTCAGGTCTTCACCCTGGATGTATTCCATGGTGATGAAAAGCGAGAAGCCCTCCTCACCCAGGTCATAAAGCCGGCAGACATGGCGGTGGGAGATCTGGCGGGCCAGCTTCAGTTCCGCCTGGAACCTTTCGATCAGCCTGGGTTCCATCGAGATTTCAGGCCTGAGGAACTTCAGGGCCACGACTTCTTTGAGCTTTTTATCATAGACCCGGTAGACGGCTCCCATCCCGCCTTCCCCGAGAAATTCTATGACCTCGTACCGGCCCGCGATCACCGTTCCCCGACTGTAGCGACCGGGGGGAGTCTGATAGGTCTTGGTTACTTCCAGGGTCGGTTTTTCAGGGGAGATGGGCAGCTCGCGGCCACAGTATCCGCAGAAGCGGGTATCCTGGGCGTTTTCCTTTCCGCAGCTTGGACATTTCATTAATTTATGCTCTGATTGGTTTCAGCATACCAGCATATATCGGGGCAGTCAATCAACCTTTTAAGGGGCAGGTATAATCTTGACTCCATATATATATACGAACAACCGGGCCATTTCTTTCATTTAATTTTTTTGGGCGGTTTTTACCCTTAAAATAAAATATGAACCGACCTTCGAGTTTCTCAGGTGGCCGGCCCGTTCTTACCGCGAAGTCCTCAGGAAAGTTTTTATAGACCTGACCATCGATAGTATAATTATTGCGTCCATAATCTTCGGGAGGGCAAGGATGCATTTTGCTATTGTTGAAATGAATGGCTGGCCTCATAGCCCATTAACCAGGATAGCTGTTAACATTATAGGTTTATTAGCAGTTCTTCTGATTTATTTTATTCCAAGATTAATTATTTTATTGAAAAGGATCCGGCGGTTTACTACCTGGTTGATTCGCGATGTCCAACCGGTTCTGTTGGAGGGTAATCGAATGCCGGGTCCAGATCCCTGGCCAGAATTAAAAGATGAAAGATACCAAACTATAAGTACGATCATAAAGCAGGAACTGACCTCTCTGAGTGTATATTCAACTCTTAAAGTTTCAGAAATCTTCGATAATTGTCTTGAAATTATAGGCTCTTCGCTGAAGCGCCTGTTATTCTTTTTCAAAATATTTAGCCTGGCAGTATTTCTTCTTGGAATTTTTGCGGCTGCCAATGATGCCAACATAGCTTTTCGTGCCCAGGCTTATCTGGCACAAGAACCTGGTGACCTGGGCGCTTTATGGGCGGGGCTGGCCGATGCGGCCAAAGGCCCTCGCTTTGGCCTGGCGGTAGCTTTTGTTTATCTTGTTCTCTATGCCTTGGGCACAGTCAATCTTCTTGATTGTAAGCGGAAGATAGCAAATAACATCTTACAGTCTACCAGGCAATAACAAATCAAGGTCGGTTGACCTATTATTTAATCGGCTCCAGGCTGAAGGACCAGGAGTAGGCCTGAGGCTTTATCAGGTACTGGGGATGGGGCCTGGCTCCCCAGGAGTCATCCCCGCCGACTCCCATCTGGGCCAGGTCTATGGTCACATAAAGGTGGCTGCGCCTTGGGACGTCCACGAAGTGTTTTTCTCCGCGGTGGTTCTGGGTCAGGTCTTCCGGGGTGTAGGGGATGGCCGTGAATTCGAAAGCGGGCAGGCCGGTGAATTTCAGGCCCAGTCCGCCCTTGCTCTTAACCTCCAGCCAGCGGGTATCGGTCCGGTTGCCGAATTCCTGGGCAGCCACGTAGGGTATGACCTGCTCGTCCTTGTTCGTCCTGTAAATTCCGACGAAAGCCGAGGTTTTGCGGTCGCAGTAGTTTTCATGCGGACCGCGGCCGTAGTATTCAATTTCTTCCAGCCCATCAGCCAGGCCGAGAAGCATTCCCAGCCTCGGGATTTCGGGCAGCTTGTCCGGGTTGGCCGGCTTGAACTCGTTACCGACCGTAACCGTTCCGTCCGGGGCCACGGCATAGGTAACTGTATGGCTGGCTTCAACCGAGGGCAGGAAGAACTCGACCCTGGCCACCACTCGCCCCGATTTTTCCTTGCTGACCTGGAAAGCCTTCACCTGGCGGTTCAGGCTGGCCTCTCTCCAGGCCTTGAGCTGCTGGGGCATCCGGTTTCCGAAGTCATTGTCGGTCGGGGCCCGCCAGAAAAGAGGAAGAGGCCCTTCCTTGAGGAACTCGAAGTTCTTGTATTTGTACGAGGTCAGGCGACCTTCGGCCCGGTTAAAGGTCAGGACAAAGTCCTGGCCGCTCACGGTGAATTCGTTCCTGTTATTCTTGTTTTCCTTAATCTTTAAGCCGGGCAGTTTTACTGTGGCTTTATTCGTTTGAGTTGTGGTTGAGAGTTTTCCGGCCAGGGCCTGGCTGCTTTCTCTGATTTTTAACTGCTCCAAGGCGATGGTATGGCCGGCCGGGACCAGGCCATGGGCCAGGTCCTTCCTGTTTAGCAGCTCGAGGTTCAGGAAGAATTCACCCTCTCCGTCCCGGACCGTTTCGGGCAGGGTGATTTTAAGCTCGGCTGATTTCCAGGGCTCGACCGCGGGGCAGGCACTGGAGGCCTCGGCCACCTGCTTTCCATTTCTCAGCAACTTCCAGCGGACCTGAAAATCTTCGGGATTAAGCGCCAGGAAATCATACTTGTTAGTAATCCTGATGTTGATTTCGGTACCGTCTGGCCCAACCGGCGTGGCCAGCTCAAACTTGGCCGGCTGGTAGACCTTTTTGACTTCCCAGAGCGCCGGGTGGGGCTTACGGTCGGGAGCCACCAGGCCGTTACAGCAGAAATTGCTGTCCGATGGTGTTCCCGGTGGTCCGTAGTCCCCGCCATAGGCCCAGAAGAGCTCGCCCTTTTCGTTCTTCTTGGCGAAACCCTGATCCACCCAGTCCCAGATGAACCCGCCCTGGAGGGCCGGATACTTTTCGATGGTATCCCAGTAATCCTGGAGGTTTCCGGTGCTGTTGCCCATGGAATGGGCATATTCGCAGAGAATGAGCGGCCGGGTCGGGTTGGTCCGGGCATATTTTTCCAGGTGGTCAATCCGGGCGTACATCGGGCAGTAGATGTCGGTGTTCCATTCTAACTGGGCCCGCTCGTAGTGGATGGGCCGGCTGGGGTCGCGCTGCTTGATCCAGCGGTAGCACTCTTCAAAGTTGATGCCGTTTCCAGCCTCGTTGCCCATCGACCAGATGACCACGGAGGGATGGTTCTTGTCCCTTTCCACCATCCTCATGATGCGGTCCAGGTGGGCCGGGCCCCAGTCCGGGTTCTTGGCCAGGCTCTTCTCACCGTAGCCCATGCCGTGGGACTCGATGTTGGCCTCGTCGATAAGATAAATCCCGTAGTAATCGCAAAGCTCGTACCAGCGCGGGTCGTTCGGGTAGTGGCAGGTGCGGACGGCATTTATGTTGTTCTGCTTCATCAGCTGGATATCGCGGACCATGGACTCTTCGGAAATGACATGCCCGGTCCAGGGGTCATGCTCGTGACGGTTAACGCCGCGAAAGTAGACGGCCCGGCCGTTTACCAGGAGCTGGCCGTTCTTTATTTCCACCGTGCGGAACCCGACTTTCCTGGTTATAGCCTCAACGGGATAATTTCGCTCTCCGCTGAGTTCCAGGCACAGGGTATAAAGGTTGGGCCTCTCGGCGCTCCATGGTTTTACATTCAGGATTTCTCCCTTATAGTTTAAAAGTTTCTTTTCACCCGGTTTCAGGGTGAAGGTCTTCTTTTCCAGGAAAAGTTTCTCCCCGCTGTCGTCGAGGATGGAAGCGGTCAGGTTGAAGACCTGTAGTTTTCCTGGGCGACCGGCCGGGGCCTGGTTTTCGTCCACCACCTCCACGTCCAGGTTCAGAAGCCCGTCCCGGTACTGTTCGTCCAGCAGGGTGCGAGCGAAGAAGTCCCTGATCCTAGTCCTGGGTGCAGCGTAGAGATAGACATCGCGTTCTATGCCCGATATCCTCCAGAAGTCCTGGCATTCCAGGTAGGAGCCATCAGAGTAGCGGTAGACCTCGAGGGCCAGCGAGTTCTCCCCGGGCTTCAGGAAGGGAGTTATCCTGAATTCGGCCGGGGTCTTGGAGTCCTGGCTGTAGCCGACTTTCTGGCCGTTGACCCAGAGGTAGAAGGCTGACTTGACCGCACCGAAGTGGATGAAAACTTCCTTATCCCTCCAGGCCTCCGGAATGGTGAACTTCAGGCGGTAGGAGCCGACGGGGTTGTTGTCGTGGGGGATGCGGGGCGGCTGGGGATTGTCGGGGGCGAATTCGTAGTCGCTGTTGACGTAGATCGGAATTCCGTAGCCGTTTAATTCCCAGTTGGCCGGAACCTCAATCTCGGCCCAGCGGCTGTCGTCATAATCCGGGCGCCAGAAGTCGAGCGGCCGGTCGGCCGGTTTCGGCACCCAGTTGAATTTCCAGCGGCCGTTTAGCGACCGGTACCAGGGCGATTTTTTGGGCTCCGAGCCCAGGGCCTGGCTGAGTTCCGGGAACGGTATAAAGGTGGCATGCGGGGCCTCTTTGTTTATGGCAAACACCCGGGGGTTTTCCCAGTCGTTCACTGCGTCTTCTCCAGGGCTCGAGGCGGGCAGCCGGTCTGACGACAGAACTAAAAAAATCAAAGGAAGAGCCATTGCCAACATTACCATCCTGAAGTTTCTCTTTCGTTTCTCAGAGGCAATTATCATTGTTATCTCCTTGCCCATATTTTTTTCTTTTTGCCCCCATTTCGTCAACCGGAAATATTGCAGACTGCCTTGGTGTCGCTTCTTTTTAGTCTTTTTCGTTTCCGGTATTTTCGAAAATCGCTCTGGAGCTCTGATTTTCGCCCTGGAGCAGATGCATACACCAAGGAGCTGGCTGGGCTCTGGAGCCTATTACCGGGGGCTGATGTAGTCTGGATGGAACCGACTTGAATGCCGACCTGACCCCGGCCGGTTTCGCCGCGGGCAAATTATGATGAGGAATTAGTCTGGATTGAACCGCGTGTTTGTTTCAGCCCGGAAGGGGGAGCTAGCCGGGTCGTTACTATCCAGGCTGGCTAAATTTTAAAACCGGTAACCGATGGATATTCCTGGAACAATAACCGCCTCGATTTCGTCAAGCGGATCGAACCAGAGATGAGCCCAGGCTTTGATAAACAAGCCGTTCTTCACCGGAAATTCAAGACCCGGCCCAATGTAGCCGGAAATGAACATCAGAAATACATAATTTATTCCACCCGAGATGATGAGTGATGGGCGCTTCTGAGTTAGATACAATGTCCCGCCTGTATTGAAAAATATAAATTCACTATCCGGGTGGAAAGACATTCCGATGTTGATAGCCAGAGATTTGCTGGCCATTCGTTGATAACTTATCTGGCACAGCCCAAAGCGACCTACACCCAGACTGAGGTCATTGGGGTAGCGGACCCTGGTCTGTGCAGGAAGTTGCGCGATGGATAATAAAATCAAGACAAAGGCTAGCAAGACAAATCGCTTGATATTTTCCATCACACCCTCCTCTTCTAAAAATAAGTAAAGTAATTCTGCCTGTCAATATCATATAAAATGTACCCTTATACTTTGCTGGCTTGAAGGCCGGGCTATCTCTTATTTCCAGAGCCTCTCGGGGTAGCGGCCGGACTCGATCAGCTGTCGGATGCCGGCCTGGACCCAGGGACGGTCTTCCTGGTAGGTCACCCCGTACCATTGGTCCTCGGTGGTCAGCACCCGGACCCGGGCCCTCTTCTCCCTGG
>JABLWX010000042.1 GCA_013178315.1 Candidatus Aminicenantota bacterium
GATGCTGAGGAGATGGCAGGAGTATATCCTCAACTACTTCCATCATAAGACCACCAATGCCTATACTGAAGGAGTACATACCAAGATGAAGCTGATAAAAAGGCTGAGTTACGGCTATAGAAATGTGGAAGTCTATATCAAGAAAGTCCTGCTCTCATTTATTCCAGCTGCCATCCTCCCCCTGCTTATCTACCACACTTTTGGCTGAAGAGCCGGGCTCAGTTATGATTGCCCGGCGGGCGATTATCAGGGCCTACGAGCAGACGGGGAATGTGTCTGAGGTTGCCCGGATGTTCCGGACTACCCGCAAGACAGTGCGGAAGGTGTTGGGGAGGTGGAAGGAGAGAGGGGAAAAAGGTTTGGAAAATCTCTCTCGGCGTCCTAATCGGTTTCCGCGTAAGACCTCCTCGGCGGTGGAGGCGATGATACTGGCCGAGAGGGAGAAGACTGGCTATGGCCGCGACCGGATAGCCAGGATACTTCGGGAAAAAGGGATAGAGGTAAAACCCTCAACCGTCCGCTATGTGCTCCGCCGTTATGGAGTAAGCCCTAAGTATAAACGTTCCCGCTACCGGCGCCGGTGTCGCTTCTATGATCTTGAATCACTCTATCCGTTACAGCACTTTCAGGTAGACCTGAAAGAGGTCTATGATGCCACCACCCTTTCGGAAGAAACTCTGCGCTGGGCCAAGAGACTGAACATCCCTCCCTATCAGTGGACAGCCATAGATGTCAAGACCCGGTTGAGGTTCCTCTCCTATTCCTACGAGAAGACCTTTACCAACGGGTTGATGTTCATGCTGATGATTATCTACTTTCTCAGAAGCTTCGGGATAGAGCATAAGATAACCCTTCAGACCGATAACGGAGAGGAGTTCGGGGGTAAATCGGTGCCTAAATTAGAGTACCTGAACAAGAAAGTGTTCGCTCCCCTCAAAGCAGAGCTGCTGCATATACCCAAGGGAAAGAAGGAATATCAGGCCTTCGTAGAGCGCTCGCCTCAGACCGATGATAATGAGTTCTACATCCCGCAGATAGAGCGCTGCCGGGACCTTGAAGAGTTTTACTACCGGGCTTTAAGATGGCAGTTTGTGTATAATACCAAACGGCATCACTCGACTCTAAGCATGACGCCGTTCAGGAAACTCAGTATGGAGAGAAAGATCTCAAACCTGGTGGCCATCTTTCCAGTAGTCCAGCTGGAAAAGCTTACCGACCTCTACCCAATACTCTTCCCCCTACCTGGATACTATGTATCAACCAATGACCCATCACTTCTTGACACCAGGAGATTTTTTCCCTAGATATAATTAAAGGAGGGAGATCATGAGGAAAATTTTCCCTTCGATATTATCCTTCACCATTTTAATGAATTTGATGATGGCCAGAGTATCTCCTGCTGACGATCATAAGGCCATAAACTGTGGTTGTCCTGACCCTGAAGAAGAATACATATGCTTCAATGACTATCAATGTGAGAACATGTTCCGAAACGATTATTTTAATTTATATCGCCCCTCGTACCCAGAATCGTGGACAATTGAGATATTTGTATTTCCAAGATGCCCGTATGGTACATGTTCAGGAGGTCTATGCAGAAACTATTATGATATCTGGGTCAGTCTCTTCAACCCCGCCACGGGTCAATCAGAAGAATAATGGAACTTGAACCAACTCTGCGAAACCTGGCCCTGCAATTAATTAAATTGGCTGACAAATTAAGAAACAACTTTTTATCGGAATTAGAATTCATATCAATGCTCAGAGTAAAAATTTATGGTCGGGCCATAAGAACTATCCCGCTTATCGTTCTTTCTTTATTTGTAGCAATAAAGACAAACGGCCAGCAACAGTTCCCGCCAGAGCATCACAAGATCACGGTGCGACTCAAGCTTCTGGACGTGGTTGTTACTGACAGGAAGGGAAATTTTGTTCCCGGGTTGACAGCCAGGGATCTTGAGGTCTACGAAGACGGCCACCCCCGCCCGATACAGGCAGTGGAGCTGGTCACCCTCAAGATGACCGAACAGCCACCGGCAATGAACCGGGCGGCTGGAATTCAGGCCAACTCCCGGCTGGCCAGGAGATTGTGGGTTCTCTTTGATTCTCTGAACACCGAGGCAGCTTTAATGCGAAGAGCCTGCACCGGTTTGAAAGATATGCTCTCAAAGCTTCTGGAGGAAGGTTATGAACTGAGCCTGGTAGAGTTCGATTATGAGGCCGGACCCCGGAGCTTAACCGAACTTTCCACCGAGCCGGCCGCCGTTCTGAAAGCGCTTGAAACTGTCGGGGGAAGTCTTCAGGCCACGTTCCTCAAACGTTCCTCGTCTGAGGAATGGAAGAAATTTCCGGAAAGTTTTGAAGACCGGCGGATTACGCTTCTCCCGGATGAGCTCGACAGGCTCCAGTGGAGGAATCTTCTTCAGAAGACCCTGAGCTGTCTTTTAACCAGCCTTCTGAAAATCAAGGAGTATCCCGGCCGCAAGACAGTCCTTTTCATAAGCTCCGGCTTACCCGAGCAGGAAAGCAACCCTTACTTCAATTCCACCGGCTTGAGAAACCTTAAATTCTTTGATCCCTTCGGACTGGTTAAATCCGACGATTATTCCGAAATCATCAGAGAAATAGTCAATCTGGCCAATTCCGGGCAGATTTCCATTTATTGCTATAACCCGGAAAGCACAACGGAAGTAATGAAGAGCTTTGCCCTTGCTCATCTTTCAGCCGGAACCGGAGGTCAGCAGTTTTTCCTGTCGACGGGAGAAACTGAAATTCTGAATAAAATGAAAACCGAAACCGAGCAATACTACGAAATCGCCTACGTACCCGCCTCGAAGGAAGAGGATGGCAAATTCCACCGTGTGGAGGTGTTGGCGAGAAAAGAGGGCCTGAAGGTGAGGTCCAGAACAGGTTATGTTGAATATTCAGCCCGGGAAATCGAAAAGAGGCAGCTGGCGGCCTCTTTCTTTTCGCCCGAATTTTACCGGGATATTAATTTCGATTTGAAACTTACTGCCTGGCTGGAAAAAAAGAATACCTACAAGGTCTGGGGCTGCCTGAAAATTCCGCTGGCCAGATTTAAACGCGAAAAAAATACTGGAGAAAAAGTGGATTTTCTCCTGGGAGTTAAGGAACTGAAAAGCGAAAAAGCACATCTGGGACAAGAAACTCTGGACCTCGGGGAAGACCTCAGGGCTAACAGGCCTTTCTCCGCCTACTATTTCATAACATCAAAAATTAAGATTAGACCCGGCCGCTACGAAACGGTGGCCACCTTAAAAACTCAAGACGGGAAAATCGGCTCAAGGGAAATCTGGCTCGAGCTCCCGGAGTTGAAGAAGAACCAGGACTCCCAGATAGTAAACCTCATACCGGGGCGCCTGATAGAGGGGAAAAGGGGAAAACCGTTCACTTTCGACGAACGCGGCCTGCTCAATCTCGGTTCGAAAGTTTTTATTCCCTGGGCGGCCGATGAAATACCAGCCGCCTCTGTTCTGGCCATTCTGGTGCAGGCGTATCTTCCTGCGCCTGAGGATTTGAAGCCGGAATTCTGGCTGGAGGGATTGGACGGAAAATTCCCCCTTCAGGCCGGGCTGATAGATAAAAACTGGAACCGAAAGACAGGCTGCATTTCCTTGGTCTATGCCTGCAAGCCCGGTAACATTCCACCCGGCGAATACCGACTGAGCATAAAAGGCGGAGTTCCTTTTACTGTCGACCGGGAACCTTCGATAAAACTAAAAATCTTGCAGTAAATGAAATAGATTCTGCAGCTGTTAATTTTCTCATTGGAATGTTTTTACAGGTCCTGGGCCAGTATTACACCTTCCAAATCTGAAAACTCTTTTGAAATCAAATAATATTCTTTAAGTCCGAGGGCCTCGGCTATCTTCTTTAATTTTTTCCAATCAGACTGACTGGCTTTCTGTTTAACTTCAAAGCCTATCTCTTTATTAAGGATAAAATCGATTTCCGGTCCCTTATATTTCTGATAATAATTCAAACTGCCGGCCGCCCTCAGACACTGAAACACAGCATTTTCAAGGAGCTTTCCTTCGGGAATCTTACCAAGAGAATTAAGAAGGCCGGTGTCACACAGATAGACTTTCCGCGCTCCTCGAACTTCTCCGTCCATATTTCGGGAAAACGGGTAGACCAGAGAAATAAAATAACTCTTTTCCAGAAAATTTAAATAAGAATAAACAGTTTCCCGGGAAACCCCTATCTCAGAAGAAATTTTTGATATTTCAATCTTGGAACCAACTCGACTGGCCAGAAGAAGTATTAAATCGCGCAGTTTCCCTAACTCCCTGAAATCGGCCAGGCTCTTGATATCCTTTTCAAAATAAGATTTAAATATATCTTCCAGCACCTGCCGTTTTCTCTGAATATCATTTTCCACCACCACGCCCGGGAAACCACCGAAAGCAAGATATTCTTCAAAGAGTGATCTATTAATCTCGAACGATAAAATATTCTTGTCCTGGGCCCTGCTCTTGAAGTCTGGCATGGTTTTTCTGCCCTTACCCTTAAAAACAAGAAATTCCTCAAAATCCAGGGGAAATAGCTCGTAAACTACCTTTCTGCCGGCCAGCGATTCCGGAAAAAGATTTTTCAGATAGAAACTCGAAGAACCGGTCAGAAAAAACTTTATTTTGAAATGATCATACAGATATTTCACAGGCTGTATAATTTGCGGGGCAACCTGTATCTCATCGAGGAAAATGTAGGATTTTTCACCAGGAGTGAAACCCAGTTTCCTGATATTGGCAAGGATGTTATCATAATTTTTCTCTTCGAAAATCTTCTGGTTAATGGGATTTTCCAGGTCCAGAAATATCTTGGAGGGACTTGAAATCCGGTCGAAAACCTGCCTCATCAGGGTGGTCTTGCCAACCTGTCTCATACCAGTCAGGACCACAATACGGGGTATTTCTATCTCTTTAACAAGAAAAGAGGTAAGCTTCCTGTCATAAATCATGGTCATAATTTTAATATAGGCTAAATTCCATTTTTGTCAAGCATTGGTTGACAAAATTGCCTCATTTATGTCGGGTAGCACTTTACAACTATAGAAATTTTAACAATAACCCCGAAAATTCGATCTGGCTAATCAAATCATTCTCACATATATAAGCGGCCATTATTCCAGGCAGTTAGCGGAGGCGCTGGGAGATTTTTTCCAGGGCGGCGCGGGCTTCAGGACCGACTTCCGGGTCACTGACCAGACCCTGGCAGAACTCCAGGGCCGGCTGGCAGGGAAAATCTGAGATGGCTGAAAGCACCAGCTTTTTCTCTTCGGCCCGCGGCGAAAGCGAGTATATTTCTTTCAGCGACTCAACCACCGCTTCAGGCCGCCGGTATCTTTCAGAGGCGGTGAGCCGGACCATCCCTCTTACGGCCAGGACTTTTTCTTTGAGGTCAGATGAAGTGCGGACTATTTCTATAAGGTCATCCCGGGCTTCCATTTCAGGCCACTCGGCCAGGGCTTTTAAAGAAGCCTCGCGGACTACCGCATTTTGCGCCCTGAGATAGCTTCGGAGCAGCGGAAGCGAGTTTCTTTCACCTATTTTTCCTATTATGGTTATCAACAAAGCCTGCCGGCTCGGGTCAGTTTCTTTTCCGAGAAGGTTGCGGAAAAAAGTTGACCGGGCTTCTGGCCGGGCGCTCTGTTTAGCCCAGGCGGCCATTATCCCGGCCAGTTCCTCACGAAAAGACTCGTCTTCCGTGCTGAAAGCGACTTTCAGCAGCTCTTCAGCCAGCCCGATATCACCAAAAGCCCGAAGGCCGCGGGAAACGAGCGCCGGGTCTGCCGACGGATTTGAAGCTTCCTTTAGAAAATACTCCCTGCTTTCCCTGATATTTCTCTCGCAGGCCGCCAGCAGAAGTTCGTTGCGGAGTGATTGTTCCGGTCCGGCCGCCAGGAGTTCCAGAATCCTATCATCAACCGGTTTGCCGCGAAGGGCCAGCAAGCTCTCCCGGGCCGCGTTCTTTTCCTTTCCCCGGGCTGAGGCGGCCTTTCGAACCAGAAATTCAACCACAGAATTATCGCCAGCCTTACCCAGGCTGACCAGAGCTTCGGTCCTGACCTCAGCGGAGGGTGATTTTTCCGCCAGGTTAAGGAGAAACTCTCTGGCCGCAGGAACGGGATAATCAGAAAGGGCAGCCGCCACCTGAACCTGAAGGTTATCAGGCAAACCGGAAAAAAGTCCGAGATAGTCGGCGATTTTATCCCGGGGCACCAGCACCGGAATCAACCCGATAGCCGCCTGCTGCGCCATTTCGTCCCTGCTCTTCAGGGCAGCCATGATTTCCCGTCCGTAATTTTCGCCCGAAGCCAGGATTTTAACCCGCCAGGCAGCCAGTTTCTGAGCCGGAGTAAGCTTATTTTCGAGCAACAGGCGAGAAATGTTCGCAGCCTCCCCGAAGTTCTTATCCTCAATTTCCCTGCCGGCAATCCTGAGAAGAGCATCTGCTGCCCTGAGGCGAAGGTTTTCATCGCCTGATTTAAGATAGCCTGAAAGAATCCGCGTGGCCCCATCTCCGCCGATGTTGCCGAGGGCTTCTATCACATTGTTAACAACCTGCGGAGAAGGGTTTTTTCTGAGCAGTTTTTCGAGAGACAGAACCGCCGCCTCAGCCCTCCTGTGCCCGAGACTGCTTATAATTCCGGGAATAACCACGGCCGGGGCTTTATCCAGAGCTTCAACCAGGACTTTATCCGCTTCCTCACCCGGAATTCTCTCCAGGACATAGCGGGCCGGGTCTGATTTTTCCGGGTCGAGAAGCTGACCGGCCAGAGCTTTTGCTGTTTCAGGACCTGCTATCCAGCTCAGCGGTTTGCTCACAGCCACTCTGGCATCGCGGCTGACATCAGAGGCGAAAAACTCAATAAGCCTTTTCTCGGCTGCCTGTCTGAGTCCGGGATTGTCCTTGAGAGAAAAGATGAGTCTTTCCAGCTCAAGCGCGGGTCCTTCGCCCTGGCTGTGGTCAAACTTCACAAGTGTTTTCAGAACCTGCTCGAGCCTGGCCAGCTTCTCAGCAGAAGAAACAACCTGAAGGTCGGAAACACCGGAAAAAGACATATAAGGAGAAAACAGAAGCAAGAAGATGAGGACAAAAAGCAAGCCAGCCAACCGCTTCGTCGCGAATTTCCGGGCAGTCTGATCCGATTTTTGTTTCCGATTCCCGGATTTTTCCATCGCTGATAATAAATAGGTTGAACCTGAACAATTCCTGCTGGAAGTTCTCCTTATTTCAGGATCATGGCCAATGATATATGAATGGTCATTCATATATTGATGTTTCTCATACTGACGATTCTCTACAAAATTGCCTCGCCTCCCAGCAACCCCATTTCTTCTCAGATTTTTTTCTTTTATTTCTCTGACCATAATTATCTCCCCTGATATTTTCTCGCCGGACATTTTCCCCATGGTATTTCCCCTTCACTCCGGCAGGACCCAGGGTTTACGGTAAGAGCGGCTGAGAAGTCTTTCCGCTTCCTGGTCGCCGATGATTTTCTCGTTTACCGGGTCCCACTTTATCTTCCTTCCGACCGTCATGGAAATCATGGCCAGGTGACCGACGCTGGCCGAGCGGTGAGCCACTTCAGCCGGAGTTATGGTTTCTTTCCGGCTGCGCACGCAGTCCAGGAAATTCTGGTAATGGTCGCGGCTGCGGTATAACCTGATTTCCTCGGGACCGATAATTTCATTCTTCAGTGAAGCCGGCTCGGTTGCAAACTGGCCGCGGTCGACCCAGACCCAGCCCTTCTCGCCGATCCACTTGGTCCCGCTCCAGATCTGGGGATAGCCGCCGGCCACAATCATCGGCGTTCCGTCGGCATACCTGGCTTCCACCCAGTAACGCAACGGGCTGTTGTAAACGCCGCCATTTGGATATTCACCCCTGGCTTCAATCTCCACCGGACCGGTTCGGTCCCAGCCCATGCCCCAGTGGGCTATATCCACGTGGTGCCCAACCCAGTCCAGGAGCTGGCCGCCGCCGAAATCCATGTTCCAGCGCCAGTTCATGTGCACCCGCGATTTGCAATAGGGCCAGTAGGGAGCCGGCCCCAGCCACATCTCGTAATCGAGCTCCGGCGGTGGCGGCTCAATCTTATCCTGGCCGAAGGTGCCAGCAAAATCGTAATGGCCATCCGGCAAACCAACCTCAATCCTAATAACTTTTCCAATCCGCCCGTTTCTCACCAGCTCGGCCGCCCGGTGGAAATTGTCCTCCGAGCGCTGCCAGCTTCCCGTCTGCCACACCCGGCCGTACCGCTCCACAGCATTGACCAGCGCCCGCCCCTCGGCCAGTTCGTGGGTCAGGGGTTTTTCTCCGTAGATATCATAACCGGCCCGGGCCGCGCTGATGGAGAGCAGGGCATGCCAGTGGTCGGGCACAGCGATGGAAACCGCATCTATGTCCTTACGCAGAAAAAGCTCCCGAAAGTCAGTGTAAGCCCGGCAGTTCTTGTTTCCGTATTTTTTATCCACGATTTCCTTGGCCCTGGCCAAATGATTCTTATCCAGGTCGCAGACCGCCACCCACTGCACCTCATCCTTGCTCAGAAAGGCTTCCATGTTGGGAATACCCATCATGCCGAAGCCTATTCCCGCCATTACAATCCGGCTGGATGGTGCCGGCCGTTTTCCCTGCCCGAAAACCGAGGCCGGGACAATCGTGGGGAACCCCAGCCCCAGGGCCGCCACCGAAGCCGTTTTCAAAAAGTCCCTTCGGCTCAGTTGTTTCTTATCATTGCTCATTTTTCAACCTCATTCCTTCCACAATTCCTGAATTTCCATCACCTTCCTTTTTAAAATAACTCGGTGGGGAAATCAAAATAAATTTCCGCCGGGTGCTCTCAAGTTCATTACCCAACTGTTAACCAAGCGAAATTACCGCCCCTCTTATCATCAACAACCCTGGCTTTCCCCGGCCGCCAGGGTCGATTTCTTTTTTCCCCGCCTGGGCTCTTTCTACCAGCCTCCCTTCATAACCCCTAAGTTGATCTTAAATAAAATCTTGCTTTGTTTTGTTTATTATGGTAATTATGGTTTCAGCAGGAGGGAATTATGAATCGCTTTAAGCGCTGGTCGGCAATAATTTTTCCCCTGGTCCTGTCCGCATCTCTTGGCCTGATCACTTCCGGCAGCCTGCAAAAAGCAGGCGACGAGGCCCTGGGCACCAGGAAATACAGCGACTACCAGACCCCAACCTTCTGTGGAATCCAGTGCCACAATGACCTCTACCAGCAGTGGAAGCAGGCCATGATGTCCCAGGCCTATACCCATCACTGGGATGAAATCGAGTATTTCAAGCTGGCCGTGCCCCAGGCCGAAAAAGACCCGGTCGTGGCCGGAGTCAAGGCCGGCTGCAACGGCTGCCACTCGCCGCTGGCCTTCCTGGCCGGCGATGTGCCGCCCCCTCTTCCCTCCAAGAACAGCCGGGCTAACGAATCGGTCTCCTGCGAAGTCTGCCATACGGTAACCGGCTTTGCCGGGGATGTACCTCATAATTTCAACTGGATTTCAGAACCCGGCAAGAATAAGTACGGACCGCGAGAAGGGAAGATTTCACCCGAACACAACATGGTCAAGTCAGAGTTTCTTGGCACGGCCGAATTCTGCGGTACCTGCCATAACGAAAAGAGCCCCTACGGCGTCTGGGTTAAATCCACCCACCTGGAATGGAAAGATGGCCCATATGCCCGGCAGGGCGTCAAGTGCCATGACTGTCACATGACCTATGCTCCCGGTAAAAGTGCCTCCATGGGCAACACCTACCCGGATGTGCGCCTGCACCTTTTCCATGGCGCTCACGACACGGGAAAGGTAAAAGGCACCATTGAGCTGCGGGTAAACCCTGACCTGAACGAAGCCGCCCCCGGCGATAAAGTTAAATTCACCATAGCCCTTTTCAACCAGAAAACCGGGCACAAGTTCCCCACCGGCTCGGTTGAAGACCGCATCGTCTGGATGCACGTGGAAGCCGTCGATGCCAAAGGAAACCGCTATCACCTGCCGGTCGATAAGAAGGGCTTTGAAGGTGAAGAGTACACCATCGCTGCCGACACCCTGGCCTACCAGGATATGGGCATAGCTCTCGGCGATCCCAACTTCAAGGGTGTTCAGCGTGACGGGATACCGGTGGGCGACCGCATCTTCCGCATGGCCTATTTCGACCCGCAGGGCCGGATGACCATCCAGCAGTGGAACACCAAGTCCCAGGGGGTAGATTACCGACTGGGCCCCCGCGAGACCAAGGTTGAGACCTGTACCTTCAGTATTCCGGACACCGTTCCCCCGGGCCCGCTGGTCGTGACCGCGGTGCTTAATTACCAGAAGCTGGTCAAGCCGGTGGCCGATTTTCTCGGCGTCCCGGAGGACGAATCAGAAATAATTGAAGTCAACCGGCATTCCACCACCATCAAGATTGTAGATTGAGGGATTCTAAAATATTTAAATTTCCCGGATTGGAGGTGGAGATGGGAAGAAAACTAAAAATAATTGCTCTATCCGCATTTCTCCTTTTTGTTCTGGCCTCAGAGGCCCTATCCATACCAGCCTTCGCCAGAAAGTACAGCATGAGCTGCAAGGTCTGCCATGCCCCCTTTCCCAAGCTCAAGCCCTACGGAGATGATTTCATGAACAATGGCTACGTGGTCAAGGACAAAGAAACGCCGCGTTATTACATCGATACCGGCGATGGCCTGCTCTCCCTGCTGCGGGAATTGCCCATAGCCATTCGTTTCGAGGGCTTCCTTTCCCTGAACAACAGCAACAACAAGAAACTGGACTTTGCGGCTCCCTTTCTGATCAAGCTCCTGTCCGGTGGTGAAATAACCAAGCATATCTCCTATTACTTCTACTTCTTCTTCACCGAAAAAGGCGAGGTGGCCGGCCTGGAAGATGCCTTCATCATGCTCAACAATCTTTTCAACAAGGAGCTCGATGTCTACATCGGTCAGTTCCAGGTGTCTGACCCGTTGTTCAAGCGCGAGCTGCGCCTGATGTACGAAGATTACAAGATATACAGCACCAAGGTCGGCCAGGCCCGGGCCGACCTGACCTACGACCGCGGCCTGATGTTCACCTACGGTTTCCGGGGAGGACCTGATTTATGCCTGGAAATAATAAACGGTCTCGGGTTGCAACCGACGGACGACCTTGACACCTTTGACACCGATAAGTACAAGAACTTGCTGCTCCGCTTTTCTCAGGACATTAACCAGGCCGTGCGGGTCGGAGCCTTCGGCTATTCCGGTAAGGAAAGACAGGGGGATGCGGTCAACAGCCTGTGGATGCTGGGGGGCGACTTGACCATTTCCAGCCCCAAACTGGAACTAAACCTGCAGTACGTGGAACGCCGTGACAAGAATCCCTATTTTTATGTCATAGACCCGGAAAAGGTGGCCACCAGGGGCGGATTCGCCGAACTTATCTACCTGCCCAAGGGTGACGACTCCCGCTGGTACGCGACCGGGATATTCAACTGGGTTGATTCGCAGCAGCCCGAACTGAAATACACTTCGGCCGGCGTTCATTACGGTTACCTGCTCAGAAGAAACATGCGGGTCACGGTTGAAGGAACATATGTCTTTAAGAGCGACCTGCCGAAGCATTTCCGGCTGGGGCTGGGACTGATTACCGCTTATTGATTTTTGAGTATTCTCTAAAGCCTCAAGGCTTTAGGGCAGTTTGAAGCGAAGGCAGCAGGTAGAATTTTCTATTAAGACTATCTCGTTCTTCGCCCATTAGAGTCCGCCGCCCGGAAGCCTGGGGAGCCCTGTGATTTAAAGGAATGTAAATCTCGCGGAAGACATAAAATCAGTAGCTAAAGTGACTGATGGCTCTCAGTTCAGGGCACTGCTAGGCGTACCACCCAGGTTGCTCAGCTTTTCTATTTTATCGCTGATGCCCCGGTAGGTCGGGTTCCAGCTCTGGATTTCCCGGTAGATGGACAGGGCCCGCTCCACGTCTCCAGATAATTCCACGATCAGGCCCAGGTCGTACATCAGGGCGAAGTACTGGTCAGAGCCAGGAGCCACCAGCTTGATGGCCCGGTTCATCCAGCGTTCCGCCTCCTCCATGTTGCCCTTCAGTCGGTGGCAGTTGCTGATCAGGTTCAGGCATTCCAGCAACTGGTTCTTATCCCGGGAAGCCAGGTTGAACTCCTCAATGGCTTCATCCAGCAGGCCCTGCTCCATGAAGGCCAGGCCCAGCTGCATGTGAATCTGGTAATCTTCCTCCGGTATCTTGTCCCGGATTCCCTTTCTGAAATCGCTGACGATGCTGCTCAGCTCTTTCTCGAACTGGATGGTCACGCCCTTCTTCTGGCGCAGGTAAATGGCCGAGATGATTGACAGCTCGGCCCGGATGTTTTCATAAAGGTCATAGTACTTCTTTTCCCGCCCGTCGGTACTGATTATGGGAGCAATTCCCGTATCCCTGAAGATGTCAAGGGGATTAACCTTGTCCTCCCCGAGAATTTCCTCCTCGAAGGGCAGCCCGACCTTCATGGTCTCCCTTTCCTGGGACTTGCCCTTGGTCGGCCGGATAACCTGGGTTTCTATGACCGTGGCTTTCTCCACCTTCTTGATTAGCTCCGACTCGCTGAGCTGGGTCTTGAGGTTGTCGATGTAATTGAGCTTTTGCTTGATCAGCGGGTCGTTGGGGTACTTCAGCAACAGTCCTTCCACCACCCGCCGGGCCAGGCGAGCCAGCCCCTCCTGAATATAGACATCGGCCTGGGCCAGGCCGGCCTGGATTTCTTCTTCCTGCTCCCTGGAAGGAACCCAGGTGTCGTAGGTGGCTTCTTCCTCATCGCCCAGTAGCAGCTCTTTTTTAAGCTCCCGGTATTCAATAGCCAGCTTGTCGTCGGACGGCTTGAGCTTCAGGAGCTCGGCGTAGTAAGAAATCATCCGGGATTTTTCCCCGATCCTCTTGAGCTCGGCCAGGATGGCCCGGTCCACCTGCTCCAGCCGCCTGGCGTCCTTGCTATCCCTGAAAATGGCGGCCAATTTTTCCATGGAGGGCAGGTGGTCCTTGCGGACCGTCAGGATGAGACCGATCAGGCCAACCGCCTTATCCTCTTTCCTTTTCTTGAGGTAGCTGTCAATCAGGGGCTCAAAATACTCAAAGGCCCGGTCCACATCACCCTGTCCCAGGTTAATCCTCCCCAGCTTGTACCGGGCGTTGACATTGAGCGGATAGAAGTTGAGTATCTCGGTGAAGACTTCCTTGGCCGGCTCAAACTTGCCTTCCTCAAAATAGACGTTGCCCAGGAAGGTCAGGGCATCCAGGTCATGCGGGTTTTTCTCCATGGCCGCCCTGGCCAGCTCCATGGCTTCTTCGGCCTGTCCTTTAAGCCTCAGGACCTGGGCCAGTTTCAGGCTGGCCCGGGGATTATCGGGATTGAGCTTCCTGGCCTCGACCAGGATCTTGTGGGCTTCATCAATCCGACCGTCGGCCAGTTTCAGGTCGGCCGCTTCCAGCAGCTCGTTGACCGCCCGCTCGGGTCGTCCGTCAAGCTTGTACAGGGCAGCCAGCTGCATCCTGGCATTCAGGTCGTCGCGGTCGAGCCTGACCACCTTTTCATAAAGTTCTATAGCTTCTTCGACCCGCTTGGCCCTCAGGTAAATCTCCGCTACCCGGAGGTATTCCCTCTTGGCCTCGGCCGTGAAACCCTGGCGGGTATAGAGGTCGGCCATGTTGATAAAATAGACCGGATTTTCCGGGTTAAGCCGGCAGATTTTTTTCAGAATGGCCAGGGCCTGGGAGTACTGGGTCTTTTTCTCGTACTCGGCCGCCACCTTCTCAAAGGACTTGATGGCCCTTTCGGTCTGCCCCAGGCGGACATAAAGATCGCCGACGATATTATTTATGCTGACATCTGTCGGATCCTCATCGAGCAGTTTCTCGTATTCGATTATGGCTTCCCGCAGCTTGCCGGCCCGGACCAACCTTTCGGCCTGCTCGATAATTTTTATCCGGTCGTACTTGCCGTTCATTTTATGAGCACTCTTTCTCTATACAGCCTGAAGCTCCTGCGGTGCAGGGCACACGGCCCGTTTTTCTCCAGGGCCTGAAAATGGTCTTCGGTGGCATAACCCCGGTTCCGGCCGAGCTGGTATTCTGGAAATATCCCGTCTAAGGCGTCCATCAGTTCATCCCGGAAAACCTTGGCCACTATCGAGGCTGCGGCAATAGAGAAAATTTTCCTGTCTCCTTGCGGCACCGCCATCTGAAAATAATCTATACCTTTCAGGGGATGGCCGTCAACTAAAATTGCATCCGGCTTCAGGCTCAGCTCGTCCAGAGCCCGGACCATGGCCAGCTGGCTGGCCCGGTAGATGTTAAGCCGGTCTATCTCCAGATGAGTGGCATAGCCTATGCCCAGGTCGGCCACCGCTTCCAGGATTCTCTTCGAAAGCTCCAGTCTTTTAGTCGGAGAAAGGAGCTTGGAATCTATAACCTGGCCGGTCCAGGACGGTCTTTTTTTAAGAAAAAAATCAGGCGGGAACATCACGGCCACGGCCACCACCGGTCCAAAAAGCGAACCGCGCCCCACTTCATCCAGACCTGCCAGGTGTCTCCGGCCCCCCTGCAACAGGGCTTTCTCAGTCTTAAACCCGATCATCAGGCATATTCTATATAATTTTGCCCTGTCGGTCGACAGCAGAGTGGTAGTTTCAATTTTTCTGGTGATTATTGCCCTGAGAGCAAAGACTTACTGCTGCTCTTCCTTTAGCTTGGCCGCCTTGCCCTTGAGCTGGCGCAGATAGTAGAGCTTGGCCCGCCGGACCTTGCCATGGCGAACAACTTCCACCTTTTTGACCATCTTGGAGTGCAGGGGAAAAATCCTTTCCACCCCGACCCCGTAGCTCACCTTCCTGACGGTAAAGGTGGCGCCCAGGCCTGAGCCTCTCTTGGCAATAACATCGCCCTTGAAGATCTGGATCCTTTCCTTGTCGCCTTCCCGGATCAGGACGTGAACCTTGACCGTGTCGCCCACCCTGAAAGATTCTATATCCTGGCGCATATGCTTTTCTTCAATTGCTCTTACCAAGTTGCTCATGAGTCTTTCCTTTCTTTCTTGATTTCTTCAAGGAGCTCCTCTTCTTCCGAGGACAGCTGCCTTGATTCCAATAAATCCGGCCTGCGGGCCAGAGTCTTTTCCAGGGCTTTCTTCAACCGCCAGCGGGCGATTTTCTTGTGATCGCCGGAAAACAGAACCGCCGGCACCCGGTACCCGCGGAATTCCCGCGGCCTGGTATACTGGGGAAAGTCCAGCAACCCGGCCGTAAACGAATCGTGGCGGACCGATTCTTCCTTGCCGACCACTCCCGGGACAAACCTGGAGACAGCCTCAACCACCACGGCTGCGGCCAGCTCTCCCCCGGTCAAGACATAATCCCCGATAGAAATTTCCATGTCAACCAGGTGCTCGACCACTCTTTCGTCGACGCCTTCGTAACGGCCGCAGATCAGGATTACCTGCCGGTAACCGGCCAGTTTCTCTGCCAGCCGCGAATCAAACCTCTCTCCCTGGGGAGTCAGCAGGCAGGTAACGGACTTCTCCGGTTCCCTGATGGCTTCAACTGCCCTGAAAATAGGTTCCGGTTTAAGCACCATACCTTCCTGGCCTCCGTACGGTCTGTCATCAACCTGACGGTGTTTATCCGTCGTGTAATCCCTGAGGTCGTGCACCATGAGCTGCAGTATTCCTTTTTCCACGGCCTTTTTCAACACGCCGGCCCCGAGCAGGCTTTCAAACAGGCCCGGGAAGATGGTTATGATATCAAACCTCATTTAATTCCAGCAAACCTTCCGGCGGGTCGATGACAATCTTCCCCGCAGCCGGGTCAATCTGCCGGCAGATGGCCTCGACCAGCGGAATTTCTAACCTTTTCCCGCCGGAATCCACCACCAGGAGGCTGGCCTCGCCCAGGGTAATCAGCTCCACCACCCGTCCCAGTTCCCGGCCATCCAGTGTTTCCACCAGGCAACCCAGCAACTGGAAATCATAATAAAGGCCATTTTCCAGGGCTGGAAAATCCTCGGGCCTGGCCAGGATTTCGCGCCCTCTAAGGGCCTCAGCCTGTTCCAGGCTGTTTATGCCCTTTAATTTTATAAAAGGAGAATTACGGACTATCCTGAAGCTCTCTACATCGTAGTCCCTTAATTCCCCTTCTGATTCGATATAGATTTTCCTGAAGAATGGCTCTCTCCAGCTCTTCTGGTAGAGCCTGACTTTTAGAGTGCCATCCTTCCCCTCACTCCGGATTATCCGACCGATGGAGACGAGCTCAACCTTTTTCAATGATCTCCAGGTTGAATCTCCGTTTCATTTTCATTCCGGCGGCACCCAGGATAACCCGGATGGCTCGAGCAGTCCGGCCCTGCTTTCCGATCACCTTTCCCAGATCTTCAGGAGCAACCTTGAGTTCCAGGATGGTGGTCTGTTCCCCTTCCAGCTGGGAAACCTGCACTTTGTCCGGATTGTCAACCAGTGACTTGGCAATCATTTCAACCAGTTCTTTCACAGTGACCTCCTTTAAGACTTAGAATCTTGGGTTGGTTTTCTACCCTTAACTGCTCTATTTATCAGCGAATTGACGGTTTCGGAAGGCTGAGCTCCCTTCTTTAGCCAGTAATCCACCTTCTCCAGGTCTATCTTGAATTCCAGGGGTTCGGTCCGCGGGTTGTAATAGCCCAGGGTATCAAGCGTCCGGCTCTGCCTGGCCCTCTGGGAATCGATGGCCACGATCCGGTACGAGGGCTTCTTCCGCGCTCCAAATCTGATCAGTCGCAATTTAATCATGGTCTGCTTCTCACCTTCAATAAAAATAGGCTAAAATATTAGCCAAAAAACTCAAAATAGTCAACTTTGACCCCCGGGCGGAGGGCCTGCTCCCATTATAGCCCCGCTGACGCCGGTTTTTCAATACATTCTTGACAGGGGCGGAAGATTGGCGTTTAATTATTGAGTATTTTTTATTGAGGCAATCAGGTTGGCCGAGGAACGAAAGATTCTTCTCAGGCTCCTATACATAATAAATAACCATTATACAGAATCCGACCTCGAAGACCTGATCATGTCCATGGTCAGGCTGATTCTTCCCCTTATCAGGAAACAGAGCGGACTGTACTTGAAGCTGGCTGGCTATCAGCCCAGGGATATTGCCCTATTGACCGTTTCTCCCCTGTTCATCAGGAACAGACAGGACAGGTTCCCGGTCCTGGAAAAGCTCTTCAACTGGAAGACAGTCGAGAAGTTCATGGTGGCCAGCGAAGCTGATTTCAGGCGTTACCTGAGAAACATCCTGGCCCGGCGGCTGAAGCAGACTTTTTACTACCTGAGCAGTGAAATCCGACCGGAGAGGACCAAGATCAAGCGGGAAATTCTTTATGCCCTGAAAAAACTTCCCGGCTGTCGGATAAACAAAGAAAACAGCCGGACTCAGGTCATCATCCGGCCAGATGGTCCGGCAAAAGTGAAGTCGACCCTGCTCCGGGAAGACCAGGCCGACCGGTTGCTCGAAATCTGCCTGAGCCAGGGACTGGGTGGCTTGCAGATCCCGAAGTTTTTCAAGAAACTGGTTGAGGTCATGTCCGACCAGAAACTGGCCGCCGAAGTCTCCCTGAACAACCTCCTGGAAATCTACATCGAAACCCAAAGAAATTATCTGCTGTCCGAAATCAGCCAGGGGCCGGTCCCCTGGACTCACCCCGAGACCGAAACTTCGAGCACTAATTTGAGTAACTGGATTGAAGAATTAAAAGCCAGAAATACCCTGCTTCTTAATCGCTACCTGGCCAGAAACAAGATCGGGAAAAAGGAAATGGAAGCCTACTTAAAAGCCCTGAACGACCTGCTCCAGGACTGGCAGGACGGGGGACAGGAAAAATCGCTTTACGATTACCTGAAGAAATACGCGCCGGAGATGTCTTCGGAGGAATACAGAAAAGAAAAGAGAAAGATACTGGAGTATCTGGTCAAGACTTCCAGGGATTTCCTCAAGATTAAACTTCATGAACAACAGCCAACTTCGGGGGGAATGTGATGGACGGGAATCAAAAAAAGGGTACCGACCAGAAACTCAAGGACCTGTGTTCAGAGATAGCCCGACCGGCAGAGTTCCGGAACAGGGTTAAACTTTTCCATCACCTCAGCCAGGTCTCCCCCTTTCCTCACCTGGTGGGCTTTAGTGGACTTCCTTCCTATGAAATTTATTCCGAAAAGAAGGCACTGGTCTCGTCCGACCATAACTTCCTCCTGAGAATTCTCCATGACCAGTTGAGCGGACGCCTGGAAGCTCACCTGCTGCATCCACTGGAACACAAGTACCGGTATGCTTTTGTCGTCCTGGAAAGCCTGAATCGGGAATTCCTGACCGACCTTCACGGCTGGGTTACCCTGGGCCTGATTGACGAAGACCGATCGCTTTCGCCGGTGTTTGTCTGCCCGCCTTCGGCCATATTTGAACTGAAACCGGGAGGGGAGCCGGTTCAAGTTTATGCCGAGGAAAGCCTGAGGGATTGCCGGCTGAGGACCGAGTTCTTTTCAGTGGGGCCTCAACCGACGCTTAAAGTTCAGCCCGTGAACCTGCCGGAGGGTGTCGAAATTAAAAGGCTGGTCCTGGTGATCGATGCCGAGGAAACGTTGATTGCCGTCCCGCAAAAAGGCCTGGCTTTTTATGAGCTGCCCGAAGGTGCCCGGTCCCTGAGAATTTACCTATATGAATAACAAGAACGATAATCAAGCTGGAAACCCGGTAATCAACCTGGAAAACCTGTACAACCAGACTCTATCCAGCCTGTCCATCGCCGCCGACGAACAGGAAAGGGTCAGGCTGATCACCGATTTTTTCCGGTCCACCCAGGACCTGCCCGAGGACCTGACTTACTCTTTTCACCTGCAGCTGGCCGGTTTGTTTTTCTTTCTGACCTCTTCCTTTCAACCAGACGGCCTGCCCCCCGAGGAACTAAAGGATTGCCTGGAAATTTCCCGGCGCCTTTACAGAAGATTCAAGGATAAACTTCATCCCAATCAATTAAGAGAAACGCTGAGCAATCTTCTCTTCTACCTGGCCCTCAGCCACTTCTACCTGGGTGAACTGGAAGACGGACTGAGCTCTCTGCTTCGGAAAAATAAACTGGCCGAGGAGGCCTTCCTGGACAACCTGGATAGCGGGCCGGATAGAACCAGACCAGAGTTTCCGGGCGATTTCCAGGACCTCAAGAACCAGGGAAGTTCCAACTGGTTGCTTTTTCAGGAACTGGTCAAGAAAATCGGCCGGGAGAACGGCCTGGCCCTGGATATTGACCTTATCCAGGAGAAATGGAAAAGGTTTTCGGGCTGGAGCAGCGATGGCCTTTTCTGTCCCCTGGTCGAAAGGCGAGGATTGCTGCAGGCCGGGGAACGGGCCAGGTTGCTGCTGCTCGAAAGCCGCTGCCGGAGGACGGGAGCGGCCGAAGGCCATAACCTGGTCAGGTTCTCCACCCTGCCCGTACATCACCAGGAAAAAACCTACCTGATGGCCACGGACGCCCTGGAAGCGGCTGACTATTTGCTCAAGACCGAATACGGGCTTAGTCTCCCCCCCTGCACCCTTCTTTTTTCTTTCAGCGAAAAGAATTTCATGTATTCCGGCGAGAGTCTCAGCCTGCCCCTGGCCACCCTTTCCCTGAGCCAGAAATTGATATCCAGCCAGCGCCGCTTTTACTTCGTCTATTCACGGGAAGCGGCCTTCACCGGCAAGGTTGACTTAAATGGAGAAATCCAGCGTATTTCCCCCGACGCCCTGGAAGAAAAGGTCAGGGCTGTTTTCTATTCTGGCATCCGCTACCTGGTCATTCCCGCTCAAAACCTCAAGGAAGCCAGGAGCTTCGTCTTCAACCTGCTGGCCAGACACCCCTGGAGAAGACTGGAACTCATAGGGGTAAACAACATAAGAGAAATAATCGCCGACAGCCGAATCTGCCAGAAAATAAAGATACCTCTAATCGCCCACCTGGCCCAGACCAGGGGCCCGTTGATCCGCCGGTCAATTATGGCCGGCCTCGGCCTTGCCGTTATGATCACCGCCCTGGTCATCATCAACAAGAATCCATCCTTTCACTTCTGGAAAATCAGGCACCCGGTGATAATCGAGCTTCACGACAGCCGGCTCTTCGCCCGCAACCCGGAGGAACAGCTGCTGTGGACCTTTCCCCTGCGCCGGCCCTTCAGGCCGGACACCCTGCAGCAGAAATTCGTGGACCTCGACGGAGACGGGGAAGACGAAATCCTGGTCTCGGGAGACTACCTGAGCGAGGAAAAGGTCAGCGCGGAACTATTCTGTCTGAAAAAGTCAGGAAAATTGTTGTGGAGCTACCAGCCAGGGCGGAAGATAAAGACCCTGACCGATGAATTTTCCAACCATTATACAATCAAGAAGTTCGAGGCCGCGAATTTCAGCCGCACTTCACCCGAAAAATCTGTCCTGGTAATTGGAAACCACGTCACCTGGTATCCAACCCAGATTGCCCTGCTTGACGCCCGGGGCAAGCTCCTCGGTGAATACTGGCATGCCGGCCATCTTGGCCAGGCCGCCCTGCTGATAGAAGACCTGGATGAAGATGGCCGGAAGGAAATCATTGCCGGCGGCACAAATAACGACTTCCAGCAGGCCTGCCTCCTGGTCCTGGACCCGAGAAACATAAGCGGTTGCTCGCCGGCAAGCGGCAACCCGGATTTCAAGTTCAGGGACCTGCCGGAGGGGACCCAGGAATACTACCTGCTCCTCCCCAGGACCACGATTAATCAGGCCATGAACCTTCGCAACTATATCGTAACCATCCAGCTCTTCCGCGAAGAAAAGATTCTGGAAGTAACCACCCATGAATTCAGCAAAGAAGTATCCTGCCGGATGATGTACAACTTCGATTTCCGAATGAATCCGCTGTTATCCCGCCCAACCGACGTTTTGACAGAAGCCGTTAAAGAGCTGGTGGTTTCCCGGGTTCTGCCTCCGCATGCCGAAACCGAACTCAGGAGTCTTAAAGAAAGAATAAGATACTGGGACGGGCAGGCCTGGGTCAACTATCCTGACAGAAACAAAAAGCTTGATTTTTAACCCCTCAAAAATACCCGCCCATTTTTTCTGCAAAATTAAATTTGGTAAGCCTATACTCACCTTCAGGTGGAGGCGAGGGCAAAAGGGCAAAAGGAAAGAAGGATGGGAACCTTCTTTTTTTTTAAAAGTGCTTAATAAACCCAAAGTTGCAGCCACCTGCCAATAAGATTTTTCCCTAACCAAGCCGGGATGCCAGCATAACAGAACCGCTATCATTTTAAGCCTCCGCTAAGGCATTTTTGCCTGTTCTTGCTGGAATTTATCAGGGGCAGGAGCCTGGTGGTAGAAATGTTCACTCAGGGTAGCCTGGTCCTCAGGCTCATTGGCTTGTTTCTAACTGAAAATAAGAAAGATTGGCCAAATAATAAGCTTGCTGCTAGCCCAAGAGCCTGGAAAACTAAGCCTAGTCTTGAAAAGTTCTCTGGTTCAGACCGCCAACTGAGGATTAAAATAAATATAAATAGAGAAATCAGGGCGGCCATATCGAGAACAAAACGCGACCAGGACCTGAATTACAGCCCCTTGAAATTGATGTATCATAGTACCAGCTGAAGGAAAAAGTTATATGAACAGCAACAGAAACAAGATTAATGAATTCCTGAATGAAAAGGAAATTGCGGTGGTCGGGGCCTCCAGGAACCCGGCCAAGTACGGGAACATAGTATTTAACAAGCTCAAATCAGCCGGATACCTGGTCTACCCGGTCAATCCCAGAGCTGACCTGGTAGACGGTCAAAAGGCTTATCCCGACCTGTTCAGCCTGCCGGAAACGGTCAAGGCGGCCGTGGTGGTCGTCCCGCCCGAAATTTCAGAAAAAATTGCCGGACAGGCCATTGCCGCCGGCTTCCGCTACATCTGGTTTCAACCCGGAGCCGAATCGGAAACAGCTATCTCCTTACTTGAATCGGCCGGAATCAGCGTAATCTATGGAACCTGCCTTCTGGTACGGGTCAGTCCCTGAAAATCCGCCAGGGAAGACTTCGCCTGAAGCTGGCGGGGTCAGAGCCTGAAACCGATCAATCAGGAACTGTATATTTTTCTTACGAAGGATTCTTTTTCCTTCCACTTCTCACTAACCTTGACCCGGAGAGAAAGAAAGACCTTTTTACCTGTCAGGAATTCCAGCTCTTCCCTGGCCAGGGTGCCAACTTTCTTGATCATTGAGCCTCCCTGGCCGATGATGATCTTCTTCTGGGAATCCTTTTCCACGTGAATATCCGCCTCGATTTCCAGCATTCCGCCGGGCGTTCTTTCTTCCACCCTGAGCACCTCGACGGCCACGGCATGGGGAACTTCCTGGTAGGTATTGCCCAGGATTTTTTCTCTTATGATCTCCGCCGCCTGGATGGTCAGGGGGGAATCGGTCACCATGTCCTCCGGATAAAGAAAGGGACCTTCAGGCAGGAGAGAGATTATCTTGTTAACCAGGTCTTCCAGCCCTTCTCCCCGGACCGCGGACAGGCTGATTCCGTCCACAAAATCCAGTAATTCCCAGGCTGATTTCCGGGCCATTTCAATATGTTCCTCGGAGCACAGGTCCTTTTTGGTCAGGACCAGGACTGCCGGCCGGCCGGTTTGTTTAACCTCAGCCGCCAATTTCCTGTCCTCGTCGCTGAGGGCCCTGGAAGCATCGACCAGGAACAGGACCAGGTCAACTTCTTTCATTGTCCCGGTCACCTGGGAATTAAGAAAAGCACCCAGGGCATCCCGGGCCTGGTGGAAGCCGGGGGTATCGACCAGGATAATCTGGGCTTCGGGCCTGGTTATGATTCCCCTCAACTTGAAGCGCGTGGTCTGAGGTTTCTCGGAGACTATGCTAATTTTCTTCCCGGTCAGGGCATTGAGCAGGGTGGATTTTCCGGTGTTGGGTTTTCCCACCACGGCTACAAAACCCGATTTCATGCTGGACCTCCAAGGCCGGTTTCAGGAATGAACTTAAATGACAGAATACAGAATTATTTTATCTTAAATTATTGGGAAGGCAATCCTTCAGCTACCCCCCAACCGGCGCCAGCCCGCTCAGTGCTTCTCGTGGCTCGAAGAAGAGGATTTCTGGCCGCCGGAGCGGTCACCGCTCGAGCCCTTCGAAACCGAGGCGCTGCCAGCAGAGGCGCTATCGGAAGAGCGGCCGGAAGAGGAGCTGCCGGAATAACTCGAAGCACCGGAACCCGGCGAGTAGCCAGACAGCGGTCCTAATTGAATCAGGCCATGAGGAGTAATCCTCAGGCCAAGACCCCTGGCTTCCTGCGAGGTCAGGCCCAGCTCCGGAGAAACCACCGAATTTCTGGAACTGTCATAAACGATGCGGATTCCAAGCCGGTGAGCCGTCTTCAGGTCTGGATTCCAGTCACGGAACCTCAGGCCGGGAGCCCCGTGATTTTCTGGCAGGGACCTGTTTTCCGCGTTTCTCCTGAGCTCCGGCCTGCCCTGAACTTCCGGTTGGGGGACCTGTTGCTTCAGGGCTTCCCGCTCCATCGGCTGGGCCTTCAAGTTTCCAGAACCGGTTAGAGAAGCTTTGACTGCTTCCGTTTCATTCCTGTCCTTCAGGAAACGGAAAACTGCCAGGTTCCAGGCAGGAACAGTTCCCTGGCCTGGCTTTCTTGTTTCTCCTGTGGACTGAACCTGCTTTATTTTTTCGGCAACTTCGTTCATAGAGACTCTGCGGGCCAACACATCACGGGCCCCAAGATCATCCGGCTTAACCAGGATCGGTTCAGGCGGCCTGGCTGAAATTCTCTTCAGGACTTCCTGGTCTCCCCTGTCAATGGCTTTGGCCAGGTTGGCCACCATTTTTCTGTAGCTTTCAGGGAGGGGAACAGTCTGGGCCTGGCCCTGGGGTTTTTTCAACTGGTCCTTGGTGATTTTGCGGAGGGCAGGCTGTCCCGCTGATTCACCGGGTGGAAGGACGGTGCCGCTGGGGCCATAATAATCCCAGTAGCCATATCCGTAGCCGTAATAACCCAGCCAGTCATACAGAAACCAGGGTCTCCAGCTGTAATAACCGTAATAAAAATCCCAGACCGCCCAGGCCGGGGCAAAGGCCGAACCCGGAATCCAGACCCAGCCTTTCTTCTTATCCCACTGCCAGAGGCCCAGATGGTAAGGTACCCAGCCCCAGGGTTCAGCCGGCACCCAGAACAGCTGCCCGTTCAGGTAGGTCCAGTTGCCATAGTAATAGGGACTCCAGTTGCCCCAGGGATAGTAATCATTATAGAAAGGCCTCCAGACATAGCCGAAATAGTCGTCCCAGATCCATTCGCCGTACTGGTTGGAATAGTACTGGGCGAAATAAAAGACGGCCGGGGGAAGTTTCTGGATGGGCTTGGGCAGGGGGGTGAGCCCTTCATGGAGCTCCAGGAAATGCTTATTCAGGTCGGCATTCCAGGCCTCAAACTCACTTAACTCAGGAAAACTATCTCTGATCTCTACCCTGTGGCCGGAGTCGATGAGCAGGCTGGTTCCTTTTCTGGCGGTCAGAGTCTTTAGATCCTTGCTGGAGGGTCCGTAAAGCAGGCTGGCTTTGCCTTCTTTCACCGTCAACCAGGTCTCCCCGTTCTCGGTGAAACGGGCAACCAGGACCGTCTTGTTTTTCATCTTCAGGGCGGTGTTGGCGGTCAATAGCTGGAAAACTTCCCAGGAGTTATAGGCGGTATACATCAGGTAAACCTGCCCTTTTTCCAGAAGCAGGTTGGACAACTGGTCATCAGAACTCAGGCTCTGGGCCATGATGGTTTCAATTTTCAGCCTGGTATCCGTTCCCAGCCGAACTATGGTTCCGCTGTCAAACTGAATTTCACAGGGTTTATCGTATGTAACCACAACGTCCCCGGGTCCCAGCGGAAAGTTCAGGCTGACCGGCTCGGGCCTGGCCAGTCCGGGCCTGATCACTTCTGGCACCCTGGTACCGGGCTCCTCGGGAATGTAACTGATAAAGCCGTAGTAAAAATTTCCCTCGCCGTTTAACAGGGTATAATGTTTGCTGGCGGCAAAAGCCGGCTGGAGCAGCCCGACTCCTAAAACCCCTATGATTAACCAAAAGTTTATTCTTTTCATTTTGCACCCCACGTCATGTTATACAGCATAAAACGTGCCAGCCCGGGCCAGGAGCCCTAACCCGTTATCCTGCCCCGTCAAGGACAGGGGCTGTCCTATTCATGATACTCCTGACACCTCAATAATACACCCCCGAGCCTGTAATATCGAATTTTCTAACAAATTTTCTCCGCGGGGCCCCTCCCCGGAACGGGTTTACCTGCGGTTCACAGACTTTAGAAGCCTTGGGTTCTTCTGCCGGCAGAGATACAAGAACCTGATCCCTGGCTATGATTGGCTTCCTTCACCTAGGTCCGGGCCGGCAAGCCCGGAACCATTAATTATGGATGGCCGGGCTCAATTCTATTCGGGTAGGCTTTCGGTAACTCCGGCCAGACCGGTGAATTCAAGTCTTAAAACTATTTTGCTTCCCCTGATTTCTTGCAAATCGGGTTGCTTCTCATCCCAGAATACAGGTAGAATAGATTCAGGATGGATAAGCCGGCCAAGCTCCAGGAGCAAATTTACAAGCACCTGCCCGGGGTGATTGCCGTGCTGTTGGCCATCTGGCTCCTTTCCCCTTTTGTTAAAATTGACCGCTCAGATTATGCCCAGGGCAAGGTCCTGGTTTACAGGCTGGCTCTTGGGCTGATGATTATGATCATCATGCTGGGCAAGCTGGGCTTTGATGTTTTCTTTCCCCAGGGAATCGCCCGGCCGGTCTCCAACCTCAAGTCCGTTATTTTCCTCGTCCTGGGAATTCTTCTCCTGGCCTTTGTGGTCTATATCATAATCCAGGCTGGCTCTCTTTTCATGACCAGCTACCCGAACACTTCAGAATTCGGCCAGTAAAACCCATTAAACATCGGGCCTGCACTCCGCCTGACTAACAACTGGAGCTTGTTATTCAGCAGGGATAATAGCCCCTGTTCTGTCAGCCAGGATTACAAGGCCCGGCCGGGTAAAGACAAGAATTGCTCACCATTTAGTTTTAGAGTGCTGCCGCCGAAGTAGAGGTCGGTCTCAGGATAACAAAAATCTATTACTTAAATATCTCTTTATTTCTGATCGCAATGAAGATG
>JABLWX010000043.1 GCA_013178315.1 Candidatus Aminicenantota bacterium
TGGAACAGGATGGCGGCCAGGGTGCTGCGCTGGTTCTTCAAGAAAATGTAGGTAAAGATGACCGACTTGGGAAAAAGGTCCAGAAAATAAAAGGCCATAATCAGCGGCTGGTCGGCCTTGACCTGCAGGGGATAGCCTTTCACCATGAAAAGCGGGATATGCCACAGGGCCCAGACCGCGGCAACGAGCAGGCTGGCCCTCAACCCTGACATCCGGCTTTGCAGCTTGTCCAGCCAGTAACCTCTCCAGCCCAGTTCCTCGGGAAATGGACCGATGAAAAACGTATAAAAAATAAAAACGAGAATGGACGGGATGTGGGCCCGGACCTGGGGAACGAGCCGGAACTGCGACAGAGATTCTCCGAGAAGAAAAGAAACGAGGATGGCCACCACGGTGATGACCGGAGGCAGAAAAAAGATAAGCCGGTAACTGCCGCGGCTTATCAGGGTTGGGTCAAACACCCGGCGCCAGTAATCCCAGTGATATTCAGCCTCTTCGCTTAGCAGGATAAAAGCCAGGGCCACCACAGCCGGTACCAGCAACCCGCCCAGGAGTAAGACCTTGACGGCCAGGTTCTCCAGGCCCCGGCCGGTGGATACGGCCAGCAACCATGGTACCCAGGTCAGGACCAGCACGAAAGGTATGTATAAGAAAGGATCAATATGGATTTTCTTAGAAAACATGCTTCGCTCCTGGCTGTGTCCAGCCCTTCTTAAAATACAAAAAAAATCTTCCATGATAAAGAAAATTTTTTACCGGAGGTCCCCGGGCCGCCAAATTAGAAGAGGCAACCTTCTTGAAAGAGGCAGAACAGCAAGCCCTGAGTTAACAGGATTACGAACCGATCTGCCTGGAGCCCGAACTGCCTGAAGCTGTCAGGCCGGCCGGTACCGGGTATCCTTATATATATCTATGAAGTCTGCCTTTCTGGTGGTAAATTGTAGTATCATATTTCTTCTGATATTTCCTGTTGACGCAGCACTCAACAGAAATTATTCATATAAAAGAAAGGTCACGTATGGAGCAGGCCAATGAAAGCAGTCCTACTAACCGGCCCACGGCAGGCCCAACTCCAGCAAAAACCAGAACCCGAGCTGCCCGATAAAGATTGGGTTCTGCTCAGAACCAGGGTGGCTGGCATCTGCGGCAGCGACCTGCATTACTTTATCTCCGATTCGGTTGGCGGCGAAAAAGTCCCCTTCCCCTGCCTGGCCGGCCACGAATGCTCGGCTGAAGTCGTCCGGGTTGGCCCGGAAGCCAGGGATTTCAGTCCCGGCGACCTGGTAGCGGTTGAGCCATCCATCTCCTGCGGAGCCTGCGACCAGTGCCTGGCCGGTAGGTTCAACACCTGCCGGAAGATCAGATTCCTCGGTCACCCTGGAGAACTGGACGGTTGCTTCGCTGAATACTTCGTGATGCCAGCCAGAAACTTGCTAAGGCTGGACTCCTCCCTGACCCCGGAAGAAGCCATGCTGGCCGAACCCCTGTCCATCGCCCTGCATGCCCTCAACCTGGCCGCGCCTGGCAGCGGGGACAGGGTGGGGGTTCTGGGCACCGGCCCCATTGGCCTGTCTTTGATATTGCTTCTCCGGCAACGAGGTTTGAGTTCAATCTTTGCCACCGACCGCTCGGAAGCCAGGGTCAAGGCCGCCCTCAGGGCCGGGGCCGCCTGGGCGGCCAGCGTCGAGCAGGAAGACATAGTCCGGGAAATTCTTTCCAGGCAGCCGTTGGGACTGGACCTGGTGTTTGAGGCGAGCGGCGACCAGGAAGCCATAGACCAGTCGGTGGCCCTGGTCAAACCGGGTGGCCGGATAATCCAGGTCGGGATTCCGGTTCCGGAGAGGATTTCTTACCAGATAGCCCGCCTGCGCCGCAAGGAAGTCACCATAATCAATTCCAGGCGGCAGAACCGGTGCCTGGAGCCGGCGCTCGAGTTGATTAAGAACAGGGAGGTCGAGGTGGGCTGGCTGCTTACCCATCGCTTCCGGCCGGAAGAAGCCCAGCAGGCCTTTTCCACCGCGGCCGACCGCCTGGATGGAGTTCTCAAGGCCGCTTTCATTTTTTGAGAGGTGATGAATACTGACAGAGGCCCTCGAAACGCAGGCCAGATTGAAGCCGCCAGGGTAAATCCCGGAAAGCTTAAGCCCGTAAGTTCTTAAAAAATAAAGCCCAGCACCGCCGAGGCCCGGGTTCCCCCGATCTTGAAGTCGACCCCTTCGTAGGTATCACTGGCCGCGCAATAACTTCCGTTCAGGCCGAAGAGGACCGCCTTGAACCTGAGGTAAAGTCCCGCCTCCATCAGAAATCCCAGCTTGTTGCCGCTGACCGTAATGTCCATGGCTTCTTCTTCGTAGGTGGCCGAAGCCACTCCGGCCCCGATAAAGATTTTCAGGTTCCGGGCCACTGAGGGGAAATAGGCCAGCCCTCCGCCCATAAATTGCTGCTTGGAATGGGCGGGTTCATTCAGCTCCGGGGTGGTGCCATTTTTGCTCAGGGTGGAAAACATTCCGTAGATGTAGACATCGCTGATAACCCTGAAGCCCAGCTTGAATTCCGGCACCATGACCTTGCTTCCGTAGACTTCCTTGTAGCCGGAATCGGCCGGAAAAAGGTAACCGTAGCTGAATGACAGCATCACGGTGTCGGCCCGCAAAGCTGGAACCAGAAAAATTGAAGATAAGACCAATGAAAACAGGACTGCCTGGGCACATTTGGTTCTGTGGTTTTTCATGCTAAACCTTCTTGTTTATGGTTTTAAGAATTCTTTCCCTGCTTAACTCCGAACCGGTCTTCTGCTGCGAGGAAGAGCTGATGACCCGTCCGTAGCAATCAAGGGCCTGAATGGTGTAGAGGTAAGTTTTATCTGCTTCCAGGTACTTGTCGATGTAGACAACCTGGCCTGCCGAAAAATCAGAATCCCTGAAGGTCTGGACAATATGGGGATTGGCCCCGCTGCCCGCTTCCTGCCGGGTGAGCTGGTAGCTATCGACGTTGAAGGGAGCCGCCTTGCTGACCTGAATGGCAATCCGGGAATAGGCCCGTCTCAAGATCCAGGCCCTCTCCACCTTGCGTTCCACCTGGATATTGATGTTTATTTCAGGAATAAAACCGGTCCCGCCCAGGCTGAGCAAGGCCTGGGGTGTGGAGGGGTCGTTAGAATTAATGGCGAAAGTGGCAGTCAGGGGACCGGTGTTGTATGCTCCAAACCTGAAGCCGACTTCCCGGCTGCTTCCGGCATTAACCGTAAAGGGAAAGGTGGTGGCCAGGCAGGAAAAATCCGTAGCCCCGGAGAGCCGGCTGATGCTGTTGATAATCAAGGGCCCGGCCCCGTCGTTGTAAATCGTCAGGGTCAGGTCGGAATTGGTGCAGACATTGACCTGGCCGAAGCTGAGAGTCGAGGACGACAGGCGCAGTTCAGGGTTGGCCCCGGCATACATCCTGAAACTTATGGGGGTACCTGACCCTGTGATTTCGGTCATACCCATTCCGGTAGGGCTGCCGTCATACCGCACAGTTGCCGGGTAGGTGGAAGGACCCAGCTCCGAGCCCGGCCGGTAAAAATCAGCCGAATCGCAACCCCTGATACCAAGCTCGATCTCGTCCAGGCCGTCGGCCTGGACCAGCATCAGCAATTTATGTTCGGTGTAGGAATTGTCATAGAGGAAGTTGGTGCCGTAGGAATTAAGCCTGGCATCCACGTGCCAGACGGCCAGGCCAACGTTCCCGCCGTTGACGCTAGCCAGCCTGGAGTCGTTCCTGGTGGCATACCTGTTCTGAACCAGGTAATATTCATTAAAAATATCCCCGCTGACCGCTCCCGGAAAGAAAATCAGGGCCTCTGGATAATCACCCGTGGCTCTCAGGCTGTAAACCTGGCTGCCGGCGCTGAAGACAGCCGGAGTCAGCCAGTCCAGGATGAACTTGGAAAAGGCGTTGTGGTCGAAGTTGTTGGAGTCCATCATGTCAAAGCCGCCCACGCCTCCCTTGGGGCCAACCGAACCGTCATAATCGTAATAATCAGGCAGGCCCAGGGCATGTCCCGTTTCATGAATCGCTACCAGCGGGGTGAACGGGGGATTTGGATAATTAAAGAG
>JABLWX010000044.1 GCA_013178315.1 Candidatus Aminicenantota bacterium
CCAGGCCGGAAACAACTCCGGCCGGTCCACCGACTTTATCGAGGAAAAAACCTTCAGGAAAATATCCTGTGTCAGGTCCTCGGCCATCTGGTGGTCGCGAGTCAGGTTGAAGGCCAGCCCGTAGACCTTATGCTTGAAAAGGTTATACAGCTCCTCAAAGGCCTCCAGGCTGCCCGACTGGGACCTGCTTATAAGTTCTGCCATTTCAGCAGCTTGCGGAGTTTCCTGCCTCGTTTCCAAGAGCCTTTCTCCTGCCAGGTCGCCGGCCGGTTTGATTCTGCTAATATTATCAACCATCGCCATCCTTAAAACCAGCGAATTGTTATGGGCAAACATCCATCAAACCTCGTTAATAAAGACAAATAAGGGGAAAAAAGGGTTGCCCGAAAAAATGGGGGCACGAGACTGTGTCCCCCATTTCAATCAGCTGTTCAGGGATTCGACCAGCTCCCTTAGCCGGTCCAGGAAATCGGGAATGGCCGCCACCACCCGGTTCCAGTTCGGAATGTGCGGAGAATAGAGCGGATCCTCCAGGAATTTCTGCCCGGCAATCTGCAGGGCCCGGGTAAAAGCCTCGGTCATCTGGCTCTCCTTGTGGTAATCAAAAACCAGTCCGTTTATCTCTGACTCATCCTGGTACCTCTTGACGTAATCCTTGGCCGTCCTCTGGTAATTAACGGTAAGTGTGCGGAGAGTGCTCTCGGCCAGGACGATGCCTTCTATGGCCAGGTTCCTGAAAATTGCCCTGGCAATGTCTATGGACATTTTCATCAACCCTGTGGTCGGGTCCTCGGCCGATAGGGGTTGGTGCTTGTGCTCGTAAGTTTCCACAATCTCGGCCTGGCAGATACGCCTCAGGGAATAATTCCTGTAAACCTCGGCCAGGGTTTCCACCTCCAGTCCCCAGTCTGAAGGAATCCGGTTTATCCGGGCCAGGTCTGAAATCATCGAAAATTCCCCGGCCAGCGGATAGCGGAAGCTGTCCAGGTAGACCAGGAAGGGCAGATATCCATAAATCCGGATCAGGCTTCTGACCAGCGGGGAAACAAACAGCCTGGTAACCCGGCCGTGCAACCTGTCGGTGACCCGGGCGTAATAGCCCTTGCAGAAAGCATAATCTATGTGGAGCGAAGCCACCGGGTAGCAGAGACGGGCCAGGAGCTCCGGGGAGTAGTTGACTATGTCACAATCGTGCAGGGCTATGACCCGGCTCTCTTCCCTCGACAGAATGTAGCCATAAGCCACCCAGGCCGAGCGCCCCTTGCCATCACCCCCTGGCGACAGGTCCGCTTCTTCCAGTATCTTATACAGCTCTCCCAGCTGTGGCCCGGAAGCCCAGATAACCCGGTGTCGCTGGGGCAATATGGAAAACATTTTTTTAGTCCTGAGGAAATCTTCTTCTTTTTCGGTGCGTCCCAGGACCACCACGATCTCGTTCAAGTAATCAACGTCTTTTAAGTGATGCAGAATCCCCTTGAGCGCGACCGAATCCAGTTCGGCCGGAGTGACCGGCAAGACCAGGGCTATCGGCCGGTGGCGGTTAAATTCTTTCAATTCCCGTTCGATCCGTTCCAGCCTGAACTCACCCAACCGATGGAAAGTCGGGACTACCCCGCTCTGATGGAAATCAGCCATGGTTACCTCCTTTTGTTTTTCTGGTCGGCCGGTTGCGAGTTTCTCTGTTAGCAGATTCATGCAGTATCAGAAGAAAATCTACTGCCTCGGCCCAGCCCTCCGGCCCGGAGCGGGAGGTCCTGAGCAACTTCGCTCCCGCTTCCGGAAGTGTCAGGTTAAAGCCGTCAGGCCTGGCCACCAGCACCGGCAGGTCAACCGCCCTGAGCATCGGCCAGTCATTTTCTGAATCGCCCAGGCCGATGGTAATGATTTTCCCCAGGTTGAGGCGGTAGAGTTTTTTCAGGACCCTGACCGCCCGGCCCTTGTCGTTGTTGCCGGTGAGATGAAAAAACCGGCCACCCGCGGTAATCCTCAGGCCCTGAGACCGGGCTACCTTTTGCATATTTCGAAACAACTTACCCCGCTCTCCGGAGCCTTCAATCCCCAGTCTCTGGCCATGAGTTATTTCCCTCCCTTGAGCTTTATGAATAACCTCTATTTCCTTTATTTCCTTATCTTTCCTTTTACTTTGCTGTCCTGGCCCCTGCACCAGCACGAACTCGGGGCTGTTTTCCAGAAAAAATGGTTCGTCGTATTCCCTTCTGCTAGCCAGCTCCGCTTCCTTCCTCCCCAGACCCGTCACCGCGGCTATCTCCCGGGCTCCCAGGTCTCCAAAGCCTATCAACTTTCTGGCTATCTTCCTTGCCATCATTTTCAAGGCCAACCTGAGGCGCCGGTAAGGAGTACCAAACTGTATAACCCGATAATTGTCTTTTTTGAAAGTTCTCAGCCCCGCCGACCTGTAAATAGATTCAGGGAAATAATCTTCCGGGATAAAAATGGCCCCTCCGTTTTCAACTATAAAGGGATGTTGCAAGCCGAGCCTCCCGGCCACGGCTTCGGTCTCGGCCCGGGTCTTGCTGGTGCAGAGGACAACCGGTATTCCCCTCTTCTTAACCTTCTTAAGTGCCGGCAGGGCAGCCCGGTAGCTGTAGGTCCTGTGGTCCAGCAGGGTGGCATCCAGGGCGGAAAAAATGACAAGACGAATAGACATCAGACTCCTGCCTCTTAGGTTTTATTGACAAGGACTTTACAGACGATATGCGGTGTTTTCAGGATAACAGCAAGGTGCTGATGGTGTCAACCAGAAATTAGGGCTGCATAAACCTGGCTTGTTTTAATTGATGAACCTGGAGCGTCTACCACATTTATTCCTCTCCCGGCTGCACACTTTCAGCTGAACGCCAGCTTCAGTTTGACTAATCCGTAAATAGTCGGGATAATGGTTTTATGGCCTACACCACATCGCTTCGGGGTTACACCTTAAAGAGGCTGGAAGAAATCGGACAGGCCGATATCATCGTCGGCATTCCCTGCTTCAACAACGAAAAAACAATCGCCCATGTCATCCAGATGGTCACCCACGGGCTGGACAAGTATTACCGGAATTCGCGCAACTTGATATTTATAGCCGACGGCGGTTCCACCGACGACACCCGCGAAGAAGCCAAGGAATTCCAGATCAAGCCCTGGCAGGAAAAGCTGGTTTCCATCTACCGGGGAATTGGTGGCAAGGGGTCGGCCCTGCGCTCGGTCTTCGAAGCCGCCTGTAAACTCAAGGTTAAAGCCTGCGCCGTGGTGGATGCCGACCTGCGGAGCATCACCTCGGACTGGGTCTTCAACCTGCTCGACCCGGTCCTGGAAAAGGGCTATGACTTCGTGGCTCCCATCTACCAGAGACACAAGTACGACGGCACCATCACCAATAACATCGTCTACAACCTGACCCGGGCCCTGTACGGAAAGAGAATCCGCCAGCCCATCGGCGGCGACTTTGCCTTTAACCGCCAGGTGGCCAACTTCTACATCGAACAGGACGTCTGGGAGACAGACGTGGCCCGGTTCGGGATTGATATCTGGATGACCACCAACGCCATCATCCAGGGTTTCAAGATCTGCCAGGCCAACCTCGGGGTCAAGATTCACGACGTCAAGGATCCATCCAAACACCTGGGCCCGATGTTCAGGCAGGTACTGTGGATACTGTTCACCCTGATGGAGCAGTACGAGCAGTACTGGAAGCTCGTAAAGGGCAGCCAGCCGGTTGAAATCCTGGGAGAGATCGAACCCCGGGAGCCGGAACCGGTGGAGGTCACCCTGCCCGACCTGGTCTACAGGTTCAAGGTTGGCTTCAAGCAATTTTCACCGCTTTGGAAAGAGATGTTTTCCGAGGAAGCCTTTGCTGCCGTGGAAGCTGCTTCCAGGCTATCGGTCCAGGACTTTCGCCTGCCGATCGACTCCTGGGTAAAAATCCTCTACGAGCTGGCCGCCACCTTCCACGCCTGGCCCAGGAACCGGTTCAAAATCATCGAGCTGGTGACCCCGCTCTATTACGCCAGGATAGCAGACTTTGTTCACAGCACCTGGGACCTGACTTCAGGGCAGGCCGAGCAGGTGGTGGAGCAGCAAGCCCAGGTTTTTGAAGATAACAAGGATTACCTCCTCAAGGTCTGGGAGGAAAAATCGAAGATCCCGGAAAACCAGTCCGGGGAGTGGCAACTCTACGATTAGAGGTTGTATATCTTCATTTTGTAAGAGAGCATGCGCTCGGTTATCCCCAGCATCCGGGCTGCCCGGCTCTTGACCCCGCCGCTCTTCTCCAGGGCCCGCCTGATTTCCCGGATTTCCAGGTCCCGCACCCTGTCCGGCAGCGGTTTCGAGGATTCTGTCCCGGCCCCGGCCAGTTCTGATTCCGATTTTATCTCCAGGAAAACTGGCAGGTCGGCCCGGGTTATGACCTCTCCCTCGGCAAAAATGACAGCCCTCTCGATGGCGTTTTCCAGTTCCCTGACGTTACCCTTGAAATCGTGGTTCATCAGCACGTTCAGGGCCTCGGCCGATATTCCCCGGACATTCTTTTTCTCGCGCCGGCTGTATTCCCGGATGAAATGGTCGACCAGCAGTGGAATGTCCTCTTTTCTCTCACGAAGCGGGGGAATATCTATCCGGATGACGTTCAGCCGGTAATAAAGGTCCGACCTGAATTTTTCCTCGCTGACCAGTTTTTCCAGGTTACGGTTGGTGGCGGCAATGATCCTGACGTCAGCCCGGAGGGGCCGGGTTGACCCCAGCCGGTAAAATTCCCGGTCCTGCAGGAACCTCAGCAACTTGACCTGCACCGCCGGCTGCAGGTCCCCGATTTCATCCAGGAAAAGCGTTCCGCCGTCGGCGGCTTCAAACTTTCCAATCTTCCTTTCCCGGGCGTCGGTGTAAGCTCCCTTCTCGGCCCCGAACAGTTCGCTCTCCACCAGGGTTTCCGGAATGGAAGGCAGGTTGACCGCCAGGAAGGGGTCGGAATTCCGGGAAGAAGAAAAATGGATGAGGCGGGCAATCAGGTCTTTCCCGGTACCGGTCTCGCCGGTCAGAAGCACCGTGGCTTCGCTCCGGGCCGCCCTGGACATCAGGGCCACCACCTGTTCCATGGCCCTGGAGGTGAAAACAAAGTTCTTGAAGCTGAATTTCTCCTCCAGGCGATTCCGCAACTCGGCGACTTCGCGCTGCAGCCTGAACCTTTCCCGGGCCCGTTCCAGGGTCAGCAAGAATTTCTGAAAATCGACCGGCTTGACCACGTAATCGTAGGCGCCCTGTTTTATGGCCTCAACCGCGGTTTCAACGCTGGCAAAGGCCGTGACCATGATTGGAGTGATCAGCGGGTTGCGGCGCCTGAGCTCTTTTATCAACTCCAGTCCCGATTCCTCCCCCAGCTTATAATCGACCACGGCAATCTCCACCGGGTTCTGGCTGACCCGGTCCAGGGCTTCCCGGCTGTCCCGGGCCTCGAGAACCTGGTAGCCTTCCTGCTTCAGGTTTTCTGAAATCAGCTCCCGCTGCAGGTCATCATCTTCCACCACCAGGATTGTTCCTCTGGGCTCAGCCATTTTGACCTCCCGGAAGCTCGACCGTGAATTCGGTTCCGGCCCCTGGCCGGCTCCTCAGGTAAATCTTTCCCCGGTGGGCCTCGACTATCTTCCTGACGAGGTACAGGCCCACGCCCAGGCCGGTTTCCTTGAAGGAAACAAAAGGTTCAAAGATTTTCTCCGAATCCTCCGGGGCAATCCCCCGGCCTTCATCTTTAACAGAAAAGATAACCGCCTGTCGGCGAAAACCGGCCTCAACCGTAACTTTCTGACCGGAGTCGGAGGCCTCGAGGGCGTTTTTAATCAAATTGCTTACGACCCGGGCCAGGAGCAGTCGGTCACCCTCAACCTCAAGCCGGGGCGGAATCTTCAATTCCATGGCCACCCCGCGTCCCCGGGCCAGGGCCTGCAGGCTTTCTGCCTCTCCCCGGATGACCTCGGACAGGCAAAATTTTTCCTTCTGGAGGGATAGAGGTTTTATCAGCTCAGAAAACCTGTCCACCACCGCCCCGATTTTCTGGATTTCTCCTTTGCCCCGGCTAATCTGCGGCCCCAGTTCCGGGGGCGATTTTTTCTCCAGGAGTTCAAAAAGCAAAACCAGACTGTTCAGGGGATTCTTGATTTCATGAGCCACCCCGGCCGTAAACCCGGAAATTTCCCGGAACCTCTCCTTTTCTTCGGCCTGCCTGATGGCTTCCGCCGACGCCCTCTCGAAACTGGCATGGAGCCGGTAAATCCCGGCAAAAATCACCAGGCCGGCCACGGCCAGAACGCCCAGAACCAGCCAGAAATTCCTACGCGACCGGGCCAGGAGAAGGTCCAGGTTCTGGAGGGAATAGCCGAGATAGAGGTGATAGAGACGCCCGTCGCCGGTGGAAAAAGATGAATAGTGGTTGAAGACCGAACCCAGGGGGGAATCCACCACCCAGAACTCGGCCGCCGGGCGGTCACGTCGGGAAAAGGGCAGGTACCCCTCAAACTTGGAATGCCAGTCCAGGATTCTTTCCTTCTCGTCCAGCAGGGCGATGAAATAAACGTCCTCCAGCCCGGAGAATCTTCCCAGGATCCGGGCCGGTGTTTCGTTGCGGTCCAGGAGTTCCCTGATGTTTGCCTTGAGGATGCTGGCCGTGGCCTGGAGCTGCTCCTTGGCCAGGGTCTCCACGCCGCTCTGGATGGCCTGGCGGTTCAGATAGGAAACCAGGGTGAAAAGGCCAAGCACCAGGACGTAAGGCAGAAGGAAAAAGGCCCAGATTTCACTCTTGCGCATTTTTAATAAGTTTATATTTTTCCGGCGCGGGCTTCAACCGGGAAAGCCGGGACTAAAAGGAGAGCTTGGTCAGCAGGTAGACGATGCGGTCGCGGCTGAAGTTGCCAAACTTGGACCGGCTCTCGTCACCGGTGGCCAGGCTGGCTCCGGCCTGAACCGAGACGGCATCTTGGACCCTGTATTCCAGCGTCGGGTAGAAGATGGCCGAAGACCGGCTGAATTCCCCGGAGGATGGAGAAAAGATGGTATTCAGGCCCGCCTTCAGGTCGCCCTTGAGCATCCTCAGCTCGGCCCGTCCGGCCAGGTAATCCTGGACCTGCCCGAACCACATTCCCTTCCTCAAGCCGAAATAACTTTCGGCCAGCCCGCTGAAGGAAGCCTCGTCAAAAAGCCCGTGCAGGTACTGGAAATTGACATACAGGCCGTCGGCCACGGAAAAAGTGTAATCGACGCCAACCACCCACTGCCAGTAATAACTGTCCATCAGCGGGAAAACGGCGTTGAGCGGAAAAAGTTCCCCGCCTATCAGCAGGTAAGTATCCAGCCAGCCGAGAATTTTCTGGGGTTGCACCCGGGCCAGCTCGGCCCAGAAGCCAACCGATTTTATCTCCCCGGCCAGGTCCATTCCCAGGACCTGCTTCTTCGGGTACCGGAAATAAACCTGGGTCGGGGCCGGTTGAAGCGGGGAACTGATCTCCACCCCCTGGATGTAGGGCAGGGTGTAGTTCCCGTTATAGTAGCTCAGTCCCAGGTCGACATTAAACAGGGTGGTGGAAAACCTGGCCCCGAAATTGGTATGCCTGAGACTGGAAGTCTCGGTGGCCAGGTTGATCTCCGGAGACGGCAGAGCGGTCAGGTTGGCCCGCAGCATATCCTCAAAGCCCGCCGGTAGAGGCGAGTACTGGCGACCGAGCAGCCAGACCAGCTGCAGCTTGCTGTTTTTACCCGGATAAAATTCCAGGTTGAAGGCAGTCTGCGGCCGCCTTTCCAGGTAATAGTCCGGGTCGAAGGTCAGGAAATTGGCAAAGTCAACCGGGTTCAGGTTATCGATTATGTTTAACTTGTCCGCCGTCCCCCATTGAATTCTCTGCTTGCCTACGGTCAGGTCCAGGTTCTTCAGCAGGAAGTGATTGACCCGGATGTAGGCCTCGTAGAGAGAAAGCTCAAACGGCTCGGTCTTTCCGGGGGCAGCCAGAATTCCAGCCTCGGGGAAGCTCTGGCCTGAAAAGACGGCGTCCGGACTGGAGAAGGCATCTACCCGGACGTGGGCAGAAACATTTTCCGAAATCCTGGCCTGCAACTTGAACCTGCCTTCCAGGCGCTTGAAGGCAAAATCCCCGCTGTCGTGGAAGAAATAAGGCCCGGCCTGGTTGCTGGAGGCATAGACGGACAGGAACAGCTTGACCATTCCGGAGAAATCGAAGGTAGTCTGGGCCCGGGCGGCGCTGGCTGGCAATAAAAGCAGACAGAAGGCCAACACAGCGGATAGGACGCGGCGGTCAAGCTGTTCTGAAATTTTTAATACTGCCCTGATTATTCTTCTTATCATTTCCGGTTCAGTTTTTTTGATTTCAAAATTTTTTGAGGTCTTCATGCTGCACCTCCCCGAAACTCTTTTCTAAGGAATCATGCCCGATCTCAAATATTTTTATCAAAAAAACTAATCTGAGACCCAAGACTTTCCCACCACCGAAAGCCAGGCCTATGATATAACGTTTTTTCCGGCGCAGTCTCCATATTCGGGCCCGGCCATATCATATAATAGATTCCGGCCTGACAAAGACCTGGTAATCCTATCACTTGCCTCTTTTTCCTTTTCACCACGGTCGTTTCGCTTCTTTTATCTACTGCCCGCATTAAATATTACCACCAGCCGGCCTGGTATTCAGCGGACCATCTGATTCCTCAGCGGCTGACGCTCCGTTTCAGGTTTCTCTCGGTAAATATTTCGGAGCTCAGGTTCTGGTCGACCCTGACGTTCCTGAGTTCAAGAACGGTGCTGGTCCGGGCCCTGACGTTTTCCATGACAAATTTGGTCGGTACCCAGTATTCCCCCACCCGGCTGTTCTCCTGGGTTTCGACCTTGAACAGCTGGCCGCTGTCATCATAGAGCTCGGCCCGGACCGGCAGCTCGGTGGCCTTGTCCACGGTCAGGATAATCTTTGAATACTGCTTTCTGGCCCCCGGCTTTCGTTCCAGCTCAAGGATCCAGGCCCGGTCATTTTCTTCCTTGAACTTCGGAGTAAAAAAAGCCGAAAACCCGGCCGTGCCCAGGTCGTCGTAGGAAAAATCCGAGCCGACAAAGCTCTCCTTCTTATTATGGGAAGCAATCCTTCGAACCCGCTGAAACTCCGGCAGGTAGAGGTACATCTGGTCGTCGGCCAGCACCAGGAAGCCCAGGTCCTTGATATCGGGCGGGGCCAGGAACTTCATCAGCCGCCAGTCATCGCCGGCCGGGTTGTTCTTGGTCCAGACCATGAGTTCCCGCCTCTTTTCATCTCCCCTGGCCGTCCTGATAACCATGACCATCTCCGCCTGGATATCGGCCGGGGCTCTCTCGCCAATGGTCTGGACTTCAACCTTCTTGAGAATCTCCTCGCCCCGGTCCTGGGCCTTCAGGCAGATATTAAGGCCTAAAGTTAACAATAAAAGTCCAGAAATCAGGCCAAGAATCGAAACGGTCTTGTTCCTTCTGAGATTGACCTTTAACCTGCTCATCATTGATACCTCCTGCTTACTCAATGCTGTCAATCGATATTTATCCATTGACCATAGTTGAAATCACCAGTAACCTTTTGACTTCTTCTATCAAGCGAACCATATATTCTCCCTATTTCCTTTATTGCCACTTTTTCACATAAAGTTTCCCGCTTTATTTTCTGGCAACAAAAGCTAAACTGATTAGCCATCCAGCGCTCTCCTGTCCTATTTTATTTTTGCTCTCAGTAGAAGGGCCGGAAGGATGGTCAGGGCCGAGAAGGCCGCCAGGAACATCGAGCCGACCATTATGCCGCCGAAGGTCCGCAGCGGGCTCATGGAAGCCAGGAGTAGCACGGCAAAGCCCAGCATGACGGCCAGGGAATTGGCGACGATGGCCCCTCCCTTTTCCCGGAAAGCCAGGGTCACGGCCTCGGGACCGGTCAGCCCCTGCTTCAGGCCCACCAGCATCCCGTGAACGAAATGAATGGAATAATCTATGCCGACCCCAATGGAGACCGAGGCCACCATCATGGTCACATAATCCAGCTTCACCCCGGCCAGCCCGAAGAAACCATAGACCACACCCAGGGTAAATACGATAGGTGTCACGGAAATGAGTCCCAGCCGGAGCGACTTCCGGATTAGAAGCATGATGAAAAAGGTAATAACCAGGGCCAGGGCAAACGATTGAAGCTGCGACTGGAAAAGGTAGTGGTCAAGCTGGGTCAGGGCCGGCGGCAAGCCACTCTGGTCAATGAGTTCAAACCCTATAATCCTGAACCTGTCCTCCGGGGCGGCCATTTCTCCGAGACGGTTATCCGGCAGGACCACCAGCTCGTCGGCCAGCTCGTACAGCAGACCCCGCAGGCGTTTCTCGAAGTGATCATTGTTCCTGGCCACCGCCGGCAGGAATAGCTCGAGCTTCTTCAAGGCTCTATCCGTGGCCACTTTTTCCCTGGTCTCTTTTAACCTCAGGTTCAGGGTGCTGGCTACCCGCCGGGCAGTTTCTTCATCATAAAGCCTGGAAGGAACCGACTGCCTCAATACCTCCAGATAGCCGGCTTCACCTCCCCGACCCGCTTCTGTAACTTTAATCAAATTCTCCAGGAGCTGGCGCCGGGCTACCTCCGGCAGGTCAAAATCGAACGATTCGGCCCGGATATAATTTTCTGCTTCTCCCCGCCACAGTGATACAACCTCGGGAGCAAACAGGGACGGCCAGTTCATTATGACCTCGTTCAGGGATTCTTCTGCCGCCCGGCGGTCCAGGGTCGATCCGGGGGCGTATCTCTGGAGCAGCCAGCCCACCTCGTCCAGAAGGTAAGCAGCTTCTTTCTTTCTGAGCTCGGCCCTCGTTTCTTCAGGCAGCCCGGAAAGATTGATTTCCCTGAATTTTCCCGGCATCTCGCTGGCCAGGAATTCCCCGATGGCCTTCCTGAGCTTCCAGTGAAACTCGGTGCGGGCCGAAGAAGTCCTGGTAAAGACCAGTCCCTCTGTAAAATCATCCGAAATGAGCTGGCGGAGTTCGTTTCTTCCTTCCAGGAAAAACCAGAGGTTGGCCACCTGGCCGTCGGTCTCGGGCAAAGAAAATCGGCCGTTCATCTTCTCGTTGAGTTCTTCTACCAGCTCGGCCACCGACAGGGGCAGCCCGCACTGCGGCAGCGAGGCCATGAAATTTTCCGCCCGCCGCAGCACGCGGAGGGCCCCGGCCGACCTCAGGTTTTCCGTCCTGAAATAGATATTAAGTGGAGCCGCTCCGTCAAAATTGGCCCGGACGACACGGTCGGCCAGGCGCGGTTCGCTGGCTGGTGGGAAGTAATTGGTAAAATTGACCTCCCGCTTAATCCCGGGAATCCAGATGATAAAGAAGGCAAATACTACCAGGCCGAAGATGATTATGGCCCCGGCCCGGTGGATGACCCGGTCGGCCAGCCAGTTGAAAATGGCCGGGTTAACCAGGGAAATTTCTTGTTTCTGCACTTTTCTGGGAGGGTCGGGCAAAAGGTAAAAGGCCGAAGGAATAAGGGCATAGGTAATGAGCATGGCCAGCATGACCCCTATCCCGGCAAAAATTCCAAAATTGCTGATGAGTCCGAGCCTGGCCGTAAGAAAGGAAACAAATCCCACCATGGTGGTGGCCGCGGCCATGAACACAGGAAGGGCCACCCGCCCGGCACTCCTGGCAATCACGTCCACGCGGCTCTGGCCATCCGTCCGGTTCTGCTCGATGGAATTGACCAGGTGAATGCCATAGGCAGAGCCCAGGCCGATTAGCAGCACAGGCAGGGCCGGGGTCACCAGGTTCATCGGCACCCGGAACAGGGCCATCAGCCCGAAGACCCAGGCCGTGGACAGCCAGACCACCAGAGAAGGCAGGAAAACCGCCCGCAGCCGGCGGAAGCTCAGGTACAGAACGAGGAGAACGGTCAGGACGATGACCGGGACCAGGAGCCTGAGGTCTTTTTTAAGGTACCAGTCCGCATAGTAGGTAAAACAGGGCTCGCCGGCATAATGGATTTCCGCCCGGTCGGCCAGGTGCTTTTCTATTATGGTCCTGACCACCCGGGCAAAGGCCTGGCTGCCGTCCACTCCGCTGCGGAGATAGACCGCCACCCCGAGCCAGCGTCCGTCGGGCGAGAGGTAAGTATTGACATAATTTTCTTTGCCCAGGGCTTCTTCCAGCCTGGCTTTCAGCCCGGCCGCGGTTTCGGGAATTTCTTCCAGGAAATCCGAGACGACCACCTCCCCGTCCCGCGATTGAATATTCGGGGCCGAGATGATGGAAGTGACGTAAAAAATTTCCGGCTGCCGGGCCAGTTCTTCCGTGGCCAGCTTGAGGCTTTTAAGAAGGTCGGGTCGGAAAGTTTCTCCTTCCTTAGCCCTCAGGGTAACCAGCACCAGCTCGGTCGAGCCGAACTTTTCTCCGGTATCGAGGAGCAGCTTGACCACGGGGTCGTCCTGGGGCAACCAGGAAGTGAATTTGTTCTGGTAGTGAAGATGCCTGAACTGCAGGGCAAAAAAGACCGTGATAACAACCAGGAGCAGGATTATCAACCAGCTGAATGGAAGAAGCTTTTTCCAGACCTTTTCCATGTCTTCTACCTCCTGTCACTCGAGGGCCGGAGAGAATCGGCCAGCAGGCTGGTGAATATTATTTTAGGTAGCCATCCTTTTTCTCTGGCCTCGTTCATAACGCGCGCTCCGCTTAAAGCCTGGCCTTATCGCGATTTCCCCGGAGGTTCAGGCCTTGACCCCCTCCAGGTACTGGTCCAGGAGTTCGCTGCTGATCTTCTTCAGCGGCACCCTGCGCTTTTTAATCGTCCAGTAGGAAAAAGCGGTGTAAATCAGGCCCAAGAAATGCATGGCCGCCACCGTCACATCCAGGTCAGCTTTCAACTTCTTCTGTTTAATGGCCTTCTGAATTACCTTCTTTAAGAAACCAACTATCTCCGAGATGATCCCGTCAATCTTGTCCTGGAGCTCTTCGTCGCCCAGGTAAATTTCATCGGAGTAGATGATCTTGAAGATGCCCGGGAATTGTTCGAGAAAGTTCAGGAAGAGGTAGATCACCTGCCTCAAAGCCTCAAGGGAATCTTCCGTTTTTTCTTCCACCTCGGCCAGGTAGTTCCAGGCGTCCTGCAGGATGTTGTCCAGGATAAACGAAATCAGGTCGCGCTTGGACTTGAAATGGCGGTAGAGAGCCGATTCCACGAAGCCCACCTCATGGGCCAGCCGGGCCACGGTCAGGCCCTTGACGCCCTTCTGGTCGATTATCTTAAGGGCGGAGGTGATTATATCCCCCTTGCGGGATTCAGGAGTCTGGAAAAAGGTCGCCTTTTTCATCAGGCCTCCATGTAAGTGAACATTCATTCACATTATAAGCAAAAAGAAAGACCTGTCAATACCCGGATGTTGAATTTTGAAACGATTTAGTCTATTCTCTACTTTTTATTTTTTTGCCAAGGATGATTAAGGAAAAGATTCATGAGCCTATCTGCGATTATCATTGATGCCATCGACCTCGAAACCCTGATGGCCGAGATTTACCGGCTGGCGGCCGAGCTGGCCCCGAGCGAGACCATTTCCAGGGAATTGGCCCGCCTGTCCGGGGAAGAGCGCGAACACGCCAACCTCCTCCGGGCCGGCCGGAACTACCAGGCCAGGGTCCCCGAGGCCTTTGGCCAGGCCGGGGTCTCCAAAGAAGAACTCCTGGAAGGTATAAAGGCCGGCCAGGATCTTCTGGCCAGGATCTTCTGGCCAGGATCTTCTGGCCAGGATCGAGAACAAAAGGCTTCTCCTGCCCCAGATTCTTGATGAATTAATAAAGCTGGAAAGTCGCTTTGAAAAAATCCATCTTCACACCCTGGTTGAAATTCAGGACGAAAGCCTGAAAAAGCTTTTCCAGAGGCTGGCCGGAGAAGACCGGGACCACCTGAATCGCCTGACTCGATTGTTAGAACTTCTAAAGTAAAGGTTCCGGGTTTTTAGCTGCCGGAGCCATTTCGGCCTATAAAATCAGGACACCATTTTAAGCTGCAGTACTATGCCACCTTTCAACTGGACTGGCTGCCTGAATTTCAAACTCAACCTTTTCCCCCTCAGCCCGACCACCGCTTTTACATCTTTTTCCGCGAGGCGGCAACTTACAGACTTTAAGGCCGGTGAAGCCGTGGCCGGCAATTCTATGTTCAATTCACGGAGGTTGAAACTCCCCTGCTCCAGCCTGAGCTCGCAGCTGAAAACCCTGTCCTGGCCGAGGCGCTGCTCATAGGTGCCCCAGGTTGAGCCGATAGACCAGAAGGTCCGGAAATCTTCCTGGTTTATGGCCGGAGAAAAGCCCAGGCGTCCTTCGGGTGAAGAATAGCTGAAACCGGAGAGCGCCAGCAATATTCCCCAGGAAGACATGGCCCGGGCGTAGTGATGGCCGCATTCCACCTCGTTCCAGGGGTTGCGACGGCGGCCGTCGTAGCGGTCGCGAACTGCCTTGACAATGGATAGTCCTTCCCTCAACATCCCTTCATAGATCAGGTGGCTGGCCACATGGTACTCAATTCCGGTCCAGACTTCATCAGAATACGGGAACGGGAGGGGCGGACGACCGCCGCGGGGCCAGGTGCAGAGCAGCAGGCCCTTCTCGTCGGCCAGGGCGTAGGTTCGCTGTACGTTGGCAAAGTCATAGAAATTATCCCGGAAATTGTAGCGGTAAATTGATCCCAGGGTCTTTTTTATCCTGGCTTCATCCAGGAACCGGCCGAGGCCGGCCACCATGGACAGCCACTGGCCGAGGAGCTGGTCGGAAAGGCAGCCCTCTCCGTACTGGTATTTTTTCTGGAGGGCCTGGTCGTATTTCTGGATGAAAAATTCGCCGTTCCAGAGCAGGGTCTCATAATTCTTCTTTCCTTTTTCTAAAATATTGCGATATTCGGCCGCAGCCTTCTTATCGCCCACGGCCTCAGCCATCCTGGCCCCCGCTTCCAGCGCTCCCAGGTAAAAACCGCTGAGCATGGAGTTCGGCCCGAAGAATTCGATGTCGTAGGTGTTGTGCTGCTCGTCTTCCAGCAGGCCGTCGCGGTCCTTGTCCCAGCCAGTCCAGGCATATTCGAGCGCCTTTTTAGCCTGGGACCAGAGCTTTTTAAGGAAGTTCAAATCGCCGCTTATCTGCCAGTCCCGGTAAAGGTTTATGATTCGGCCGAGCTGGCCGTCAGCCGCCGGCTTGAAGTTCCAGTATTTCTCGCCAAGAGGAAGGCTGGTGCGGAAGACCATGGCCCCGTCGGGCCTGACGTTGACCAGGAAATCGGTCTCCCGCATGGAACGTTCGAGCTCGGGGAAAAGGAAGGCCAGGCTCTGGGCATAGTTCCAGACGTGGGCGCAGTTGAGCGGACAGCAGCCAGAGCGGTCGCTGCAGCCTTCGAAGGCAAAGAACCGGCCGTCGTCCAGCCAGAGACAGGTTGGCGTGCGGATGATGGAAGCCTGGCTGGAAACGGCATCGAGGACATAAGGCGGCAGGCTTGAGGAGAAGAAGACTTCCCTGAAATGTCGCGTTTTTTGCTCGAGCCCGTTCAAGTTCTGGAAAAGGTATTCAGCCACCTGCCAGGCATCCCTGAATTTTTTGGTGTAATAGGGATGATAAAGGCGGCCACGCTGTTCGCGGACGACATCAAAGTAATCAACCAGGTTGGGAAAATGCCAGCTTATGACGATGGGCAGAACCACTTCGCCGCCAGCCGGGACGGTGGCCTTAAGACCGAGGCTGCCGACATCGGTGCGGCCGTCGGGTGATGGTTCTTCCGCGTCGAGATCCTTGAGCTGGCCGTCATCGGAAAAATCATCCCAGAAAATGTGCAGGTCATCCCACCATTCGCCGCGAACCCAGTGGGAAACATAGGTTAGATCGGTCCAGGTGGTGGCCAGGGCCAGGGTGCCATAAGCCGGTGAATCAGGCTGGACTTTTTTTGAGTAAAGATATAGTCCGGAAACCGATCCCCGCACCACACGGTTTACATTCTGGCCGAAGGCGGCGTTGAACAGGGAATTGAATTCCTCCTGGCCTTCAAAGCCAATCGGATTGGCCACGGAGCCGGCCAGCGTTATTTTTATCTCTTTACCTGTTAGATTCTTCACCCGGTACTTGAGCACGGCCACAGGTAACCCGGAATTCTCAGCATCGCCGGGGATAAAAGGATTAAGGGCTTCAACAGTCACGGTTACAGGCAAACCAGGATCGCTGAGTTCGACCTCAGCCATCGGATACTCGCCGCGGAAGAGGGCGGTCCTGAAGCGAGGCAGCCCTGGCACTTCCTCGCGGCGATAGCCAAAGCCAGCAGAGTAAGGAGGAGTAATCTGTCCTTCCAGCACCCGGCTGAACTTTTTTCCATCGCTTTCCATATATAGGGCAAAGAACGTAAATGGGAAATTTATTCCTTTGCCGGGGCGGTTGAAGATTTCCCAGTCGCGAAGATTGCCTCGACCGCCCAGGGAAATCGTGCCCGTGCCTATCCCCCCGAGCGGAAAAGCTATCTCCTTAAGCTGTTCACCGCGATATACCCCTGGCCTTCCAATTCTGAACAGTTCATCATCCGGGTAAGGCAGCTTTATATTTTGTTGCTCATTACTTTTAATAGATAAACCACCATTCCTCTCTTTCCAGGCTTTCAAGTCCCCGGCCTCGAAAAAGATGAAAAGAATAAACAATAGTTGAAATACCAGGATAATCTTTCTGAATCGTCTTCTTGAACTGGAATCTTTGCTTATCATTCTAATTTCCATGTGCCCCTCCCCGGTTGGTCTCAGAGCTTCTCAAAAATAACCCAGAGTGCCCCGTCCAGTCAAACCGGCCATAATTTCCAGGTCTTTACTTTGCGCGGGGAGAAGAGTTTCAAAAAATCAGGGAACGAGTATTCTGTCCCACTATTTGAAGCGGGCTAATTTCTTTTCCATGTCCTTGAAGTGGGTGCCCTTCCAGAAAACCCGGCCACAGGAAGGACAAAGGGCAAAGGAATCGGCCTTTTCGAAGACAAAGGGCGGAACCAGGTTCCTGGCCCTGGATTTGGGCAGAGGCTTCAACTTTTCATTGCATTCCAGGCAGCGGGAGTTTGGGTCAATCTTCTTGCGGAGCTTGAAATGATCAAGCACCTGGTCGACCTGCTCTTCCCAGCGCTCGCTCTCAATGAGCAACGTCCTTTGCTTGAGCGATTTCTTCTTTCTGGCCTTATTTATGAGCTCGTGGTCTCGGGTCAGGATGATGCGCCTTTCCCGGGCGGCCAGCCGAATTAAATCCTCGTCCTCAATCTTTTTATAATAGCTTACATCAAACCCGAGAATACGCAGCCAGCGGGCTAACTTCCCCACCATACAATCGGCAATGAATTTCATAGCTTTATCTAAGGTGGCTTTCAACCAATCTTGCGGCGATCATAAGGTCATTCATTCGGGAGCGTTAGATCCTGTCTGTTAATTTATTATACAACCACGCCTACTTCAGGAAAATAAAAAGCTAACAGGCCTGGTGGGGAGCTTCTTCAGCTATCCAGCAAATCCAATTCAGATTTCAATCAGCAGGCCCGAACATTGATGAGAAAGATCTTCCCCCTTCCTTCAGGTCAACCCATTTTTTATCCTGATGGCAGCTAACAGAATCCACAGAAGAACTGGGGAATGAGTATCGTGTCCCCCGTCTTAAAGGCCGAGGAACTGGACGGCCAGGCCGGAGATGAGAATCAGGCCACCGGCCAGGGCGTGGGAGTAGCGCTCCAGGACACCGAGACGCACAAAGCTCAGGCCCCAAGCAGACAGGGCAATTATGATCAGCATGGTCAGGATGGTGGTCAGCCCGAAGGCCGCGGTCACCAGGATAACCCCGCTGGTTGAATGCTGGGCCGCCGGATACATGACCAGGGGAATCAGCGGCTCGCAGGGGCCGAAGACAAAGATCAGGAAAAGCACCCAGGGAGTGATGTTCTTCTTGCTGCCGGCCGGCTCGCCCTCTTCGTGGAGGTGAAGGTGGCCGTCTTCATGGGTGTGGGTATGGACGTGGACTTCTCCGTCCGGGTGGTAATGGACATGCTCGTGCGGCCGGGAGCGATAAGCCTTCCTCAGGCCCCAGACCATGTAGGCCAGCCCGAAACCGATCAGCAGCCAGGAGGCGATATTGCCCCGGGCAGATTCAACCTTCTCCAGATGCCCAACGGCCATTCCCAGGGCTATCCCCAGAAAGCCCAGCAAAACCGAGCTCAGAACATGTCCCAGCCCGCACAGGAATGAAACCCACAGCGTTTTGCCGAGCTTCCACTGCCTGGCCCGGCTGATGACAATAAAGGGCAGGTAATGGTCCGGACCAATCAGGGTATGCACAAAGCCCAGGGTGGCCGCCGTCCCGGCCAGGAGCCAGATGTTCTGCATCAATTTCCTCTCTCAAGAACAGGCTAAAAATAAATGGTGGACGGTAGGGGACTCGAACCCCCGACCTCAGCGTTGCGAACGCCGCGCTCTCCCAGCTGAGCTAACCGCCCACAGACCCGCTAAAATCACCTAAAATTTACCATTAAACGGGCTATTTTTCCACTGCCCCGGACCTAAGCCCATCTGGTTTTTTGGAGTCGTAAGAACTTTTATCAATCATCTTGACTAACCGCATTATGATTCTGGGGCAAACCTATTTTTATAATTTGATCATTGGCTGTTCCTGAACAATTACTAGCCAGCTGGAAATAAAGAAAATAGTGAGTTGGGTTATAAGCAAGCTTCATCGAGATTCGTGCGCCCCAAAAACACATGTGGTGATCAAGGCAAGGGCCAGTTAAAAAACATTTGAGCTTGCTTTAGAATTTTTCTAAAATTACAGGCTGCCTGGAAGACAGGCGGAGCATGAGAATGTTTACCGTCTGCTCTAATCTGAACAATATTATTTGGGGCAATTCTAACTTCAGAGAGTACAGGATCGACCAAAACCAGTCAACCCTGAACACACCTTTAGTAGAAAAAGTGAGCAAGCTATTCCCGGGCAGCGCGAAAATCATTTCCTGGTCCGAAATAAGAATTGATAAAATTGCTTTTAAGAGGAGTTAAAATGAAAATCAAAAAACAAAAAATCGTGTTTCTGCTGGTTATATTTTCCCTGTTAACGTCCCTGGCCATGGCCCAGGAAAAAACGAAAGCCAAGACCGGCGAAGAAATGGAAATTGTTGGTCTGGGGTTCGAGAAGAAACCGCTTTCCGGGGCAGAAATAATTAAAGCCACTGTAATCCCGGTGAACCCAAACAGCGGATTGGCTTCGCCTAATGAAAAAACCCAGTTCGAGGTCAAGCTGAAATCCAGAATTTTTACAAACAGCCAGGGGGAGTTCGTTATCGAAATTCCGGACGATAAATTTAATAGAATTCCCGAGGGGGCCGCTTTTGAGCTCAGGCTTAAAATAAAACCCCCGGAAGGTCATGCGGGAATTTATGCCCGTGATGAAGCTAAAACAAAGCTGAACAAACAGCAGGGGCCAAAATACAATCTGGTTCTTTTCTGGATCCAGGAATCCACCAGAACGAACAAGGGCACCTTTGCCGTCAGCTCTAAAGCCCAAACTTGATGGCCGCAGGCCGCAGGAAAAGATGGCTTTAATCAACGGCACCTAGAAAATTTAACCAATAAGGCTTATCTTGACCTTCTGGAAAATCAGATTTAATTAATAATGTAAAACTATTTCACCACAAACCATCATTCCTACTCAATTACGACCTCATGGGGACCTTTGACCAGTTCGCCGATGAGGTAGGCTTTCTGGCCGAGCTTCTGGAAGAGCTTGAGGGCAGGCTCAACATCCTTCGGGCTGACCACCAGGGTCATCCCGATTCCCATGTTAAAGGTGCGGAACATCTCGCGCTCGGCCACCTGGCCCCGGCGTTGTATTTCGTTGAAGATGGGAAGAACCGGCCAGGTGCCCTTTCTGATGACCACCTGGAGGCCGTCCGGAATGACCCGCGGGATATTGTCATAAAAGCCGCCGCCGGTGATGTGGGCCATGGCCTTGATTTTTATTTTCTTCAGGGCTTCCAGGATAACCGCGGTGTATATTTTCGTGGGCTTGAGCAGTTCTTTGCCCCACTTGCTCTTAATCTCCTCTTCAGAGAAGACCCGGCGGGCCAGCGAGTAGCCGTTGCTGTGCAGGCCGGAAGAAGCCAGCCCGATTACTTTGTCGCCAGCTCTGCAATGCCGGCCATCGACGATTCTATCGGCATCAACGATGCCCACGCAGAAGCCAGCCAGGTCCCACTTGCCGGGTTCATACAGGCCCGGAAGCTCGGCCGTTTCGCCGCCGATAAGGGCGCAGTTCGCTTCACGGCAGCCGCGCACAATACCACGGACCACTTCCAACATCTGTTCCTTATCCAGCCGGCCGGTGGCGATGTAATCAAGGAAAAAGAGCGGTTCGGCTCCCAGTACCACCACGTCGTCCACGTTCATGGCCACCAGGTCTATGCCGATTGTGTCATACTTTTTGAGCAGGTCGGCGACGATGAGCTTGGTGCCGACTCCATCGGTGGATGAGACCAGGACCGGTCTTTTCATTCCTTTAAGCCGCGGGGCAAAAAGCCCGCCAAACCCGCCGATCGAACCCAAAACTTCCGCCCGCTCGGTCAACTTGATGAGTGGTTTTATCTTTTGAATAAAAGAATCCGCTTCGTCAATATTAACTCCTGCTTTCTTATAGGTAAGCCCACCCATGTTGCTCTCCTTTCTTATAGTTAGCCTTACTACCTGCTTAAAATTACCATCCCCGCCAGGCCAAGTCAAACCCGAATACCATGTATTAACCAAGGGCCGGATACCAGTTTATCACCTGAGAACTGATTCCCACTAAACAGCGAAAATATCTGATATAAGATTCTTGATACCTGAAACCTGATAAAGAATATATAACCAATCAAAATTGTTACCCCAAAAAGCGTTCCGACGCTATTCTCTCACTCTTATCATGAACGGGTCGGATTAATACTTACACTCCAGCTAAGCCAAGCTGCAGGAAGGTCAGCACTCGGGAATAATCCACGGGCGACTCGATAAATTATTAACCGCCCTCTCACTTCAATTCATACCACTCTTGTAGTTTTTCGCCCAGGTGAATGAGATGCATATGTTCTTCAATAGTCAGTTTTTGAAACGGACCGGCTGACACAAGGTAAATGATTTTCATTTTAGAGTCGCAGACCTCACCGCCGGCCATTATGGCGAATTCATATTGCTGGGCATATTCATATACCTGGCCCCAGGAGTCGGCGTAGAGAAGGGAGACCTGATAATACCTGTATTTGAAATCCTTCAATGGTTCAATATCGACACCCTGCGATTTCCAGTTAGCAATGCACAGGTCTCGTCCCTGCGCTGTGTATTCCTCGAGGAACCAGACGGTTATGATTTTCTTGTCCACATCATGCTTTACGTAATGCGAATTGAAATAAAAACGGACGATATCCCCGCTGTCATTCCAGATTCTATCCACCTCGACGAAATTTCCGATCCCTTCGTTCATGTGCTGCTCAAGCATTCCGACTGTCGGGAAACCAGGGGGTGTGGCCCGGGGAATCTCCTGTTGAGCACCCACCCCGCCTGAAAGGCCGGTTAATAATAGAACCGCACCAAGCACCAGGACCAGGAATTCTTTTTTCATTTCTATGCCTCCATCGCCCGCGTCATGGCCGGCTGCCCTGCCGACAATTACTTTACCTTAGCCTCAAGCCGGACCCGGGCCATCCTCTCTATTTGAGGATTTCGGGATTAAGTCTTCGTGGCAGACTCTAACACAGCCCCTCAATAATTCATAGCAATTTGTCGGGAGTTTGGGTATTCCAGGCCGGTTCCAGAAAAAATTAGCCTTATCCTGAGGGATCGTGAGCCTGTTATCCGCGCTTCACTTCCATTCCATGGTGTAGCGTTTGACATGAAGGAGGCCTTCAGCGTCTTCTTCGATTGTATACAGCTTGCCGGCCTTTATCCGCCGGGCCACGGCTGGAAGAAAAACCCTGGCCACATAGCGGCCCTCGGTGTCAAAAACGTCGTAGAGAACATCTTTCCCCTTTTGCTCTTTCACAAACGGCCTGACAAAAAGCCAGCCCCGGTCATCCAGGATAAAATCCTGCACCGGCGGGAAATGCTGGGGCCACTCCACCTTCATATCCGCTGAAGGCCCCTGGTCGCCCCACAGTTCTTTCGCTCTTTTATCCCGGTCTTGCTGGGTGAGAATTTCCGGGTCATTCTTCTTAATGATCCTTCGGACAGTCTTTCCTTCCCGATTAACCACCTTAAATTCATACTCAGTGGTGATTCCCCAGACGACATCTCCTTCCGGAGTCAGGTCAAAATTAAGGCGGGGAAAATAGGGGTTAAAAACCTCGTTTCGGGCAATAGGAATACCGGCAATAGTATGAAGTGGTTCCAGCTCAGCATTAAAGCGGACCAGCTCGGTCCTGGGTTCCTGGTCCATCACTGTGTGGCTACCAACAATATTCCCGCCGGTGTCCATCTTGGCCTGCATAAGCATCCACATCTTACCGGCGGACAGGTTCCTGACAAACTGCCCATCAAGTCCGAGAAGGCTCACCCGCCGCAGAGCAGGGTCAGTAACCATGATATTTTGCTGCGGGGTAATCTGGAAGTAAACCGGGCTCTGGAACTCCCCCGGTCCCTGACCGTGTCGGCCGAGAGACCTGATAAACTGCCCCTGCGGGTCAAAGACCTTGATCTGCGCTGCCTTCCGGTCAAGGACATAAATGTTGCCGGAATCGTCAGCATCAACAGCAACAGGCATGGCCAGCATGGCCTCTTCGCTCGACCCTTTGACCCCAAGCACCAGGTCCTCTGTTGTGGATAAGGTGGTCTTCAGTCCGCTGGGCGGCGCCGGATTCCTGGGATTGTAAACCACAGAAATGCCTTCTCTTGTTCTAATCTCTATATTATCGGCTTTCTTACAGGCAGGAGATTAAAAAAAAAATATAAAATGATCAATTTTATTAAGCATATTTTGCCGAAAAGATAAATATCCAATTTCGACTCTTTTCGTATAGCGGTTATTGCCGAAAAAAATTATTTTTATTTATTATATACTTTTTTTATTTCAATTGAAATTAATGGCTTATACGCTCTATTGATATCCCGTTTTGGGATATTTTTCTTGAAAATATATAATCATTAAAAATGAAAAAATCCATTTATACTAAAAAATATAGACTTATCCTCCAAAAACTAACCAGAGCAAGAAAAGAATTAGGATATACTCAAGAAGATGTTGCTAAGTTATTGGATAAACACCAATCCTATATATCAAAGATCGAAAAAGGTGAAAGAAGGCTTGATATTATTGAATTAATGGAATTTGCAAACATCTATAAGAAATCAATCAACTATTTTATTGACTAAAACACTTTTAATACAATGGGCAAGCATGAAAGAAAATTAATACAGGAAGCTGAATTAATATTAATAAAATTCTTAAATAATGATTATATAAATGATCAAGAGCGCCAAAATCCCTGGTTTCACCATTCGCGTCTTATTAGTAAATGTATAAAAAAAGATTTTCGCAATTTGAAAAACATAGGCCATCTTGGAAATAAATATGATAAAGTAGGTGACATATTTATTAGTGATGGAGTAGACAAATATTATATTGAACTTAAGATGAGTAAAAATCCCAGTGGTTTTGGCACAAAAGCTAACATTTCTCAAGATGCCCTTACAGACCTGGGTCTATTCGAAAAGAATACAAAAAGCTGGAGCATGTTTAGATCAGAATATAATCATGATGAAAAGATAATAAATATCTTAGATCAATATCGTAACTATCCATGTAGAATAAAAGAGAATCAAGCCTTAAAAAATAGAAACAAAATAAAAGAATGTAAAGCCAGATATTTAAGAGATAAGGCAAATAATGGCGATAAAAATGCTCATATGATATTAAATGAAGTACATGATTTTGACAAAAGCATAAAAATTAAATACTTGAATTACTTAAGTTGCCAACAGCAAAATTATGAATTAATCAAAAAGTTTTATATCCTTATCATGCTGGGTATTCATAAGATTAAAATAATGAAAGCTTTAATGGAAAAAAATGATTTATTAAACAACATAGGAAACTTAATTATCTATTACGCTTGTGGCGAATACCCGAACATAGAAGTATTGAAAGAAAATGTGATAGAAAAGGTTCGAATCAATTTGGGGAATTTTGCTACATTTAGGATAAATTTTATTCCCAATGTCACATATTGCCAATTGGTAGGTACCTTAAATAATAAGATCACTCCATTATTAAATATTGTTTTACATTGGAAGAATGTATCACAAGGTATAAAAACCCCTTGTTTAAATATTTTTGATTTAACTCATAATTATCTATATTCTGACAGGCAGTAATTTTTCTAGTTCGTTCTTAGAAACTTGAGTATTGCCTGTAATGCATCTAATAATATTCATGCTTTCTTCCGAAATTATTTGTTGAATTATATTTTTTAATAAATTAACAGAATCTTTATAATAAGAGCTGCTATTAAATAAGAAAGAATCTCTGTTCTTCGGGGGGAAGATGACATTAACATGATTTTCTGCAACGAACTTCATCCCTGGGGGAATTAATGCTGCCTTCAACTTCGATGCTTTTACTGAACCTGTTATTCTATTTACAACAATGGCAGGTCCTTTATCATAATTATTGATTTTAACATACTGAGGTTTTGAATCTTTGTTAAGAACCGGAAATATAAGTTCACCATTGCCTATATTATGTGCCCAGATTAATGGGATTCCTTCGCTGGGGTTATTAGTCAATAGATGCTTATTTTGGTTCCATACCAATCTTCCTGTCTTGACGATAAATCCTAAATCAGATAAGGTTTCCTTATCATCAAATGATTTCTTTATATAATCTGCATCTTCGCTGAATATTAAAATTCCATTCTTTTTAAAAATATAATTTCCTTGATTTCTTCCTTTTTTTAAAATCAATAGCATGGTTGATTGAAGTGCACCATGGAAGACCATGGCATCTTCTATAATATGAAGATATTCGATGTTTGACTGATCTGATATATATTTTCTCAAATTAAGGAAATATGCTCCGTTATTCATTGAAGATGGTACAACAAATGCTAAATAACCACCTGGCTTCAGCCATTTTATACCCTGATATATAAATAGACTAAATATATTAGTTCTCCCGTTAATGACAAGACCAAATTTATTTCTCAATTCCTTAGATGGCTTAAATTCGTAATAAGGAGGATTACCAATAACAAAATCAAATTGATTATATGTTTCATCCAGCAAAGAATCTCTTTGAACTATTTTTGCCTCAGGTACTATCTTGACTGCAATGTCTACCAATTTCTTATCAATTTCCCAGCCAAAAAGATCGGGGTTACTAAAGTATTCTTTAGCAGTAAAAAGAAATTCTCCTGTGCCACAAGCCGGATCTAGTATTCTTGGGTTTTCAATATCATTAGGTAACCTCTTTATCAAAGCTTCTCTTATGGACTTTGGAGTAAAATATTGCCCTAATGATTTCCTATAATCTAACCCTGTTTTTTGTATATATTTTACGGTCTCTTCATGATATTGAGTTAAGTCAACTGACAATTTTTTGTTCGTCCGCATATTTTTAAATCTTTATTTTATAATTATAACAAAAATTATGCCTGATGTCCTACGCTCAGATGAATAAAAGACGATTTCAAAACCTTTTATTTCTCATAATTGATATATTTATCTTATCTTTTTTTATTTTGATAAAATTTATCACTGGACAGAGCTGGTGTAGGAAATTGTTCGCATGTATGAAAGCGCCTAGTCAATTTGATTGAGGAGAGCGAGCCGTCGTAATATCTACTTTAAGAAACAACAAGCTTAAGAGAGGAGGTTTTTACTTACGATGGCTCAGGCTGCCAACTGAGGCTTAAAATGGAGAGAGCACAATGGACAAATCGCGAACAAAACTTGACATGGCCGTGTACAGAAAAAAAGATAGCTTAAGCTTTTTAGATCCGGCCGCTCCTTTCCCTGGAACGCCTCTCCTTCAATGAACAGACAGGCCAGGTCTGCTGCCAGTATGGGAAAAAGAACCATGAGGTGGAGCGGATGAACTACCTGGAGTTCATCGCCCGGGTCACTTCCCATATCCCTGATAAAGGCCAGGTCACAGTCAGATATTACGGCCTCTACGCTAACGCCCACAGGGGGAAAGTCAAGAAGGCAAGCTGCGAAGTTTCCCATCTCCGCATGGTGGAGGCGCAGCTCCGACCCATTCCCCCTAAAGGCTGGGCCGAGATGATCCGTAAGGTGTATGAAATCGACCCCATGATCTGCCCCCAATGCGGCGGAAAAATGCGGGTCATTGCTTTCCTCACAGATTAGGCCGTGGTGGATCGAATCATCAATCACCTCAAGCTGACCTTTGTTGCCGATAGACCCCCACCCGCTCACATCGCCTATCAACAATCCTTGATGGCAGCTGAACCCAGCGGCGACGATTTTTCCTGATTTTCCTCTTCCCGGGACGAGAAGTCCGGCTGATTTCCCGCGCTATGGGCCTTTTCCCCGGCTTCTCGGCCAATTCCTTTCCCTCGCAGGCTCGATTTGATACGCCCAAGCTTAAGACTTATTGTTTTTCACGATGGGTCGGGGCGATTTCGGTGGCTGAACACTCACTTAGCCGGCGCGCCAGAAAAATGAAATTCCTATGATTTATCTGATTTTAGATTCTTGATACCTGAAACCTGATAAAGAATATATAACACATCAAAATTGTTACCTCAAAAAGCGTTCCGATATTTGAAATCCTTCAATGGTTCAACATCGATACCCTGCGATTTCCAGTTAGCAATAGATATATCTCGCCCCTGCGGGGTGTATTCCTCGAGGAACCAGACGGTTATGATTTTCTTATCCACGTCATGCTTAACGTGACGCGAATTAAAATAAAAACGGACCAGGTCCCCGCTGTCATTCCAGATTCTGTCCACCTCGACAAAATTTCCTATGCCTTCGCTCATGTGCTGTTCAAGCATTCCGACTGTAGGGAAACCAGGGGGTGTGGCCTTGGGAATCTCCTGTTGGGCGCCCGCTATAACCGCGAAACCGGTCAGCAATAAAACCACACTGACCACCAGAAGCAGAAAATATTTTTTCATTTTATTGACTCCAGTATTGCCTTCATAGCAGATGTTATCATAAGTTGCCTGGTAACCACTCTTGACCTGGAACGCGATTAAGAAATCGACCCATTGCTCTTGAACCTCGAAATGAGATTTTCCGAATTGAATCCACGAGGCAAACTCTAACACATTGCTCAAACAATTTAAATCAATTTACACAGGACCAGCGAATAACGGGCAAATTGCCGGAAGGTGACCCCGGTGGAGTGTATCTCAGGTCGGGGTCCGCGGTCTTGAGAAGATTTAGAACCTTTCATATCAGGTTCACTTCCATTCCATCGTGTAGCGCTTGACGTGAAGCAGGCCTTCGGCGTCTTCTTCGATGGGGTAGAGCTTACCGGCCTTTATCCTTCGAGCCACGGCCGGCAGAAACACCCTGGCCACATAGCGACCCTCGGCGTCAAAAACATCGTATAGGACACTTTTGGCCTGTCGCTCTTTCACGAACGGCCTGACGAACAGCCAGCCGCGGTCATCCAGGATGAAATCCTGGACCGGGGGAAAATGCTGGGGCCACTCTACCTTCATATCCGCAGACGGCCCCTCTTCACCCCAAAGTTCTTTCGCTCTCTTGTCCCTATCGGCCTTGGTAAGAATTTCAGGCTCGTACTTCTTCACAATCCTCTTAACAGTCTTCCCTTCTCGATTAACCACCCTGAACTCATACTCGGTGGTAATTCCCCAGACGACATTCCCTTCCGGGGTCAGGTCAAAAATAATCCGGGGAAAATATGGGTTAAAAACCTGGTTTCGGGCAATCGGCACACTGGCAATAGTGTGAAGTGGTTCCAGCTCAGCATTAAAGCGGACCAGCTCGGTCCTGGGTTCCTGGTCCATCACTGTGTGGCTTCCAACAATGTTCCCGCTATCGTCCATTTTCGCCTGCGTAAGCATCCAAATCTTACCTGCGGACAGGTTCCTGAAAAGCTGCCCATCAAGGCCGAGTAGACTCACCCGCCGCAAAGCAACATCGGTAACCACGATGTTGTTCCCCGACGCAATCTGGAAATATAAAGGGCCCTGGAACTCGCCGGGCCCCTGGCCCTGTCGGCCGATGGCCCTGATGAACTTCCCCTGGGGGTCAAAGACCTTTATTTGCGCAGCCTTACGGTCAAGGACATAGATATTTCCAGAAGCGTCGGCATCGACAGCAACCGGCATGGCCAGCATCGACTCTTCGCTCTCCCCCCTGGCCCCAAGTACCAGGTCCTCTTTTATGGATAAAGCGGTAGGAAGGCCTCGGGGCGGCACCGGCTCCTTGGGATTGATAACAACTATGACGCCTTCTTCTGTTCTTATTTCTATCTTTTCGCCTTTCTTACAGGTCACAAAAAAGAGAAAAGGAAGTATCAAGAGGATAAAAAGGAAGCTTTTCCTGGAAAAGAAAGTTTTCACTTTTAACCCTCCAATAACTTATTGATCCTGGATTTGTTACCAGGATGAAGATAACATCTTTCAAATTTTCCGGTCAAGTCCATCATAAAAAGAACACTCCACATTGACACCAAGCCGACATCGAATTCGAGCGAACGCGGCCTGATTGCTACCTGAAGGTCTTTATCTTAAAATGCCCTTATCATGGATAATACTTTCGGGGCGCAGAGCATGGTCGGCCGGCTGACCAGGGTGGTGGTCAAGCGGCCGGCTGAGGCTTTTGTTTGCGAGGAGAAAATCGAGCGGGAGTGGCGGGGGCTTACGGCGGCCCCTGACCCGGAGCGCGCCAGCCAGGAATTCAGCCGGCTGGAAGAAATCCTGCGGCAGGAAGGCGTGGAAATACTCTACCTCCCGGCTGACGAGCGAACCACCCTAGATTCCATCTACACTCATGATCCGGTGATCATAACTGAGGCAGGAGCCATTATCCTGCAGATGGGTAAAAGGGATAGAGCGGGTGAACCGGCGGCTTTTGAAGATGCTTTGAAAAGCTGGGGCGTGCCGATTTTCGGAAGGCTCAGCAGAAAGGCCACTGCCGAAGGTGGCGACCTGCTCTGGCTGGATGAAAAGACCCTTATTGCCGGACGCGGCTTCCGGACCAACCAGGAAGGCATTGATCAGCTGCAGGAGATTCTCCGGCCGCTCGGAGCTCAGGTAATTCCCTACGACCTTCCTTACTGGAACGGGCCTGGTGAAGTCCTGCACCTTATGAGCTTCATAAGCCTGCTGGATACGGACCTGGCCGTGGTCTATAAAAGGCTTCTGCCGGTGGCTTTTTACCGGCTTCTGCAGGAACGTTGCTTTCAGCTTGTGGAAATTCCTGAAGAAGAATTCCCCACTCAGGCCTGCAACGTCTTGGCCCTGAGCCCGCGCCGGGTGGTCATCCTCGAAGGTAATCCCATCACTGCCGGGCGCCTGCGCCGGGCCGGCTGCTTTGTCTATGAACTACCCGGCTCCGAAATTGCCTTCAAGGGCAGTGGTGGTCCCACCTGCCTCACCCGCCCCCTGCATCGAGTTATATAAGCAGAGAACCATATAACGATCAACGATTTTTAAGGAGAACTCTTACCGGGTTTTTCTGTTACTGCCGAGCGTTAATAATTTTTTGCCTTTTATTTTTCCCAATCCTGACTTAGGATGTATAATTAACCCGAAGAAAACAGGGGGAAAATGGATTCAATTATTACCGGACTCAATCAATCAGAGGTCCAGAAACGCCGCACCCAATTCGGGCCAAATGAAATCCCTGCCGAAAGACCGAGCTTGGTTTTGGATTTTTTAAAGCGCTTGACCGGTCTCTCCTCCTTGGTCATCGAAGCCTCGCTGATCATCATGATTTTTATCAGGCATTACCTTGAAGCTGCGGTAATGGCTTTCCTGCTTCTTTTCAATGCCGTCCTCGGATTCGTCCAGGAATTCCGGGCCTCCCGGGCCCTGGAACTTCTGATGAAGAGAATCACCGTCACCGTTAAAGTGTTAAGAGACGGCACCTGGCAGCAGTCGTCGTCATCAGAGCTCGTGCCCGATGACATAATTAAAGTGGCCGCGGGAGATGTGGTGCCGGCCGACGCCCTTATCATCGATGGCAACATTTCTGCGGACGAGTCCCCGCTGACAGGTGAATCTCTACCTGCAGAGAGAAAGGAAAACGAAAAGATATTCTCCGGCAGCCTGGTGACCCGCGGGCAGGCCATCGCCAGGGTTACCGCCACCGGGCGGCATACCTTTTATGGTAAAACCGCGGAATTGATTGAGAAAACCCGCCCGCGCCTGATCATCGAAAATATGACCATGAGCGTCACCAGGGGACTGCTCCTGGTCGATGCCTTTTTCATAATTGCTGTTTTGATCAAATTTGATCTGAATCACCTGCCGCTTCTTTCGGCTCTTCCGGTTGTCCTGACCCTGCTTATCGCCTCTATTCCCGTGGCTCTTCCGGCCATGACCATACTGTCCCTGTCCCTGGGGAGCCTGGAGCTGGCCAGAAAGGGAGTTCTGGTCAGAAAGCTGGATGGCATTGAAAACAGTGCCATGATGGACATCCTCTGCCTGGACAAGACCGGGACGATTACCGAAAACCGGATAAAAATAAGCGAGGTAATCTGTCTTTCTGATGCATTCAATCAGAAGCAGGTTCTGGCCCTGGCCCAGGCCGCTTCTGACCAGGTGAGCCTTGACCCCATAGATTCAGCCATCGTGGAATACGGGAATGAGCTCGGTGCCGAATCCGTCGACAGGCTCAATTTCAGGCCATTTGACCCGGAGACCAAACTGGCTTCAGCCGAGGTCGAGCATCAGGGCCGAAAAACGGAGGTTATTAAAGGCGCACCCCAGGTGCTCCTGGCTCAACTGCCAGACTCGGCCGTGAAAAAGGAAATAGAAAACCACCTGGCCCGACTGGCTACATCAGGCCAGAGGACTTTACTTGTAGCCATCAGGACAGAAGAGGCCGGCCTTAAACCGATCGGGCTGCTCAGTTTTTTTGATTATCCCCGCAAGGATTCCAGGGATTTCATAGCCAGAATTAAGAACCTGGGCATTTCAGTCAGGATGATCACCGGAGATAACCAGTTGATCGCCAGCCAGGTTGCCCGGACCGTGGGGCTTGAAGAAAAGGTGGCCACCTGGAAAAGCGGCGGCCAGGCCAACCCCTCATCGCTGCCCGAGGCAGAAGTTTTCGCCGAGGTTCTACCGGAAGATAAGTTTGCCCTGGTAAATTTTTATCAATCAAGAGGCCACACAGTGGGGATGACCGGAGATGGAGTCAATGACGCTCCGGCCCTGAGAAAGGCCGACCTGGGAATAGCCGTCAGCAATTCCCTCGACATCGCCAAAGAAGCAGCCAAGGTAATCCTGACCAGCCCCGGGCTGTCCAACATCGTTGACCTGATTCTGACCGGCCGGAAAATCTACCGGAGGATAATTCTCTGGATTATAAACAAGGTGGTAAAAACCTTCCAGATCGTCTTTTTTGTTTCCGCGGCCACTCTTATCCTGGGAAAACCGGTTATCACACCGGTGGCCATGATCCTGATGCTGTTTCTTTTTGATTTTGTCACCATCTCCATAGCCACAGATAACCTCGAAGGGGCCGAACGACCAGAAAAATGGAGCCTGGAAAAATTGCTGGCCATGTCTTTGATTTTTGGCTGCCTTAAAATTCTGGAGCTCTTCCTGGCCATGTACCTGATTTTAAAATTCTGGCCCCTGTCATTCGAACAGGTTCAATCTCTCATGTTTTATTTGCTGCTGGTTTCAGGAATATTGAACATCCTGAATTTTCGGGAAAGAAAAATGTTTTTCCATTCCCGGCCGAGCTGGCCATTGATGATTTTTATCATCCTGGATTTAATCGTGGCCTCCGTGGTTGTGGCCGGAGGAATATTTATGGCCAGAGTGCCCCTGTACTATGTCCTGCAAGTTCTGGCCTATGCTTTCCTGGTAACCCTGCTTTTTACCGACCTTATAAAAATCCTTCTGTACAGATGGAAAGGTGGGAAAATATTCATTCTGTAAAATCGCTATCTTCTGGCAGATTTTTGACTCAGCCCTTCTGGCTACCTTATCTGGCTCATATATCCATTTCTCCAATTTATCTCTCTCAAGAATGGTTCTTTTTTAACCGCATTTAACCTGTCGAGTCCAGATGATAAGGCGAATACTTTTTTAAATAGTTTGACTAAGTTAAGAAATAAATGTAAATTGAAAGCAAGTATATGGAGGGCACAATGAAAAAGAATTTCCTGCTTGTAATTTATGTAATTGGTCTGGTCGGGTTGATCATTTTGCTAACTGGCTTTTCCAGCGCCTGCAAGTCCAAGAAGGGAGAGACTTCTGAAACCGGCCAGATTCTCAGCCTGGATCAGCTAAAGCCGATTCTCGGCGAAGCCAGAGAGGACAACTCCGGTGTGGTTGACATTTCGGGAGACCCCGGTAACTTGATAATTTCCTATCGTTATTTTGACCCTGATCTCAAAGACTATGATAACGGCCTGGTTAGAGATTTGGCTCCGAAAATCGAGGCTCTTTATAAGCAATTTAAAAACTTAAACCGCGTGGAATTTCAGGTAGCCGTTAACGACCCCGAAGTTCCTGGCAAGTGGAAAGCCTACGTGGACTTTGCTGTTAACAAGAAACTAATTGAAGAGCTGGAATGGTCCAATATTTTAACCGATGACTTTTTTAGAAACGTGATTGACCTCAAACGGTTTGATTAATTTTTCTGGTAGACGGATTCTGGTTCGGCTTAACTTCGCCCGTGTTTTATTTATTGCACCGGTCATAATTTATATGAAACATAAGCATTTCTTTTAACATATTCGAGCCATAAGCTGAATAATTGATGACTTTGTCATCCGGCAATCTAATTCCTTAAATTATATTTTCCCTAAAAGTTCTCCAGGAGTTCCAGGATGACGGCCAGGCTCCCGGTGCCGTCCACATAGGCGTAGCGGCCGCCTTCATAATCGCCTTTCTGAATAAGCGGGATGCCGTGTCCTGCCAGCAGCTTGAGTTTTTCATCCATCCCATTAACCTCAAAGGCGAGGTGATGGACACCTTCGCCATGCTGGTCAAGGAACTCGCGCCAGGTACTCGGCCCCCCGACCGGCTCGATCAGTTCAATAGTGATGTTCTTGAGCTGGAAGAAGGCCAGCTTGGCCCGGGCTTCCGAGGGTTTGCCCCTGAATTCGGTGTGAGCTTTATCAACCGTGTCGGTCAGGAACCATTGAGGAACGTCCAGGCCAAAAATTTCAGCGTAAGCCCGGGAAGCCTTCTCGATATCCTTTACCACGATTCCAACCTGGACAACCTGGTCGGTACCCAGGGGCCCGGCGGCTGCTCCCTTCGAAATCCTTCCCCAGACCACTCCAGCCGCAAAAACGGCCAGGATTATCATAGTCAGCCGAATTGCTTTCATGGGAACCTCCTTCAGAGCAGCTTTGCCTCTCCCATTGATACCCCCGGCCGCCGACGCCTGTCAAGCCAGGTTTTTAGAAAGCAGGTCAGCTTAAAATCTTATGAAGGACTTCGAGCAGGCGGTCGATGTGTTCATGGTCAATGGTCAGCGCCGGATCGAAGCGCAACATATTCCCGGCGGAATAATATCCGACCAGGAAGCCGCGGTCCAGCAGCCTTCTGTAGATATTCTGAACGCTCCTCTGTTCATCGGGCCGGAGCTCCAGCCCGAGAAGCATACCCCGGCCCCGGGCTTCGCTGGCCAGCTCACATTCTCGCTCCAGTTGTTTCAGCCCGGCCAGAAAATATTCGCCCTTTTCGCGACCCTTTTCTATCCAGTTTCCTTCCCTCAGGGTAACAATAACTTCCCTGGCCACGGCCGCGCCCAGAGGGTCATTCTGGTGAGATTGGGCATAATAGAAGCCGCCAGCTTCAAGCTCTTCAGCCAGCTCTTTCTTCATGGCCACTGCGCTAACCGGATAGCCATTGCCCAGGCCTTTGCCCATGGCCACGATATCCGGCTCAAGGTCATAGTGCTGAAATCCGAACCATTTACCGGTCCGGCCGATTCCGGTAGTAACCTCGTTAACAACCACCAGACCCCCAGCCCGTTTAATCCTGTCGTAAATGGTCTTAACGATTTGCCGCGGCGGGAACTTTACAAAGCCCGAACCACTACCCCCGGGCTCAAAGACAAAGGCACCAATCTGTTCAAAGGGAATCTGGTCCAGATATGCTTCCGAATTCTGTTCCAGGCTCTTCTCCCAGTCAACAAGCCAGGCTTCAGAGGTGTTTTTCCTTCCGGCGGAACCGTAGGCGCCCAGGTAGGACCTGGCAAAGGTCAGCCAAAAAGGCCTGCCGCTCAGGCGCCTGGCAGCCTGCACCCCAAATTCAACGGCCTCACTCCCGGAACTCAGGAAAACGCACTTGCCACCCTCCAGGCCTGAAATGTTCAGGACTTCTACCGCGGCCTCTTCCGTAATTCTGCTGAGGTATCGAGTCCCGAGGTGAGCCACCTTTCCGAGCTGGGATTCTATGACTCGATTTATCCGCGGATGATTATGACCGAGAACCGTGCACCAGATGCCGGATTCAAAATCCACATACCTATTACCCTGGGAATCGTACAGGTAACAATTCTCCGCCCTAGTAAAATCAGTTTTTATAATTTCGTGACATCTCAAGATATGCATGGCGTTTCTCCGGAGCTGGCTATTCTATCATTTCAGCAATTGCTTTTTAACATGCATAATTGTTGCGGCATGAAACTGACAATTTTCTATCTGATTAAAGCCAAATCCTGTAAAATACTTGTAGCCAACAATGAAAATGGGGAGGCCTCATGAACAAGATTGAACAGGCCATACTGAATTCTCTCAAAGTCAACATGGGCTATAAAGATGGCGAAAAGGTAGCCATCGTGATGCAGGCCTGGAACCCTGCGTTCGAAGAAAAGCATCTCCGCAAGTTTGAACTGGCCGCGGCCCTGTGCCATGCGATGTACGAGGTTTTCAGGCAGGCCGGCGTGGACGTGGAACTTCTGAGCTATGTGCCGCCGGAAGCCCGGAGCGGCGTTGATGCCACGCCGGAACTTTACGAAAAAATCGGCTTCAGGGAAATTATCTTCATGCCCACTGTTTTTTCCCTGACCCACACCAGATTCCGGAAAACACAGACGGAAAAAGGCTCCCGGGTGGCCAGCATGCCCGGGTTTACCCTGGAAATGTATGAAGAGGGTGGTCCCATGGACGTGGATTATAGCCTGCTCCATCAGCAGACCGAAGCCCAGGCCGAAAAACTGAGAAATTGCCGCTACGTCCGGGTGCTGGCCGAAGACACCGACATCACCGTGGAAATAGACCCGACGCTCGTCCATGTCTCCAGCGGGGTGCTGACCAAACCCGGGAAATTCGGCAACCTGCCGGGAGCAGAAGCTTACGTAGTGCCGGTTCACGAGGGCAAATCCAAAGGATATTTCACGGTTCCGGTCGGCTGGGGCGGCACTGGCCCCTTAAAATACCGGGCCAAATTCTTCGTTGAAAGAGGAAGGTTTGTGGCGGTTTGTGGCGAAACTCTTGAAGCCCAGGAATACATAGACAAAGAAATCATACCGCTGATATTCGACGGAAAAGATTTTGACATCCTGGCCGAGCTGGGAATCGGCACCAACCCCAACATCACCGGAGAGTACGTGCAGAAGAAAGGCTGGAACACCCTGGTGGCCGAAAAAATTTACGGCTCCATACATTTCGCAAACGGTAATAGCAAGGGCATGGGCGGACAGAACGACGTCCCGGTCCACATCGACTGGGTGGTGCCCGGCGTAACCGCTGAATTTTTGCCTTGAAAAATCCGCTAACTCAATCCCACCGGAAACCTGAACCCGCTTCGCCCGCTCATTCTGGTTGACTTGATAGAGGCAAGTGGATGATATTGGTATATCGATCTCGATAAACTTTTTTTAGGAGGCACCAATGCCAGGCAACGGTCCTTTTAAGATTAATGGACCCAGGTTGGTATTAAGAAGCTTATTAATCCCAGCTGGCTCCTTTCTTATTAAATCAGTTTTGCTGATGGCCATAGTTTTTTCCTCTATAACTCTGCTGATTGCCCAAGACAAGACAACCCCGCCTAAAGAAAAACCGGTGGTGGCGGTCATCGGTGGAACACTCATCGACGGCACCGGGAAAGAGCCGGTGGCCAATACCGTTATCATCATCGAAGGCGATAAAATCAGGGAAGTCGGGTTGGTCGGTAAGGTTAAGATTCCAAAGGACGCCCAGAAAATTGACGCTTCCGGCCGGTGGATATTGCCCGGCTTCATAGACTGTCACATCCACCTGTCATCAGAAACGTCAGACCTGGAATACTACCGCGACTCAAACAGCCTGGCCACCCTGAGAGCCCTGCAGCTCATGAATACCTACCTGCGGTGTGGCGTGACCGCGGTCCGGGACGTTGGCTCGCACGTGGAAGCCATGCAGGCACTGCTGCGGGCCCAGAGAGCAGGCTACATCGACAGCATCCGGCTTTACCCCTGCGGCAACCTCATCACCATAACCGGCGGGCACGGCTACGGCATGCACGGCTCGATGGCCGTTGACGGTCCCTGGGAATGGCGGAAGGCCGTGCGCCAGATGTATGCCGCCGGCTTCAAGTACATCAAGATCTCGCCGCAGTTCACCCTGGAAGAGGCCAGGGCCGCGGTGGAAGAAGCCAAAATGCTGGGCCTGCACGTCACCGCCCATGGCGGCGGCTTTTCCGATACCATCCCGACGACCATGACCAGGATAGCCGTCGAGGCCGGGGTGGAATGCATCGAGCACTGGAATGAAATGACCGACGATGTGCTGGACCTGATGGCCGAGCGCGGCGTGTTTGACGTCCCCACGCTTTACACCTACTACGCCAGCTACCAGCGCGACGACATCAGCCGCTTCCTGGTAGAAAAGCGAGGCTGGTCGATGGCCATGCACGAGACGCTATTCAAAAAGGCCTACCAGAGGAAAATCGTCATGGGCATCGGCACCGATGCCAACGGCGAGTACCGGGAGCTCTACCCTCAGATTTACTTCGAGGAGATGAAATATTTCCAGCGCCTGGGGATGAGCCCGATGGAGGTCATCGTCTGCGCCACGAAAAACGGGGCCCGCATCCTGGGCCTGGAAGACGAGCTGGGAACGATCGAAGCCGGCAAGGCGGCCGACCTGCAGATATTAAAGGGCGACCCGCTCAAGTCCTTCGATAACCTGGGCAACCCGGAAACGGTCATCCTTCGCGGCAAAATTTACAGGTTTTAAGGAGAACACATGAACAACCATTCATATAATGATTTCAAGACCGATTTCGAAAGGATTTTTATCGGGCTGGTGGCCATCCTGGCTGGAGTCATCCTCATCTACCTGGCGGTCATGGGCCCGCTCATAACAGGGGCTATCAAATACAAGACGGCCGATGACATAAATAACCAGCTCATCGGGCAGGACCTGGTCAACCTGGTGGTCCTGGCCTCCATACTTATAGCCGGCGGCGTCCTGCTGCTGAGAAGAAAGAGCACGGCCAAATACCTGCTGCTGGCCACGCCGTTGTTTTTAATTTATTATGCCATAAGTTACACCATCGGCTGGGAATGGAGTTCGCCCCGGTACTCGGGGAACAACGAGCGATACTTCTTTTACTTCCTTTTCATCCTGATTGCGGCCCTGCTGATAATGCTCTACTGCCTGTCTGTTTTCCCCAAGAACGTGGCCAGTACCTTCAAGAAAAAGTCCCTGCTCATCTATTCAATTCTTTTTGTCCTGTTCCTCCTGGTCTTTGCCGGGATGTGGGTCAAGGAAGTGCTTGAGGTAATAAAGACCGGCACCACCCGCGGCTACGACCTTGCGCCGACGGCTTTCTGGCTGGTCCGGGTATTTGACCTGGGCTTTTCCATACCGCTGGGACTGCTGAGCGTTTACCTTCTCTGGACCAGGGCGGCCAGGGCCTATCCCCTGATCTACATGTTCTACGGCTTTTTCTTCACCCAGATCCTGGCCGTCAACGCCATGGGCTGGATGATGTTCATCCGCCACGACCCGGCCTTTGCCCTGCGTGACCTGGTGGTCTTCTCCGGACTGGCCCTGATCATAATCTTCGGCTTTGTTTACGTGCACAGGAATTACAAATTGAAGTCCGGTCCAGCTGACATTTAAAATCTGAAATAAGCCCGGCCCGAGATCAGGGTAAAGGTCTTTTCTTCCTTCCCAGCCTTAGTTTTTTTAGCCGGTCCGCCCGGCTTACCAGCTGGAACGGCGGGGTTGAGCGCGGGAGAAGGTATTGACCGGCGGACAATCAGTCAAAATAAAAAAGGGAAGGGCTTTCGCCCTTCCCTGTTTGGTGTCAATCCGAACTTGCTTTTTATCAGAAAGAAATACCGGCCATGAACAGCCAGGTCCTGGTCTTAATCGATGAAGGCTCGACCACGGTCTCTTCGATGATATTGGAAATCCCCAGGTCATAACGAGCATCGAGGGTGACTTTTATCACGCCCAGCTTCTGGGTCAGGCCCAGGCCGAAGGTAACTCCAAATTCCGTATTTTTTATGTCGTCCTTGATGTCTTCCTTTATCTCCGGATATCCTTCTACCTTCGTAACAAATTCTGCCTTGGTATTGAAGCCGAAATAAGGCCCGGCATAAACCGAGGGAATGGTCAACCCGCCGGAAACCAGGTTAAATTTCAGGAGCAGGGGAATTTCGATGTAATCGATATTAGCGCTGAAGGTTCCAGTGACTTCCCCTTCGGTGACCGTAATCTTGGCCCCCTTCTGAACATACAGGACTTCGGGCTGGATGGATATAGGTCCCGGAAGGCCAATCTCCAGGAAAACACCCCCGGCCAGGCCCGTCTTGGTTTCCCAATTGTAACCCTCAAAAGTTTCGGGCACCGACTTGATGTTGGCCAGGGTGATGCCACCCTTTATTCCGGACTTGATACCGGCCAGGGCCGGGCTGGCGGCCAGGCTGAACATAAAGGCCAAAGCCAGGGCCAGAATCAGGCTTCTTCCAGTCTTTTTCATCAATTACCTCCTGTTAATTTAATTTATGCCTCCCCGAGGCGAACCGGCTGCTTTTTAACAAGATATAAAAATTAAATTTATTGTTCAACAACTTTTTTCAGCTTTAACAATCTTCGGAAATGATCCCGACCGGGGGAACCGAATCTTCCATTTTATACAAGGTAATTGCCCGTCCAGGTTCCAGCCCGAAAATCAAGAACCGGAAACGATTTACCGGCGATTGCCAGAAATGAATTTTTTAGGCCGATAGGGCAATTATTTTTCGATCAGTCGATATCTTAACGAATAACTGCTTCAAATAAAAAAGGCACTGGCCAGGATGGCCTCAACCCAGACACAGGACCTTATGGTTATTCCCGGGGACTTAAGGATCCCTGTCGAACGAAGAGGACAGTAACGGACACAGCTTATCAGGGGATAGAGGTACGGTCCGGGCAGGGCGGAAGCGCCGCGGGCCGTGTCCCGAACGTGGAGCGCCGGTTACGTCTGCTACCGGACGTCTTTTTTCCCCTTCATGGACATTCGGGCCGGAACAAAAGGCACGGCTCGCCCTCTGAGCAGCCAGTGCCAGTAAACCCATTCAAAGGCCAGCTTGGACCAGTGGTTGAGACGGGTTTCTTTCAGCAGCGACATCGGGCCGACCAAAGGCAATGGATACTTGCCCGGAAGAGGCTCAACCTCGTGGTTATAATCAATCACCACGGCCCGGCCGAACCCGGTTTCTATGAAGCAATTGGCGTGACCATCAAAGGCCACCTCAGTCTTCCGGCCATCAATCTCACCCAGGATAATTTCCTCAAGCACTTCGGACTCGAAATGGACCACCGACCCGGCCTTGGTCCAGTCGTTTCCGGCGGCATCGCCGATAACGAAAATATCGGCATACTGTTCCGAACGGAAACCGGATTTATCAACCGGTACATAATTCATCTCGTCACCCAGCCCGGAGCGCTTGATAACTTCGGAACCCATGTTGGTCGGGATGGTAACCAGCAGGTCGAAGGATACTTCGCGGCCGTCGTAGCAGATCACCTTGCCGGCTGCCGCCTCTATCCTCTCGGTCAGGAAGAAGGTCTCCACCTCAATTTTCTTTTTGGCCTGCAGGTCGCCCAGGTAGCGGGTGGCCACGGGCTTGGTGAAGGCGCCGGAAATGGGTGTTACGTAAATCAGCCGGATATTTTCCCTGACCCCCTTCTTTCTGAAATACCAGTCGGCCAGGAAGGCAAACTCCAGAGGGGAAACGTTGCACTTGATGGGTATTTCGTTAACGTGGACAACCAGGGTCCCTTCCCTGAATTCCTTCAATTTCTCGGCCAGGGCGGTAGCCCCATCTATGGAATAATAATCAAAGATGTTTTTCCGCCAGCCGTCCAGCATCCCCGGGGTCTCTTCCGGCCGGGGATGGGTACCGGTGGCGATGAGAAGCAGGTCGTAATTTATTTCCCGGCCGTCCGTCAGCACTACCTTTTTGCTCTGCGGCTTGACCTCTTCCACCCCCGCGGTCAGGAAATCGACTGACTTCGGAAGCAAGCTCGACCGATGCCTGACCAGGTCTTCCGGATGGTAGATCCCAAAGGGGACCAGCAGGAAGCCGGGCTGGTAATAATGGTTATCGTCCCGGTCAATGACCGTAATCTTCCAGCCGCGTCGCTTGAGGGGCCCGGCCAGCTTGTTGGCCATGATGGTGCCGCCGGTACCGGCCCCGAGTATCACCAGGTTTTTCATACCTCACTCCTAAGTCAACTGCCGATTTTTCAATCATTCAAGGATAATTGCCAGGACGGCTAATTATATCCTAATTCTGCCCACATCGGAAAACAATAACCTCGAAACTTTAGCTTCCTACTAAAAGCCTGTATATGATGCTTTCTAACTCTTCAACCTGGAGGTGAGCAGGCGAAGTGCTTCCCGGAAATAGAATTTTTCGCCTTCAATCCTGAAGTTAAAACTCTCCAGAATTTTCTTCCAGTCATGCTCGATAAAATCCAGGGCAGGCCGGCACTCAAAGGTCCTGAAAATCCAGCGGAAAAGCCATGACCTTTCTGATAGCCTGAATTCAGCGTAATCCAGGATGGCCAGCCGGCCACCCGGTTTAAGATGGCGGCTGATGTTTTCTAAAATCACCTCTCTTGTTTGTTGAGGAAAGCCATGAAGCACGAAACTTATAAAAGCCACATCGTATTTCTCTCCAAGGTCAAAAGGGATGTCAATTCGTTGCAGGTGGAACGAGGCTCTACGTTCTTCTCTAAACCTCTTTTCAAATTGTTCTTTCATCTCCGGCAGCAAATCCAGGCCGGTGATTTTTCCTACTGGTCCCAGGTATTTCATCATCAGGGCTGCATTCCGTCCTGTGCCACAGCCGAGGTCGAGTATGGAATCTTCAGGTTCGATCTCTAAATCATCTATGGCCTTCTTGATGAATCGAGCATAGCCACCCAGGGTAACCAGGTCCAGCAACCGGTCATAATGCCTGGCCACAAAAGGTGAAAGCTCGATTTTGGAAGCCGGATACAGTTTTTCTCTTCTGGCAGCCATTGTTTCTCCATATCCTTTCTTGCTCCGGTTGAGCAGATGGCAGAAAGGTTTTAACCTGCAAAAATACCTTCCCTCGATTCAGGGTTTTAACACTTCCTTTCTTACGGTGGCTCTCTCAATCCGCTCCTCGACCGGGTTGACGCCAAGGCCCGGGCCATCCGGCACCCGGATATAACCCGGCCGGCTCAGGCTGATGGGTGGCTCGATCAGGTCTTCCTGGTAATAGCGGGCGCTGGCCGACAGGTCGTTCGGGTACTTGAAATTGGGCAGGGTGGCTATATGGAGATTGTGAGCCCGGCCGATTCCGCTCTCCAGCATGCCCCCGCACCAGACCCCGACTCCGTACCGCTGGCAGTAATCATGTATCCGCCTGGCCTCAATTATCCCCCCGACCCGGCCAACCTTGATGTTGACAATCCGGCAACTGCCCATTTCCAGGGCCGCCCGGGCCGAGTCAAAAGAGATGATGCTCTCGTCCAGGCAGAGCGGCGTGGTCATTTTCTTCTGGAGCTGGCTGTGGTCCCAGAGGTCGTAAGGGGGGAAAGGTTGTTCCACCATCAGCAGTTTAAAGGCATCCAGCTTCCTCAGGTGCTCGGCCTGCTCGATGCTGTAAGCCCCGTTGGCATCGGCCTGGAGCAGGAGGTCCGGATATTTCTCCCTGATGGCCTGGCAGACCTCCACGTCCCAGCCCGGCTTGATTTTAATCTTTATCCGCTCGTAACCCTGGCCGAGATAGTTCTCTATCCGGGCCAGGAGCTCGGGCACCGAGTCCTCTATGCCGACACTGACCCCGGCCGGGATTTCCTCCCTGACCCCACCCCAGAGCCGGCTGAGCGGCAAGCCCTGCTTTTTGGCTTTCAGGTCCCAGAGGGCCAGTTCCAGCCCGGCCTTGGCCATCTGGTTGCCGCGAAAAACTCTGGCCGCTTCATAGTAATCCTCGGGTTCAACTATCCCCCGGCTGAAAACCAGCGGAACCAGGAAATCCCTGGTTATGTGCCAGGCGGTTTCGGTGGTCTCACCGCTGTAAAGCGGCTTTTCCTCAGCCACGCATTCGCCGTAACCCACCACCCCGTCTTCGTAAACCCGGATGATGATGAAGGTGCGGTCGTAGGCCCGGCCGAAGCTGGTCTCAAAAAAATGAACGTAAGGAAGCCTTAACAAATTCAGTTCAATTCTTTCGATAGCCATCTGACACCTGCCTTCTCAACCGGCTGTAAAATGAGCCCGGTTATGATTTTTCTATTTTCTAATTTCTGATAAGCTCTGTTCTTTTCTCAGGAATCAGCCTCCTGCTCGGCTGCCCTTGAACTGAAACAGCTCTTTTGTATTGCCGGTCTTGCGTACTCACTTTTTCCAGTGATTCTTTTTTCCCGAACTGAAAGTAGCCCTGCCTACTTTTTCATTTTTCCGGCCGGCATTTTCTTTAACAGATAATAACATCGCTCGCCAAAAATAAAATCGATTACGGCGTAGCCCCGGCCAAAATAATGGGTCAGCACTTCTCGCAGGGCCGCCTGCCACTTACCGATCAGCTCGGGACGGGCCTGAAGCGACTTCACATCTCTTATCGTTTCGGCCAGGAAGACCGGGGCGGCCAGCTTCAGGTTGACCGGGCCGGGATGGTAACTTCCATCTTCCGCGCCGTAACCCTCCAGGGCCTTGGGAAGAAAACCCAGGTCGATGGTTTTTTCTTCCTTTTCTTCAGCCTTTTTCTGGACCCTGGCTGACTTTATGGGCCATTCCACCAGCAGCCGGTCGGTGGGGATTCCCGGGCCAAGTTTGAGCTGCGGCGTTTCCCCGTAAAAATCGGGGAGGTAACGCCGGCAGATAACCCCGAGCGTGTGAAAATTAAGGTTGGCGTTCCGGCTCTGCATGGGGTCGTAGGTCCAGGTGACCAGGTCCAGGCCCATCTTCAGCACTTCCCGGCGCTGGGCCCACTTCAGCTTCTTGCCCAGGCCGTATCCCTGGAACTGCGGCAGCACCGCCAGCAGGTGGGAATGATGACAGAACTTGCCGTTATAGATGGCCGGAAAAGAATAGACGAAACCGGCCAGCTCCTCATCCACGAAGGCACCCAGCACCAGCCCGCCCATGAAAGTCGAGATGCAGAACTGGTGGACCGGAGTCAGGTCCAGGTCCGGATGCTTCCAGACCGCCCGCTGGATGTCGATCAATCCCGCAAATTCCCCCCTGTCCGTTAACCTGCGGATTGAAACCTTACCGACCAAGCTTGACTCCTTTCTGCAAGGCCAGAAACTCGTAGTGGTTAACCATCTTCTGGGCCATGGCCTCGCCGGAATGCTTGCTGGCGACCAGCTCGTAGGCCCGGGAGCTCAGGCTCTGGGCCAGGCTGCGGTCTAAATAAAGTTTCAGTATGGCCTGGGCCAGGGCGGCCGGGTCGCCCGGCGGCACCAGGAAGCCGGTCTCGCGCTGGATGATCAGCCCGGTCATTCCGGCAGCCATCACCCCGATGACCGGCACTTTCCAGACCATGGACTTTAGAATGTATTCCTCGGGCAGAGAATAGGCCCCGAAGACGAACAGGTCCAGGGCCGAGATGACCTCGGCCAGCTGCTCGTTAAAGCCCAGGTAAAAATACAGGTTTTCAAATTCCATGGCCTGTTCCTGGCGCAACCTCTCCAGGTTCAGGGCACCCACCCCCAGAATGACCACCTTCAACCTGGGTGCTTCCTGGTCAAGAATCCTGACCGCCTCCAGGTGACTCTTTAAGGTTTTCAGGTCTTCCAGCGGGCAGAGCAGTCCTACCAGGAAATGGTCAGGCTGGAGATTGAGTTCCTGTCGCAAGAAGTCCTTTTTGGCGTTCTGAAACTGCGAAAAATCAAGTCCCGGCGGAATGATTTCCAGTTTCCCCTGCCCCAGGTTATGCTTTAAGAGAAGCCTCTTGCTTTCATCGTTATGGCAGATAACCGAGTCAACCTGGCCCAGAAACCCGAGGGCTTCTTTCAGGTTCCAGTCGGGTTTCCAGGAAGCCAGCCGGACCTTGACCGCGGCCTTCTGGGCTGCTTTCCAGGCAGAACCGGCCGCGGCCCGGTCGAAGAAATGGACGACCTGTATCTCGTTCTTCTTGAAAAGCCGCTGCAGTTTCCAGGAAGATAGCCAGCCAGAACTCCCGTCCAGGCGGTGGTTAAGAACCCTGATTCCCTGCAACCTGGCCTGGGCCGAGAGCTTGCTGCCGGGACTGGTCAGGATAAAAAAGGGATAGTTCTTCTTCTTGAGTTCCTGGGAAATTAAAAATAATTGCTTGAGCTCCAGTTCATCCTGTGGATCACTGGCTATGAGACACAGGCTCAATTCTCTCTCCTTTTTTCCAGACCTCTTTCAGCTTGGCATACTTCAGAAAAACTGAATATGCGGCCAGGGCAGAAATCACCAGCCCGGGAAAACCGTCAAGCCAGCCCCCCTGGCCGAGATACGTGGCCAGAAACCTGGCGGCCGGAGACACCCAGAAATGGTAAAAACGAGCCTTTTTTCTTTTCAGATATAATTCCTGGGCCCGCCTCTCGGTAACCCGGTTAAGGTAATTCAGGTGCTCGGAAATGGAAGCAAAGGCCAGGTGCTCAACCGGGTTTTTCAACCGGCCCGACTCTCCGCTGAAGTTCAGGGCCACCCGGAACCTGCCCCTGACCCACAGGCCTTTTTCCTTCCGGTATAACCTTATCCTGCGGTTGGGATACCAGCCCGAGTGCCGGATCCAGCGGCCGAGGTAGAAGCTCCGCCGCGGAATCAGGTAACCTTCGGCCTCATCCGGCTTCTGTTTGATCTTGAACAGCTCCAGCTTCAGACCGCGCGATAGCCTCTCGTCCGGCTCCAGGGAGAGTATCCAGTTAAAGCTAGCCTTCTCCTGGCCAAAGTTTTTAAGCGCGGCGTAATCGGCGGAGCTGTGCCGGTAGACCTTATCGGTAAAATAGGCGGCAACTTTCCTGGTCAGGTCGGTGCTGTGGCTGTCCACCACCACGATTTCATCGACCACGCCCTGCAGCGATTCCAGGCAGTCAATTATCTTTTTTTCGTTATTGTAGGTTACAACAACCGCCGTGATTTTCACGGGTCAATATTAACACAACCCCGGCCCGGCGCTCAAACGAAATTACTGCCGGCCGACCTGGCTCAGACTGACCTTCTTGTTTTCCAGGATGGTCCCCAGGACCTTTTCCAGCCTGGCCTGGGCCAGGTTGTAGTCAACCAGGGCCTTGAGCTCGGCCGAGCGGGCGTTCGCCAGCTTGTCCTGGGCCTCCAGCACAAAATAGTTGGTGGTCAGTCCGACGGCCAGCTTCTTGGTCTCGGCTTCCAGGAGCTTTTCGGCGTACTCCCTGGCCACCCGGTAGGCTTCAACACTCTTGGCCAGGGTCTCAATGTTATTTACCGCTTCGCTGACCTCCAGCATGGCCTGCTGCTCCCGGGCCTTCTGCTTGGCCTCGGCCGCGGCCAGTTCCACCCGGGCCAGGGCCAGCTTCGACCGGCTGAGATAATCGGCCAGCGGTATGGTCAGGGTAAAATTGACCGACCAGTTGTTGTAGAGAAACTTGGAGGCATCGCGAAAAGAATCCCAGAGGCTGCCGGGGATCCTGCCGACGACTTCCCCGCTAAAAGGATCGTTATTGCGGTAAATGATCTGGTCACCGGAAATCCCGGGGCTCCAGTAAGAAACATTCAGGTCCAGCTGGGGCAGCATCTGGTTCCGGACGAAATCATAATCCAGTTTCTTGCTCTCGATGGTCAGGCCGTCAATCTGCAGGTCAGGACGCATCATCAGGGCCGTGCGCAGGGCTTCGTTCAGGTCAACCCTGACCGGCTTGAATTCCGGCCGTTCCGTGGGAACCAGGGCCACCGAGCCCAGGTCGGGACCGCTGGCCAGGTTCAACATGACCTTGAGCCGGTCCTCGGCCGTCCGGACCGAAGCTTCAGCCTGGACTATGTCGGCTTCTCTCTGGGAGACGGCCGCCTGGACGTTGAGAATTTCGATGGCCGCCTGCTGCCCGACCTCAATTTCTTTCCTGGTCTTGGTGAGCTGGTCCCGGGCCAGCTGCAAAGACTGCTGTTTAACCTTCAGGTTTTCCCGGGCCAGCACCAGGTTCCAGTAGGCTTCCTCCACCTGGTAGATGGTCTCCATTACCTGGCTCTTGAGCTGGGCCTCGGAGATGGCATAGTTCTGGCGGGCGATTATGATCTCCCGCTTGGCCACCCGCGGCCCGAAATTTCGGAGCAATGGCTGGCTGAAGTCAAAACGCAACTGGGTGGTGTAATATGGATTGAAAAGCTGGAAGAGCTGGTTGGTGTCGGTCTTGTTATTCGACATGGCTATCGATAAACTACCCCCGATCGGCAGCCGCTGCAGGAGCGTGGCATTATAATTCTGGCTGGAGTTTATATAAGTCCCCGTCCCCTGGATCCACCAGGTTGACCGCTGGGCCATACGGGTGCTGCCGTAGCTCATTTCCAGGCTGGGCAGAAAAACTTCCCTGGCCACGGAAATGTTCTCGCTGGCTTTCTCGGTGGAATAGACCTCGGCTATCAGGTTGAGATTGTGTTTCAGGGCCCGGTAGATGGCCTCGTCCAGGCTCAGGGAAATCTCTTTGGGTTTAGATTCCTGGGCATAAAGTCCGAAAGCCAGGGCAAACATGAATATAAAGGTTAAAATAACTGTAATATTCAATTTTCTTGCCATTTTTATCACCTCAACCTCCTGACATCGTTCCCGTTGCCAGTCTTGAATTAAGTTTAACAGAAGCACTTCGGATAAAGCAAACTTAATTCTCTCATTAATAATACGATCCAAGAGGGAGAAAGTTACGACCCGGGCTTCTTAAGAAGAGACGGAAGATGACCACGAATTTTCCCGCCGGGTACCATTCATATCGTATCTCACGGGTCCAACCGCGAAATGAGAAGGCGGGCTGCCCTGAAAGCAGGGTTAGACCACCAGCCTTAAAATGCCGCCGTCTCAACGGAAGCTGACCGGGCCGAGACCAACATTATTTTTTCCGGGGTTTCCGAAAAGCCGGGCCTGAAAAACTTCGGCGGCCTTATTCCTTATCTCGGGTAGGCATCGAGGTCCAGGTCGGTGGTGGTAACGGGTGAAACCTGGAATTTCTTCCAGGCCAGGGCCCCAACCATGCCGGCATTATCGGTGCAGAGACGTGGTGACGGGACGTAGGACGGCAGCCGGTAGCCCTCGGCCAGCTCGGTAAACCTGGTCCGCAGCCTGGCGTTGCGAGCCACTCCCCCGCAGAGTATCAGCGACGACGGCCGGTATTCTTCCAGCGCCTTATGGACATTCTCAAGCAGGGCCCTGGCCACCGTTTCCTCAAAGCTGGCCAGGAAATTTCCGAGCTCCGGATGCCCGGCGTTCAATCCATTTTCACGTATTATTTTCAGGGCAGCAGTCTTGAGCCCGGAGAAGCTGAAATCATAGCCGGCCGTTTTCATCCGGGGCAGGGAAAAATGGAAGCGGGAACTGTCGCCGCCCCGGGCCAGGCGTTCGATGACCGGGCCTCCCGGATAACCAAGCTTCAGAAACTTGGCCACCTTGTCCAGGCACTCGCCGGCGGCATCATCACGGGTCTTGCCCAGCAACCGGTAGTCCAGCGACTTTTCCAGGAAATAAAGAGAAGTGTGGCCCCCGGAAACCAGCAGGGCCAGCACCGGGAATTCTATCCGGTCGTTTTCCAGGAAGGGAGCTTCAATGTGGGCCTGCAGGTGGTCCACGCCGATGAGGGGCTTCTTAAAATAGTAAGCCAGCCCCTTGGCAAAGGTCAGCCCAACCAGGAGCGAGCCAATCAGGCCCGGCCCCTGGGTAACCGCGTAAAGGTCTATCTCGCCGAGGCCCACTCCGGCCTGGGCCAGGCTCTCCCCGACCACGTAATCTATGGACTTTATGTGCTGGCGGGAAGCCAGCTCGGGCACCACCCCGCCGTAGGGCGAATGGATTTCGTCCTGGGACAGAATGATGTTGCTGAGAATCTGACCGCGCTCCAGGACTGCGGCCGAGGTCTCGTCGCAGGAAGTCTCCACCGCCAGCAGAAACCTGGGCTTCCTTTTTCCAGCCATTTACTTCTCCGTTAAATCTCGGGCAGTGACATTTTATCCCAAGTTCAGGGGCTTGACTACCTTCGGCCCGAGGCAGGCTGGTGCTGACTCCAGGATCTTTTCCTGTCCAGGCCATTGCCAAACGACCGGGTACGTGAATCATCCTGGCCGCCGGCGCCTTTCCAGGACAACCGGCCTGGAGGAGGGAGCCACATTTCCATCTTCGTCCTGCCTTTCCAGAATGCCGGTTTATCGATAAAGAATACAGGTGAGTGAAAAGATTTCTCAGGCCTTCTGCACTAATTTACCTGTCTGCTGCCGGGCATTTCTGTAAGAAATGGCCGGCGAGCTTTCTTGCATAATATCTGGACCAGTTGACGCCCGGAAAGGGCCGCCCCCACGGTCCCGGTAAAAGGCGCAGTCCATTGGCCCACCATATAAAGCTGGCTGAGCCCTGGCAGAGATCTTTTCATTTTCTGTTCCCTCATGTTGTCGGGGGTTATGTACCAGCCGTCCACCGACCCCTGCCAGTTCCCGGTATACCGCACATAGGTCATCGGTGTGGGCACATCCACAACTTCGATTTTTGACCTGAAGCCGGGCCACCTGGTCTCGAGGGCTGCAGCCGTTTCCTCGGCAATGCGCTTTTTTTCCGCCTCGTACCTCGGGCGATCCCGGTGAAGTTCTTCCCAGTACCCGTAATCAGTGGCATACCAGACCTCAAGCGCCGACTTGCCGGGGGGAGAGGTGCTTTTATCAAAGGCATGGTTTACTATGCTCAGCCATTTGAAGTCCTGGCCGGCGATGGTAATGGGCTTCTCCACTTCATACACCATTTGCTTCGGTTCTCCCGACAGGTCCAGGTTAACCCCGAAGCAGACATGAACCATGGGCTTGACCGGCTGCCACTTCTCATACATGTCGCGTATGGCGGAATCCAGGTATTTCCCGCCCAGGATGTCGTATATCAGGTGATGCCCGTCGCCAGCCCAGACCACGGTATCCGCCCGATGCTCGCTGCCATCCTCGAGCCGGATCCCGACCGCCCCGTCGTTTTCTATCAAGATGTCCACCACCCGGCTGTTGAAGTGAATCTGGCCACCCAGGGACCGGTAACGGTCAGCAATTTTCTGGGCCACCCTGAACGAACCACCCAGGGGATACCCGGCTTCTCCCCCGGCCCGGGCGAAACCGGCCATGGCCACCATCGGGAAATCCGGCATCGGCCAGCCCGGGGTATCCACCACGGACCTCAGGGCCACAGCCAGAAAAGGATCCTGGCACCGGTCCACAAATTCCTGCAGGGTCATGTTCCCGAATTTTTTGAAGACACCAACCATCGGCAACACTTTCAGTATCATTTTTAACCTGCCAGCTATTCCCACCAGTTCTGGCGGGTCAAGGGAAGCCAGGTCCATGACTCCGGGCCCGAAAAAAACCTTTAAGAATTCTTTTATCAGGCCAGCGTCTCCTGGAGAGATGGCCAGCATCTGTTTTTCCAGCCGATCCCGGTCCAGGCAGAATTCAAGCCTTTTTTCCAGTCCTTCGACCGTGACAACTTTACGGTGATAAAAAAACTCCTGGTTTCTGGTGACTCCCAGTTCGTCCCACATCTTTCTGAAAGGCCCATCCTTCGAGCCGGCCAGGATATGCATGCTGATGTCGAAGGTGTACCCCTTCCGGGTCCAGGCCGCACAGAGGCCCCCGGGAACCCTGTTGGATTCGTATATTTCACTCTTGAAGCCATTCATCTGGGCATAGCAACCCGTGGACAGCCCGGCCATACCCGCTCCCACAATGATCATTGTTTCAGTCATAACACCCTCCTAACTCACCCTGATTTTTCCCGGCCGCTTAAACGGAATCAGCCGGTGGACCCGGGCCGAGTATTCTTCATATTCCTGCCCAAAGGCCGTTGCCAGTTGCCTTTCTTCCCGGCCGATAAAAATCATAACCCCGGCATATAGAAAGGCAGAAACCAAAAGGTAAACCCAGGTCAGAGTAATAAACGCCACGCCGGGCAGAATGAAGAAGGTGGCACTGGAATAAAGCGGGTTGCGGACGAGGCCATAGGCCCCGGTCGTAACCAGCCGGCCCCGGGAAAAACCTGACAGTAACTGGACCAGGGCGGTCGCCCAGAGTATCAAGCCGAGAAAAAGCAATACATATCCGGCCGGCCTGATAAAAGCCAGGCTCTCCGGTAAAGCCACAACCCGTGGAAACTTCCGGTTGAGGTATATGGCTGCCACCAGGGAGGGCAAGGTGAATAGAATGATCTTTCCGCCCTGCCCGACGAGGTTCATACCCCTCCAGTTTCTTAATATGCTCAGTGTCGTTCCTTCCTCATCCTCGCTATCCCCCGGGTAAAGGGCGGGTGGATTATTCCTTTCTCGGTGATGATGGCTGAAATCAGCCGACCCGGGGTGACGTCAAAGGCCGGGTTTTTAACCGGGACCTCGGGCAGGGTAATCAACTGGTTGCCGATTCTGCGGACTTCCTCCGCCTTCCTTTCTTCGATGGGAATATCCTGACCGTTTCTTAAACTGAAATCAAAGGTGCTCAGCGGGGCGGCCACGTAGAACGGAACCCGGTGTTCCCTGGCCAGCACCGCCAGCGAATAGGTGCCGATTTTGTTGGCGGTATCGCCATTGCGGGCAATGCGGTCGGCTCCCACAATCACCAGCCCTACTTCTCCCCGCCGCATCAACCAGCCGGCCATGTTGTCGGTAATCAGGGTGACCGGAATCTTATCCTTCATAAGCTCCCAGACGGTCAGCCTGGCCCCCTGGAGAAACGGCCTGGTCTCGCAGGCCAGGACCCGAATCTTCTTTCTGCGGGCAAAGGCCGACCTGATGACGCCCAGGGCTGTACCATAACCGGCCGTGGCCAGGGCTCCGGCGTTGCAGTGGGTCAGGATGGTCGCTCCTTCGGGAACCAGACTGGCTCCATTCTCTCCTATTTTCCTGTTTATTTCCAGGTCTTCTTTTTCTATGGCCCGGGCTTCAGCCAGAAGAACCTTTTTGAGTTCAGCCAGTTTGCGGTTTCTATTTTCTTCATAGATTCTTTTCATCCGCTCCAGGGCCCAGAACAGGTTGCGGGCGGTTGGACGGGTCCGCCACAGGCGCCGGTAAAATTTATCGAAAGCTCTTTCCGCGTTATCACCTGGCCCGAGGTTCAGGATTCCCAGGGCCAGACCGTAGGCCGCGGCTATGCCGATGGCCGGGGCTCCCCGAATCACCATGTCTTCGATGGCCCGGGCCACCTCTTCCACGGTCTTCAGGGTAAGATACTCTTCCTTCCACGGCAGCCGACGCTGGTCAACCATGACCAGGGCCCCGTTTTTCCAGGCTATTGCCGGCAGCATCGTTACCTCCTTTTCCAGTCCGGAGTCTCCTCGTCCGGCCATTTCCATTTATTTATCCAGAGCCGGTAGTTGCGGCTGAACTCTGCCCATTCCTCCCCGGCCAGGGATTCCTTGAGTCGCCGGTAGCAGAAGACAATCTGGTTGTCGTTATCGCGCTGGAGCTCCAGCTTTGGCAATCCCAGCTCCCGGGCCATGACCGCTTCCTCGAAGCTCTCGCGGTATTTTCCCCCGTGACCGAGCAGCTGGGCCAGAAGGTAATGGTAATAGCCGCAGGCCGGGTCGGAATCCAGGGCTTTCTCTACCATCCCGATAGATTTAGTGATAATTTTTTCCCGTTCTCTTTCCGGCAGGGCGGGCAACAACTCAAGCTGGCTGTCCACCAGCCGGCCCAGGGCGGCCTGGACCACCGGGGAAAATTTTCCTTTCTCGCTCAGAATGGAATAAAGACGCAGGGCCGGGCCGGCCAGCCCCTGTTCCTGGAGAGAAACGGCCAGTCCGAGGAGGCTGACTTCACGGGCCCAGGCCTCGGCCTTTTCGTCACCCAGGGCTGCAGCCTGGCTGAAACTGCGGCTGGCTTCAGGCCACCTGGCCAGCTTGACCTCGGCCAGGCCCTTGATCATGTAAGCCTGGGCCGAGGGTCTCTTCCTGATCTCTCTTTCCGCTTCTGCCAGGGACTTCTTGTATAGGGCAACCGCTTCTTCCGTCCGGAATGACCTCTCTCGGTCATGGGCCCAGGCCAGGTGCAGCTTGGCTTTCTGCAGGGAAGAAGCGCAGCTCGAAAAAAGCAGGCTCAGGAACAGGACGACCACCACCCCGGGCAATATCCCCTTGCTAAGCGCTGTGTTTTTACCCTTTGGAGTCATCACCCATCTCCCGCCGCAATTTCTGCTACATTTTTTCCATGGCCTTTTTCAAGAGCTCCCGGACCTCGTCTTCGGTAAGCAGGGTCCAGCCCAGGTTTAAGAATTCCCCGCAGACCCGGTCCACGGCCTTCCAGAAATTCTCCCGTTTTCCAGCCGCCCGGATCTCCGATAGAGCGCCCTCCAGCCTGGTTCTGAACTCGGCCACCAGCCGACGGTAATCATGATTTTTCAGCTCCGAAGAGAACAGCTTTTCCAGGAAGGGGTCCTGCAGCCCGAGCACCGGGTATAAGGCCCGGAAGGCTGGCCTCAGGACCCGGAAATCCCTGTTCCTGATTTCTTCCTCGTAGGCAGCCCTGAGCTCAGGGTTGTTTTCAAAAAAATCCAGGATAAACTCAGCCGGCTTGTTCTTGAGGGTCTCCGGTTCCAGCCAGACTTTCACTTCGAGGATTTTCTTTTTAATTTCCCCTCGCCGGTTAACCGCCCAGACCAGGGAAGAGAAGATGACGGGGAGCAGAGCCAGTGACCCGGCCATGAAAAAATCGCCGATGATTTCCCTGGACTGCTTTAGAAAAGCGACCAGCTTTTTTTCGTCCATGCCACCCCCTCCAGTTCTTGCTGCGGGTCATGAAAAAATTCCAGTCGGGCAAGACCCGGTTACATCTCGACACTCCGGCTATTATAGACGAAAATTCTACTTGACTTCCAGAATGGCCAGAAAGGCTTCCTGGGGAATGTCCACCCGGCCGACCCTTTTCATCCTCTTCTTGCCTTCCTTCTGCTTTTCCAGGACTTTCATCTTCCGGGTGTAATCGCCGCCGTAGAGCTTGGCCAGGACATCCTTCCGGAAAGGCTTGACAGTCTCCCGGGCGATGACCCTCTTGCCGATGGCCGCCTGAAGCACCACCTCGAACTGCTGCCGCGGAATGGCCTGGCGGAGCCTCTCCACCAGCGACCGGCCGACGCGGTAGGCCTTGTCCTTGTGGACTATAACCGACAGGGCGTCGACCTCTTCATAGTTGACCAGGATGTCCAGCTTGACCAGCGGGGCCTCCTTATATCCGGCCAGCTCGTAATCCATGGAAGCATAGCCCTGGGAGAGGGACTTGAGCTGGTTGTAAAAATCAAAGACGACTTCGTTCAGCGGGACCAGGTAATCCAGCAACACCCGGCTGGTGGAGATGTACTCCATCTTTTTCTGCACGCCGCGCCGTTCATCCAGGAGCTGCAGCAGGTTGCCCAGGTAGCGGTCGGGAGTCAGGATCAGGGCCTCGATGATCGGTTCTTCAATCCGGTCCAGGTACTGGGGCTCGGGCAGTTCCGAGGGGTTGTGGACTTCCAGCACCTCGCCCCTGGTGGTTACTACCCGGTAACTGACGCTGGGAGCGGTGGTGATCAGGCTCAGGTTGAACTCCCGCTCCAGCCTCTCCTGTATAATTTCGCGGTGGAGCAGGCCGAGGAAGCCGGCCCGGAAACCGAAGCCCAGGGCCGGGGAATTTTCCGGTTCAAAGTGGAAGGAAGCATCGTTGAGCCTGAGCTTTTCCAGGGCATCGCGCAGGTCCTCGATGCTGCTTTCCCCGGCCGGGTAGAGCCCGCAGAAAACCATGGGCTTGGCTTCCTTGAAACCGGGTAGCGGCTGCTCGGCCGGCCGCAGCTTGTGGGTTATGGTCTCGCCGATGCGGGCGTGGGCCAGGTTTTTTATCCCGGCAATCAGGTATCCGACCTCGCCGGTAGAAAGCGACTCCACCCGGACCGGCTTTGGGGTCAGGTAACCGATTTCTTCCACCTGGTACTCGGCGCCGGTGGCCATCAATACAATCCGGTCCCCGGTCTTAATGGTTCCATCAACCACCCTGACCAGGACCACCACCCCGCGGTAGGGGTCAA
>JABLWX010000045.1 GCA_013178315.1 Candidatus Aminicenantota bacterium
ATGCTCTGGTTACCATACTTTTCAAAAATGGGTTCAAAATGTATTCCACCATCCACCGTTTTCCAGACTCCGCCTGAGGCAGTCAGCACGTAATAGGTCTGGCTCTGACCAGGCGGAACGGCAAAATTGGTGATGCGTCCGGAAAAGGGCCAGGGACCGATATGCCGCCAGGTGAATAGTTCCAGGTCCTTGGCCGTAAGTGGAATTTTGTCTGAAAAGGCGGCTGGCTTTTGAGCCTCTTCCTTTTGAGGTGCTCCGCTCCCAATCAGTGGAAACAGGAAAAGAAGCAGGAGCAATACCGAAAGAGTAACTTTTTTTCTCATTGACTTTAGCCTGGTTATCATAAGACCTCCTTGAAATGTTATGCTTTTGTTATTTTCATAAAATAAGCCTTCCGTCCCGGCCCAAACTTTTCCAGGGCATACCTGACGGTTATCCTAGGGAGTTTCTTCCCGTATCTCAAAAGAAATTTTTCCAGCGAATGGCCGTCGGTTTTACCCGCTTCACGCAGCAACCAGCCGGCAGCCTTGGCCACCAGGTCGTCAGATTTTTCAACCGGAACCGCGATGCAGACCATCTTGAAGATAAATCCAAGGATTTTCCGGTCTCTCGACAGCTTGACCAGCGTGACCAGCGCCGCTCTCCTGAGATAAAGGTTCCTGTCACCGGCCCATTTTTCCAGAATTTTCAGTTGCCCCGGGTTTTTCCGGAAAAAGGGGCCGAGCACCTCCAGGGAGAGAGTATCTATCAGTGCCCAGTTATCCAGGTGGCCTTTTCTCAGCCAGGACCTGATCCTGTCCAGGCGGGCCTGGTTTAATTCGGAATGGAAACGGCTTAGGATAAGAAGTCCGCAGGACCGCGCTTCCAGTTCCGGCCTGGCCAACAGGCCTCCCGCCAGGTCCAGGGCCTGGTCGATTTTCCAGGCCGGTTTAACTAAGTCATAAATTTCGCGACTGAGGGCTCGAAGGTCAGCAGCCCGAATCCCAAAACATACAATTTTTTCCGGGAAAAATTTCTGGGCTGTCCGGGCCACGTCCGGGTCGGCCAGCTGCAGCAATCGACTGACTATCGCCTGCTGGATGGCCGGAACACTGGTCGGGTTGCTTTCAACAACAAACATCAGAATCAAATCTGTTCCATTTTATCCATTTGCCCCGACCCTGGCAATAAATAATTTAGTTTCCGGGTGAGAAAAAAACAGAATTAATTTTCCAGAAATCAGCTCTTTTTACTGTTCGGATTTCTTCCGGCCCAGGGTGGTGATTCCCAGAGGGACATAGAGCGGACAGAAACCAAACAGGCTGGTGGCCAGAAAAACTATGGCCACCACAACCAGGATATAGGCCAGCGTTCCTTTAACCACCCCTGCCAGGACCAGTATGGCCAGGATAACCGCCAGCAAGGTCCTGAGGGTGCGGTCCACAGCTCCCATGTTCTTTTTCATTCTGCCCTCCTTGTTTTAATTAATCTTAATTTTATGATAATAAAAAATTAAACTTATTGCCATATAAATAAAAAGGTGCGAAAATTGTCAGATAATATTCGAGCGAGTAAGAGAGAATGGAAAAAATTAAGGTCCTTTTTGTCTGCGATGACAACAGTCTGAGGAGCCCGATGGCTGAGGCCTGGCTCAACCACCTGGGTCAGGGAGATTTTCTGGCCAGGAGTGCCGGCTTCGAGCCGGGCAGCCTGAATCCCTTGGCAGTAGAGGTGATGCGGGAAGTTGGCCTGGACATCTCCGGACACCGGACCAGGAGCGTCTTCGAGTTATACACCGCCGGTGAACTTTTTACCTACGTGATTACCCTCTGCGACCCGGCTGCGGCCGAGCGTTGCCCGATTTTCCCTGGGGTGACCAGGGTGGCCAACTGGCCGATGGCTGACCCGACCCGGGAAGACATTCCAGAATCGGAAAAAAGGCAGAAGGTAAGAGAATTACGCGATCTCATCCGGGAACGGGTTGAAAAATTCATCCAGATGACCAAGCCCGAAACCCAGGGCTGAGTTCCTTCTTAAGACAGCAGGTCCCGCCTGGCCGCCTCCATCAGCAGGAAGAAAGCCTGGCCCTCAGTGGCTACCCCGGCCGACTG
>JABLWX010000046.1 GCA_013178315.1 Candidatus Aminicenantota bacterium
CCGCAGACGTCGTTAACGTAGCCAAAAGAATCCACCTTGGTAAGAACGGCCCGGCGCATGGCTTCGGCGGCTTTCAGGTATTTTCGGTCCAGCCAGCCCATCTGGATATTACGATATATTGAATAGGCCAGCATCTGGGCCAGGTTGGTTTCCACAAAGGTCTCTGCCCGGTCCAGGACGTCATGAAACAGTCCGTCCGGCCTCTGGTGTTTCAGGCACCCGTCCAGAAGCTCCTTTATGTAGCCCTTTAATTTATTTCTTTCAGCCTTCAGGTTTTCGGGCAGGGCCCGCAGCACCCTGGTCATCCCGGCCGCGGCCCAGCCATTGCCCACTCCCCAGAAATCCTGCCTTTCGAACTTCTTGAGTCCATAATCGTAGATATGAGAAAACAACTTCCGCTCTCGATTCCACAGGTATTTTCTCAAACCTTCAACCTGAAAGATGGCCTCCCGGAAATAGCCCATAACGGCCAGAAATGGCGGGCACATGTACATGGAATCAATCCAGAGCTGGGGTTTGTGGTCGATATGAAAAATCACTCCGTCTGAAGTGCGCGGCGCCGTTTTCAGGAAGTACTCAGCCTGCTTCTCTGCGGCCCGGAGCAGGCGCTGGTCAGAGAGTTTCCGGGCAGCAAACAACACGGCCTCGCCGTTGGCCCCGGGATCGGTCACCCCGTGATTATCACAGACCTGGCCCAGCCGGCCATCGTCCCACTGGCGCAGCACTGCTTCCCTGGCCATCATTATCACCAGTTGTTCATCGCCCAGTTCCAGCAGGGCCTGGGCGGCCACCCCCTGCTCCCAGGCCTGGCGCTGCATGGTCAGCATGGCCGTCTTAACCCTATCCATCAACCCGCTTTCTGTTAAGCTTTCAACCTGGTTCGCTGATCTGACATTCCGGCCAGGCCTCGCCGCCAGTCTGCCCTGAAAAAGACCGGTGCCAATGACCGTTCCCATAAACCTTCTTCGGTTCATTGGACTTTACCTCCTTGATTCATTTATTCGGACTCGGCTCAAAAACAGGCCTTATCTTATGTATGCTTCCCGACCAGCTCTCACCATCCCTTTTTCATAATCGCCTCTTGCCCGGACAGGACCAGGATAACTGATTTTCATTTTCAGGTTAAGTTGCAGCCGCTATTTAAGATCTTCAAAATATTCCTTGTATACCTTTTGGATTTGTTCTTGAACCAGCTTTTCCAGCCGTCTCTTCTGGTCGGTGGTCAGGTTGCGCCGGTAGCGGTCATAATCGGTAAAAGTAATCCCGTATTTTTGATAGACAAGGTCCATTTGACGGTGAGCCTCGTCCAGGTCTTCTTTATACCTATCAAAGATAAGGGCGGCCCTGGCCGTAATGTCCACATAGATGTCCTCGGTAATCTTGGGCGCAGGCGGCGGGGCCGGTTTAGTCTCTTCCTGGGGTTCTACCTGCGGCCAGGATTGTGCCGGTTCCTGATTCTCCTGCCGTTTGCAGGAAACCAGTAAAAACACAAATAATATGGCAATTAACAGGAAGCATGATTTCGAGGGCAGAGCTGGCGCCATTTTCTGAAGGATCGAAGCTGCCTTCATTCCTTTCCTGCCACCGGATATTTTAATCTAGGCGATCTATTGAATCTATGATTATTTTTCAGGTTAATCTTCGTAATATCGCCGCCTGACCTTCCTGGGCTTGTCATTAACCGGGTCAGCATCAAGCAGCCACATTCCGCGGCCATGGGTGGCAATTACCAGGACATTATCTCTGGGGTGAATGATCAGGTCATGCACATAGACCGAGGGCAGGTTGCCTCCGAGCACCTGCCAGCTCTGACCGCGGTCTTTGGAAACATAAACGCCAAGGTCGGTACCAACGTAAAGAATGTTCCGGTCGACCGGGTCTTCCCTTATAACGTTAACCGGTCCCAGCGGCAGCCCTTTTGAAATATCAATCCAGGTCCGGCCAAAATCTCTTGACATCCAGACATAGGGGGTAAAGTCGTCGTCAAATCGGCCGTGCTGGGTCAGGTAGACCGTTCCCATCTCGTACTGGCTGGCCACTATCCTGGAAACCCATTTCTGGTAGGGCAAGCCGGCCGTGATTTCCTGCCAGCTCTTGCCCCCGTCCCTGGTCACCGAAACCCGGCCGCAATCGGTGCCAACATAGAGCAGACCGTATTTCAGCGGGGACTCGGAAATGGCGGTAATTGTGTGGTAAGGGATGTCGCCGGCTTCAGCCGGAGTAAAATAGGTCAGGTCCGGGCTGATTCGTTCCCAGGTATCTCCCCGGTCAAGCGACCTGAACAGGTACTGCATTCCGTGGTAAATGATATTCGGATTATGTGGAGAAAGGATAAAATGGGCCAGCCACTGGCCACGCAGCCTGGGTTCATCCGGGAAAACTTTTGGTACTATCAACTTGGTCCTTTCCGGGCCGCTCCGGCTCAGGTCAGTTCTGGTCAGGTTTCCATAAAACCCGCAGGAATAGACCAGGTTGGGGTTGGTGGGGTCGATGACGTGATGCGAACCCTCTCCGCCGGGAGCGCGTTCGAAGGCTACCGGCCGGACGGCATTTCTTCCACGGCTCAGGTCGACCGTGGCCCGGTAGCTGCCATGGTCCTGCATCGAGCCGTAAACGTGAAATGGTGTGTCCAGGTCGTAGTTTATGTTGAAGAATTGGCAGACCGGAAGGGTCAGGCTGGTATTCTTCCAGTTTTTCCCGCCGTCGTAGGAAATTTCCAGGCCGCCATCATTGACGTTGACCAGGTAATTGGAATTCTCCGGGTCGATCCACAGGCCGTGGTGGTCAACATGGTACAGGTTCTGGACCTCGGTAAAGGTGCGGCCACCGTCACGGGAAACGCTCATGGGAACTCCCATGATGTAGACCGTATCAGGTTGGTTGGGGTCAACCCTGATCTGACCGAAGACCCAGCCGTAGGTTCCGGAATGATTTCCCAGGTATCTTTTCATCTCTTCAGAGGTGGGAGCCGTTAGCCTCCAGTTTTCCCCGCCATCGTCCGAACGGTAGACCGTGGCCCCCTTGATCAGCCCGGTGCTGGGCAGGCCGTAGGCATCGCTTCTTTCTTCTTCGCTCGGTTCCCGTGAAATTTCATAGTTATCGACCAGGGCGTAAAGGATTTTAGGATTCTTGAGACAGATATCGATTCCAATCCGCCCCCTGAACCTGGCCTCCGGCAGGCCACTGTTAATCGGCTTCCAGGTCTTCCCGCCGTCAGTGGACTTCCAGATTCCGCTGCCGGAATAATGCGGTTCATTGCGGGGGTCATTCCATTTTTTTCTTATTCTCTGCCAGGTAACGGCAAAGAGCGTTTCGGGATCGTCGGGGTCCATGGTCAGGTCGATGGCCCCGGTCTGATCGTTGACAAAAAGGACCCTGGTCCAGGTCTGGCCGCCGTCTGTGGTCTTGTAGACTCCTCTGTACTGGTTGAAGGTCCATTCATGCCCGGAAGCGGCTACGTAGACCACCTCAGGGTTCTGGGGGTGAATGACAATTCTGGCAATGGTATTGGTGTCAGTAAGACCCATATGTTTCCAGGTCCGGCCACCATCAGTTGACTTGTAAACTCCGCAGCCCGGATGGGAACTGCGGAAGATGTTGGCCTCGCCGGTGCCGACCCAGATAATCCTGTGGTCAGAAGGAGCCAGGGCGATGTCGCCGATCGAGCTGGAAAGTTCCCGTTCAAACACCGGTTCCCAGGTTGTGCCCTCATTTTCTGTTTTCCAGACGCCGCCGGAGGCAGTGCCTACGTAAATGGTATAGTTCTTGCCCCTGGGCGTGACCACGGCCACATCGGTGCAACGCCCGCTGACATTTACCGGGCCCAGAAACTGCCACTTTAAGCCGGCCAGAGGAGAGCTGGCCAGCATCTGACGGTGCTGCTCGAAACCTTTCAGTCTGACTTCAGGCGGGGTATTCTGAATTTTTGTTACTTTCTTCTGTGTTTGAGACAGGCCGTAAAAGGATAAAAGACCGAGGCTGATAATCAGTAAAAAGATAAAGATAAGCCGGGTTTTGTTTTTCATCCTGGACTCCATTAATTTAATCGGACAGGTTCTCTTTACCAGAATGGACCGGGTTTATCAAGAAAAAATTGCGGGCAATCTTACGGCTTATCCCTGGTTTCTTTTTCGACCACAATGGTCAGGTTGGAGGCCAGGGCGGCCACCGCCCCGATGGCTGCCCAGACCGGGGCAATAAGGGTTCCCACAATACCGACGGTCAGGGGAATTTCCATGAAGGTGCGGCCGTCTTCGGTTTTGAAAATGATCCGGCGGGCGTTTCCTTCCCTGATGATTTCCTTTATTTTTTCCAGTATTTCGGACCCGCTGACCCTGAATTCTTCATACCTGGTTTTTTTCTCATCCATCGTTCTCTCCTTTTAAATTATTCGCTAAAACTGGTCGGGAAAAATCTTTTTCAGTATCGCCCTCGACCCCGGAAGTAGGGAGTTTGAATCCACCTCTTTCCAGGCGGCATAAATTATCTGCCATCTTCCGGACCTTTTTTCCAAGCTAAAGTTAAAGCGGTAATAGACTCCAACCACGCCCACGAGTTTCCTCAGGGTTTCGAGTGGTCCCGAGGACAGCAGGACGTCGGCCTCGGCCTCAGCCGGGTCCTTATTAATATCTACGTAAATATCCAGCAGGTGGATCGCAATCCCCTGGTAATTCTTGAAATAATATTCCAGCAGGCTGGCCGTCCGGGCTGAATCTCGCCCTTCGAAATCCCGGTAGTCATCGGCCAGGTATCCCGTGATTTTTTCCAGATTCTTTTTCTCGGCCTGGACGGCTACTGTCCGCAATAATTCCCTGATTTCCTCAGCCTCATCCGGTTTCTGGCAGGCCTGGAACCAGGTTAAAAAACAGGCAGCAGCAGTCAAAATTATCAATAGGGAGAAAAGCCGAACGAAAAACCTGGGTGCGTCCGGCTTTTCTGGCTTTTTAGTCCTAAGGTCAGATCCCATTATTCTCACCATTCAGTTTGATACTTGCTTGTTTTTTTACAGGCCTATCGGGACTGACCCGGCCTCAACCGGCCGAAACGCCACCCCCGCCTCCGCCTCCCCCGCCCCCGCCGCTGAAACCACCGCCGCTCCCGGACGAGTAGTGGGCAGCATGGGCGCTGGCCTGGCTGATGGCCGTGGCCGCTCTTTCTATGGATGAAATGGTGGCTGAAATGGCCTCCACCTGGCGGTTAATCCCCGCTGCTCCGTAGGCCCCGACCACCCAGGCCGGAGAAACGGCTTGCTCGCCTTCGAGCACCCTGGGCAGCATCTTGACCAGCTTCCTGGCATTGCCAAAAAGGATGCCGAAGACCAGGTACTTATCCCAGAGGCGGTAGGCCTCGGCCGGAATTTCCTTGAATTCTGAGAAATCATCCAGGAACCGGTCCAGGGCTTTCCACAATTCATTTTCCCGGGCCCAGTCCCGGCGCCGCCTCTTGAGCTTCGGCCCCAGCACCAGGGTCATGATGAACATCACCGGAGAAAAAGTCAGGCTGGCCACAATCAGGCTGATTATCATGACGATCTGGCTCAACCGACGGCTTTCTGGCTCTACAAACCCCAGTTTTCGGCCCTCCTGCTGTATTTCCTTCTGCCATTCTCTGAACCAGACCTGGTACTCTACCGGGTGTTTCTTGAGGTAACTGACCAGTTCATCCAGGGAAACCCGGCTTCCGGGCTGGCCCAGTTCACCGGCCCGGTCGAAGACGACATCCAGGACTGACTTTTCCCAGCTTCTCAAACTGTTGTCTTCCCGGTAATTTTTCTTCAGTTCAAAAATGGTTAGCTCGTTTGATTTGGAACCCAGCAGGGTTTTCTTTTCCACCTTCTTGTCTTCTATGGCCAGGTAGCCCCGGGTAGCCAGGTCAAAGATGGTGGCGGTAAAGGCGACCGGCAGAGGCTTTTCACCTTCGCGTCGCAGGACCTGGACCAGGGCCGGGGGGAGGTCTGATGGCAATTCCCTGAAGTATTCTGGAATGTCATCGAAGCGATAGTCGCGCCCCACTCTTTTCCAGAAATGGAAATAAATTACCAGCCATAAGATCGGGCCGAGGATCTGCCAGATAACCCAGGCCAGTCCCAGTTTTTTCAGGAATTCAACCCGGCGGGCCTCACGGTCCTGAGCCTGCCTGACCCTGGCTATCGTCTCCTCAACGAACCTGGCCTCTTCTTCTTTGATCGTTTCCAGGGTGTAACCCGTGGCCTTAACGCCGGCCACCAGGCCAGCCGGCCAGACCACCCTGATTTCCATGAATTGCCTGGAAGCTATGTTGGAAGCCTCAAAGCGAAGGGTTTGAAGGTCCAGGATTTCTGACCTTCCAGAAAGGGGCCCGTGCCCGTAAATCAGCAGTTGCTCCCGGCTGGCCACCGGCTCGGGCAGGTGCACAGTGACCACCGCTCTGGCCGTTGGTCGGTCGACCTCAGACCCTATGATCTGCCAGTAAAGTTCGCTGATTTCAGGGTAGTTGAATATGCCGTTAATTATCCTGTAATGGATATTGAAGGTGCGCCTCTCATTCCTGGCGGAAAACCTCCACCTGGCCTGAAACCTCCCTCCCCCGGCGGATGTTTCCAGCGGCAGGTCCTGCCCCTGCTCATCCCGGACCCGGAAATCCTGAACCATCACCTCCAGGCTTGAATTCTGTCTGGCCCGCAGGGGAATCCAGAGGGAAGCCCAGGAAAATTGCCCCTGGAACTCAAAAGTCAGGAACTCATCGACAATAAAGGACCCATCTTTCTGAACATACAGGTCAGCCCTGAGGTCAGGAAAGTAATAGTTCTTGTTCTGGGCTTTAAGGCCAGCCAATGGCCAGGCCAGAAGTAAAAATAAAAAAAGGAGGGGAAGGTAAGGCCGATAGACTCTGTTCATCTTGAACCTCATCCTGACCACAAAACGATTTCAAACAATCTTCGGGAGAAAGAAACAGAGAACTCCGTTGGCCGCCGGCTAATCCTCAGCGCGCCAGAACCTTGCGGTAGACATGTTCCAGCAGGTGAACCCGGCTCTGGGGGTCAAGCTCCACAAATTCCAGGCCCATTTCAAAAACATCGTCATCGAACAGGCTCTTGACCCAGCGGACCTCGGCGATGCCGGTGATGAGTCTCTGGGACTCGGCCAGGGCAATTTCCAGCCGGACCCTGGTCTTGACCGGCAGGGGCGAATCGGTCATCAGTCGCAACCCGCCCACGGAAATATCTCTTGAAAACGAATAAAATGATTCCTCTTCCTGCTGCTCGTTTTCGGGCAGCACATGAATGACAACCTTATTTTCTTCGTCCAGTCTTTTTTCCCTTCTTTTTTCCATTGCTGTCGGAATGGCCTTTCTCCTTTGCCTTTTTTTTTCTATTATCACAGGCCGGGAAAAATATCAACAAAAATTTTTGAACGCCCTGCTTTCTGCCGGGCAAATAAATTTGACAAAAAATATGGAAAAAAATATCCTTCATCTGAAACCAATTCAGATATCTGAAGAAAGGAGTGAGCTGATGAGCGTTAAGTTCCGATTGAGCGTCATGATGTTTCTTCAGTATGCCATCTGGGGTTCCTGGGCCCCGGTTCTTTCCGCTTACCTTCAGAATAACCTGGGGTTCACCGGCGGCCAGCTGGGCCTCATCTTCAGCCTGCTGCCGCTGGCCACCATCATCTCCCCTTTCCTGGGAGGCCAACTGGCTGACCGCTACTTTGCCAGCGAGAAAGTGATTGCCGTTCTCCAGCTAGCTGGCGGCGGTCTGCTCGTCCTGATAGCCAGCATCACCGACTTTCAGCCCATGATGTGGTTGATGCTGCTTTACTGCCTGGTCTACGCTCCCACCCTGGCCCTGACCAACTCCATCGCCTTTGTTAACCTGAAGAGCTCGGAAAAAGAATTCGGAGCCATCAGGGTCTGGGGAACCATCGGCTGGATAGCGGCCGGCTGGGCCCTGGCCGGCTGGCGCTGGCTGGTCAAATCCCCGGAAGGAATAGCCATGAAGGGTGATACCCTGATCCTGGCTGGAATCTTCTCAATTATTATGGGCTTATACTCATTCAGCCTGCCCCATACTCCCCCGCAGAAAGAGTCGGCCAAGCCCTGGGCCTTCCTGGAAGCTCTGAAAATGCTGAAAGATAAGAATTTTCTGATTTTCGCCATAATTTCATTTGTGGTGGCCACCGAGCTTCAATTCTACTACGTCTTGACCTCTCCCTTTCTGACCCAGAAAGTGGGCGTCAATCAGCAGTCGGTCTCCTTTGTCATGACCATTGCCCAGGTGGCCGAGATCTTCGTCATGGCCTTCATGCTGAGCTGGGCCCTGAAGAAGTTCGGCATGCGGATGACCCTGACCCTGGGCATACTGGCCTGGCCGATCCGCTATATTATATTTGTCATCGGTCAGCCTTCCTGGCTGGTGATCGCCTCGCTGGCCCTTCACGGCTTCTGTTATGTCTTTTTCTTCACCGCAGCTTACATCTACGTCGATAATATTGCCCCCAAGGACATCCGGCATTCGGCTCAGAGCCTGATCGCCGTCATCATCCTGGGCTTCGGTAACTTCGTTGGCAGCCTGTTCTGCGGCTGGATACAGGACCTTTTCACCAGGGACGGGGTGGTTAACTGGCGCGGCACTTTCCTGGTGCCGACCGTCCTGACCCTGCTCTGCCTGGTGATCTTCCTGGCTTTCTTCCGGGAAAGTCGCAACCGGTCCCTGGAAACGGAAGCTGCCGGAATCAATCAGGCTTGAAACCAACACGGTTGGTTCAAGAGGAGGAAGAGGCCAAAGTATCTTAGACTATTACATTTAATTTTGTAAAGAGGAAAAGGAGATAAGATATGAAGACCAAAAAGAAAAATCTGGGGATAGGCTTTATCGGTGGCGGTTTCATCACCCGGTTCCATATCCGTTCCTGGGTGGGAGTCCGCAACGCTGACGTCCTGGGCATCTATGACCCCGACCAGAAAAGAGCCGGAGAAGCGGCCGCCCTGGCCCGGCAGCTCAAGGTGGGCGAAGCCAGGACATATAAAACGATTACCGAAATGGTGGCCGACCCGGCCATTGACGCCATCTGGATCTGCTCGCCCAATTACACCCGCGTAGCAGTCATGGAAGAAATTGCCGAGGCGGTAATAAAAGGAAAGGGCGAGCTAATCGGGGTGACCTGCGAAAAGCCCCTGGGTCGCAACGTGAAGGAAGCCCGGCGGATGCTGCAGCTGGCGCAAAAAGCCGGCCTGCTCGACGGCTACCTGGAAAACCAGGTCTTTGCCCCGGCCGTGGTCCGCGGAAAAGAGATCATCTGGGCCCGGGGAGCCAAGCTCTGCGGTCGCCCCTACCTGGCCCGGGCAGCCGAAGAGCACAGCGGGCCCCACATGCCCTGGTTCTGGGAAGGAGAGCTGCAGGGCGGTGGAGTCCTCAACGACATGATGTGCCACTCGGTGGAAGAAGCCCGGTTCATGCTGACTCCGCCCGGAGCCAGCCGGGAGGAATTAACACCGGTCAAGGTTACCGCCTATGCTCACTGCCTGAAGTGGCAGCTGCCCGAATACGTTGACCACTTAAAACGGATCAGTGACGGCAAGCTGGATTATGCCAGCAGGCCGGCCGAAGACTTTGCCCGGTCGGTGGTCGAATATAAGGACAGGCAGGGCCACATCCTGGTGGTTGAGACCACCACCTCCTGGTGCTATGTCGGAGCCGGATTGCGACTGACCATGGAACTCCTGGGACCGGAATACTCAATGCAGGTTAACACCCTGGATTCCGGACTTAAAGTCTTCTTCAGCCGGAAGGTAAAGGGGAAGGCAGGAGAAGACCTGGTGGAAAAACAGAACGCCGAGGTTGGCCTGATGCCGGTGGTCTCCAGCGAAGAACACGAATACGGATACACGGCCGAAAACCGCCACATGGTCGAATCCTTCCTGGAGGGCAGAAGACCCATGGAGAATTTCAGCGACGGGGTCAACGTGACCGAGCTGTTGATGGCCGCCTACATGAGCATAGAAAAAGATAAGACTCTCCCCTTCCCGCCACCCGGGCTGGACAACTTTATCCCGGCCGTGGCCAGGGGCCAGTGGAACCCCAGGAAGAAAAAATAGTCGTTTAACCGTTTCGCGGTTAATAATAAATTTAGACCCGGAGGGGTGAAAATGAAGCAGAAAAAAAATATCGTTCTGTTTGGTCTCGCCATTTTAAGCCTGCTGGTCTGGAGCCAGCTTTTCTTGCTGGCCAGCCCCGGCGGGCAGGAAAAGGTGATACCGGAAGAGATAAAGCAGCAGGTCAGGCAGACCGATTATCAGGCCGTCCGGATAAAAAAATTTCCGGTGGCCATGCAGTGCTGGACCTACCGCGGGTATACTTTTTTTGAAGCCCTGGAGAAAACCCGGGCCCTGGGTATAGATTACGTCCAGGCCTTCCCCGGCCAGCGGCTGTCCCGGGACCTGCCCGCCAGTGTCATATTTGATCACAAGATGGCCGAGGAAAACCTGCAACTGGTCCGGGAAAAATTGAACGCCCTGAAGATGAGTGTGGTCGCTTACGGGGTGGTCGATACCGGCCGGACGGAAGAAGAAATGCGCCGGGTCTTTGATTTTGCCCGGAAACTGGGAATAAGGATAATCGTCACCGAGCCAAAAGATGAAGATTACCCGATACTCGATAAGCTGGTCAAGGAATACAACGTCCGTCTTGCAGTTCATAATCATCCCGAACCCAGCAAGTATGCCCACCCGGCCGTGGCCCTCAAATACCTTCAGGGGCTGGACGAGAGAATCGGGGTCTGTGCCGACACCGGGCACTGGATGAGGGGTAACCTCAAGCCGGTGGAATGCCTGAGATTACTCCAGGGGCGGATCATAGACGTCCACTTAAAAGACCGCAGCGACTTCGGAACCAAGAAAGCGGAAGATGTGGCCTTCGGCAGCGGCAAGGCCGACATCAAGGCCATCCTGGCCGAGCTGACCCTTCAGGACTACGCTGGCTTCCTGACCATTGAGTATGAAAATGAAAAGGAAGTGATGACACCCGAACCGGCCATCCAGAAGGGGTTGGCCTTTATCAGAAAGATAACCTATTACGAAGGCTTCGACCAGCTCCTGGGCCGGTACAACGGTTATTATGAAAAGCACGGCTGGAACCATTATGGCCCGGGATATTTCGAGCTGGATCCTAAAACCGGCGTGCTGAAATCTCAGGGCGGCATGGGACTGCTCTGGTACAGCCGCAAAAAATTCAAAGATTTTATACTGGACCTGGAATTCAAGTGTTCACAGAAAAATACCAACTCGGGCATTTTTCTCCGCGTCCCCGAGGTGCCGACCAGCGACGATTACATCTACCATTCCTTCGAGATCCAGATATACGATGCCGGGGAAGGAATACACAAAACAGGGGCGGTTTATGATGCCCAGGCTCCGTCGCGAGACGCCTTCAAGCCAACCGGAGAGTGGAACCATTTCCGGATCACTTTTATCGGTGACCGAATAACTGTTGAATTAAACGGACAGAAGGTCATTGACTGGAAGGCCGAGCCGAGGGGAAAGATCAGGGACTTCGCCCCCGAGGGTTATATTGGGCTCCAGAACCACGACAGCCTGTCGCCCGTCTATTTCAGAAATATCTACGTTAAAGAAATCAGCAACTGACCTCAGAATCCCGGGGTAATCGTAAACTGCCAGTGCCAGCCCTTGATGGGTCGGTCGAAGGGATAGACATAATCGAAGCCCAGGACTAGCACTCCGAACAGGTTGGTTCTCAGGCCAACACCGGCACTGGATACCGGCTTTTTTGTCCCGCCGAACCAGGTCGGCTTTTCGTCTGAGTACCAGGCCGTCCCGATATCGTAAAAGGCCAGGAACTCCAGTGGCCAGACTCCATAATAGCCTTTGCCGAGGCCGAGGACCCGGAACACGGGAAATCTCAATTCCACGTTAGCCACCAGCATCCGTGTTCCAAGGAGGCGATTGAAATCGAACATGTTCGGATTCTGGTCATCGAATTCACTGTACAGAAAGCTGTTGTAATCGTAGCCCCGGACCAGGGTCTCATACCCCAGGAACAGGGGCCAGAGTCTCGGGTCTTCCGAACCCTTGCCGTATCGCCCGTAATGCAGCAGCCGGAAGGCCAGGGTAAAAGGTCGCTTCGGAATGAAATATCGACGGTAATCGGCCATGACGCTGATAAAATTCAGGTTGCCAAAATTGGGCTGGACTTCCAGCAGGTAAGCCTGCCCCAGAATCGGGCTGCAGGCACCAAAGAGGGAGCTGTCATAGACCAGGGCCGCCGAGGCATAACCGTACTTTATAGATTTTGGAGCCGGCAGGTCAAGCTGGTAATAGTCAAGAAGCTGGAAATAAACAGCGTCGTAAATATAGCGGTACATCTTGCTATTGAAATCTATCAGGTTGAAGCCGGCAGAAAACTCAATCCTTCTGAAGGTATTCAGGGGATAATAGGCAAAGCCTCCCAGCTGGTAGGCAATCTGTCGGTTGAGATACTCTTCCTGGATATAAACCGGTATTCCTCCATACTCATCAAAATAGGCATTATACGAGCCATAGATATATGGAACCCGTTGCAGGACGGCTCCCCAGTTAATTCGGTTCCTGGAATTCATGTAGCCGACCAGGGCATAGCTATCGATTAATTCATAGTTGGTCTGGGCCATGGTCACCACCGTATGATAGCCCAGCATGTCGCTCCAGAAAGCGGCGATACCTCCGCCGGCGTAAGTTCCATACCTGTCCACTCCAACCGCCACCGTCGGCCTGCTCACAAAATCCAGGGACAGTTTTGGCCGGTAGCTGGTGATGGGAAAATCTGTTTCCTTGGGTAGCCCATAAAGGGGGTTCCTCAGCAGTCCCAGCAGGGCCCCTTCGGGCTGGGTTCTGGGAGGCAGAAGGTCCAGCGGTCTTTCTCCCAGTTGAGCTATGGTGGCCTGGCCCTGCAGCCTGTCTGAGGAATCTACCAGATAAACCGAATAATACCCATTTTCATACACGGACATGGCCAGTTTCTGGCCGGCTTGAGAATAGGAAATGGCCGGGCTGAGCTGGGTAATCCCGCCGATTCCGGTAAAGAGGTTGGTGATCTGGTAGATCTTGCCGTCGGCCAGGTCCAGGCGGTAAAGGTCGGTCTTCCCGGTATAATCAGATAGGAAGAACAGATTTCGTCCGTCTCCGGACCATTGCGGGTTGACATTTTTGCCGGTCGGAAAGCCCAGAACCCGGCTGACTTCCCCGCTGGCCACGTCTAAAAGGGCCAGCTCGTAATTGCCGGTATCCAGCCATTGCAGGTTGGCACTGAACCTTTCCGTAACGAAGGCCAGCTTGCTTCCGTCGGGAGACCAGACCGGGTGCAGGTCACCAAAGCTATCCCTGGTCATCTGCTTCAGGGTATTGTCTTCGAGGTTATATATAAAAATGTCTGTTACTCCCCCGACCAGGGCGGCAAAGGCGATTTCTTTGCCATCGGGCGACCAGGCTGGATTCAGGATCTCACCCAGTTCCGGGAAAGGTATTTCCTTTTCTATCCGTCCGCTGAGGGCATTCATGATGGTCAGCTGGGGACGCCCCTTGCTGACCGTTCCCAGTACGATCCTTTGGTTGTCTGGAGCCCAGGCCCCGGCCGACCTGATGAACTGAATACTCTCGAAGTGGGGGTCGATGGCCGTCGAGGTTAACTTTCTCTTAATTTTGCCGGTGAGAGGGTCAGCCAGGTAAAGGTCTATTGAGAACAGGTCGCGGGATGAGAAGAAGATCATGTTCTGGCCGTCAGGGCTCAGCACCGGGGAAACATTGTAAGGATTATTTTCAACTCCCTTGAGGAGCAGGTGTCCATACTTATCCGGGGTCTCGGTTAAGGGGACCAGGGGCTTGTAGGCTTCTTCCATTGACTTATGCCAGTCTTCGGACAGCTTTTTCAGGGGAACGCCAAGTACCCCCTGGAGAACCGATTCGTAATCACCGCTTCTGGCCAGCATCCTGAAGATCTTTCCAATCATCTCGTCGCCCCAGCGACCGCCGATGTAGGCCCAGACGGCATGGCCGTAACGGTAAGGAAAATACTTGTAATAATTTTCCAGCTTCTTAATCTGGGGCAGGTCCTTGCGTTTCCAGGTATCCCTCATCCACATTGAAGTCTCGGTGTCAACCGGCCCGATTGACAGGTACTCGGCCAATCCTTCTATCAGGAAAAGCGGGACCCGGAGCTCGGCCCCCGTATACCGGGCCTGGTCGGAATGCCCCTGGCCGGCGATATCGTACTGGAAGGCATGCACCAGCTCGTGGCCGATGACATGGTCGGTTTCGGCCATTGAAACCCCGTAGGGTAGAACAATTCGTCTCTTGAAAGATTCGGTCACGCCACCGGTCCCCTCACCCATGGTCTCGGGAATGACCGTAGTCTGCTGGAATTCAGGACTGCTGGAATAGATGATCAGGGGCTGGCGACCTTTAAGCTCGTGGTTGAAAATCCGGCTCAGCCGGGCATACCAGCGTTCGGCCATCATGGCGGCCTGCCGGACCACATCTTCATCTTGCTGATAGTAATAGACATCAAAGTGCTTGGTTTTCATTATCTTGAAGTCAAATCTCTTATACTGAACCTTATTGCGGCCGAAATACTGGGCCTGGAGCGGCAGCACCGAGGTTATGATAAAAAGGCCGAGCAGGACGGGAATCATAAAAGCCAGTTTATGCTTAAAAGGGCGCATGGTCTCCTCCTTCTATTCTTACCGAGTTTCTCCTACATATTATAACCCAATTTCCGAAAAAAATGATTCATAAAATATGGACAGAATAAACCGGGCTGTCCGCTGACCTGGAAATATGCTATCTAATATCCGTGGTTAAAATTTCCGAGGTCCGGGCTAAGAGCATTCTCAACAGGTCCAAGATTTTTGATTATTGCCTCAATCCTTATACCGGTTGTACGCATGGTTGCCGCTACTGTTATGCCGGACTCTTCATGAGAAGGTATTCAGGTCACGCCGAGCCCTGGGGCCAGTTTGTGGACATCAAGATCAATGCCCCCGAGTTGCTCCGAAGGCAGCTTCCCCGGGCCAGGCGAGGTACGGTCTGGATAGCTTCGGTTTGCGACCCCTACCAGCCGGTAGAAGCCAGGTACCAGCTCACCAGAAAATGCCTGGCCGAGCTCAGCCGTTATGATTTTCCGGTTTTCATCCAGACCAAGTCTGACCTGGTGGTCCGGGACCTTGACCTCCTGAAGGACCTGCCGGAACTGGAAGTGGGTTTTTCTCTGGCCACCGATGATGACCGGGTGGCTGCCCTGTTTGAACCGGGAGCACCGTCCATAACCAGGAGGCTCGGAGCTCTGGAAAAAATCAAGAGTCTGAATCTGAAGACCTTTGCCTTCGTGGGACCCATACTCCCCCTGAACCCCGGACGACTGGTCCGGCAGCTCAGGGGGTTGGTCGACAAGGTGTTTATCGACCGCCTCAATTACGTCAGCCAGTTTATCGATTTTTACCGTCGCCACAACCTGTTAAACTATACGGGCGACGACTTCTTTGAGCGGATGAAGAAGATTCTGGTGGCCGAACTGGAAAAGGCCGGGTTGCCCTATGAGCTTATCTTCTGACCAAAAAGAGTTTGCTTTATCTTTCTCGCTTGAGTAAGATTTTTAATCATGCTTATTCAGACCCTGGTTGTAACCGCCATAATCATCACCGCCTATGCCCTGGCCAAATGGCGACATCTGTCCGTGGAGCTCAGCCTGTTGATAGCCACGGTGGCCGGGGCCCTGGGAGGTTCCATTTTCCGGACACCTGAAATCAGAGAAATTCCCAGGCATCTGGTCGAGGGCTCCTTCACCTACCTTGACGTCATCCTGGTTTTTTTCACGGCCACCCTGTTTATCACCATAATCCAGGAATCGGGGGGCGTCAACTTTGCCGTCCGGCAGGCCGTGGTCCGCTTCTCTAAAATCAGGTTTCTGGCTCTGTTCATGCTGATGATCATACTCTTGATCCCGGGAGCCCTGACCGGGGCCGGCAGCGTCTCCCTGCTGGTGGTCGGAGCCCCGGTAGCCCTGGCCATGAAAGGCCTGGGTGTTTCAGAAAAGAATATTCCGGCCATCCTTTTTATCGTGGCCGGATTGGCTGCGGCCGCTCCACCCGTAAATATCTGGGCCATGGTCCTCTGTGCCGGCACGGCCATCCCCTACATCGGTTTTGAACTCCCCCTGGGACTGCCGGTCCTTCTCTTGGGCACCCTGACCATCATCATCCTGGGAGGAAAGCGGGCCCAGGCCGGCAGCCTGGAAACTTTCCTGGAAAAAACGCAATACCATCCGGCCATGAACTGGTTTCGGCTGCTGACCCCTTTTGTGGTTTTCTTCGCCCTGGTTGTTGCCTACCGTCTCTGGCCGTTTTCTTTCCCCATCCTGGGGTTACCGCTGGAATTTCTCCTGGCCTCCCTGGTGGCCCTGGCCCTGAGCCCGGTCCGCCTCAATTTGGTCAGGGTGGCTTCAGCCACCGTTAGCAAGCTTCTTCCCCTGCTGGCAATTATGGTTATCGTGGGTATGCTGCAGCAGGTGCTGGCCGTCAGCGGGGTTAAAGGTCTTATTTCATACTCAGTGCTCATCATACCGCTCGGCTTGCTGTTCTGCCTTCTACCCCTGATCATTCCGGCTTCAGAAGGTGTTCTGACCTACGGCGGGGCAGCCATCATCGGCATTCCCCTGGTCTGGTACCTTAATTCGCTCGGCTACCATGCCACCCTGGTCATCGCCGGGTTGAGCCTGCTCTGGCCGCTGGGGGACGGGCTGCCGCCAACCGGGCTCATCGGGCGGTTGAGCCTGATAGTTTCCGGACAGGAAGGAAAATACTGGGATTTCCTGAAACAGGCCTGGATACCCTGGTTGATTATCACCGCCACCGGAATGCTGATGATTATTTTCAGCGGTCATCTCCGTTTCCTGGTGATCGGATGATGGATAACATTTTAAGGAATGGACGGCCATGATAGCCAGAATCATCATGATTGCTTATTATCTGATGAGCGCCTTCTTTGTGTTGATTACCATTAAGAACCTGCTAAAGGAAAGGAACAGCCGGGACCGGGTGGTGCTCTACCTGGTGACGCTTATTCCATTCATCCTGAGATTGTTAAGGATTAAATAAGGATTTGACCATGAAAACGGCAGGAACTGGATTCAAACTATCGGTGACCGCGGTCTTTATCATTCTGCTGATAGCCGGGGGCTGGCCCCTCAGACAGCACCGACATTTCCCGGTCGAGATTGTTTGCGGGCCGGGAGTCACTGAAGTCCGGAACCTGAGCGACTATCTGCCTGCCCTTAAAGGCACCGTGGCCGATACGCCGGTTTTCATCCTGTCCGGGAGAGAACCGGGAGGCTCGGTCCTGGTCATGGGCAACACCCATGCCAATGAACCCGAAGGCATGCTGACGGTAGCCATCATGGTCGAGAATGCTGTGGTGGAGAAAGGCACAGTTTTCCTCATCCCCTTCTTTAGCCGCAGTGCCAGCCTGAACACCAGGCCGGGAGAAGGGTACCCGCTGTATTTTTCTGTCAGGACTCCCTGGGGCCAGAAGAAGTTCAGGATGGGCAACCGGGATGCCTCTCCCCTGGACCAGTGGCCAGACCCAGACGTCTATATACACTACCCTGAAAAACAGATGCTCTCTTACCTTGATATCAGAAACACCAACCGGACCTGGCCCGGCCGGAAGAATGGCCTGCCCATGGAACAGGTCACCTTTGCTGCCATGGAGCTCCTGCGCCAAGAACGGGTGGACCTGGCCATCGACCTGCATGGAGCCGAGACCATGTTCCCGGTCACCAACTGCATCGTGGCCCCGGAAAAATCCATGAGAATTGCCACCCTGGCTTCCCTGACCGTTAAATCAATGGAAGGCTTCGAGAACCACCTGGAATCATCCCCGGAGAAATTCCGCGGGCTTTCCCACCGTGAAATCGGGGACTATTCGGACACCCTGCCCTTCCTTCTGGAATCCCCGATACCCTTTCTGGACCAACCAACAGGTGCCAAAACAGAAAAGCTTTTTCTCGATGGCCGGGATGAATTCCTGCTGAGCCTGGCCCGAAAGAAAAAACTTTTTGTTCCCTATGACGAATCAGGCTGGTCCCTGGACCGCAGGGTGGGACAGCATCTTTCCGTCAGCCTGGAAATTATCAGACAGAATTCAAGAAAAAGCGCCGACCGGGCCATCATTATCAAGAATGTCCCCAGGTATTCGGAGGTGGTGAACAACGGGACTGGAAGCTATTTTCACAACCCGGCCCTGGTCGAAAAAGGCAAGGTAGTCAAGATATAAAAGTTGGCCCCGGTTCCATCTTACTGAACAGGGGCGAAACAAATTATGGAGCAGTCATAAATGAAAAAAGGAATAATCCTGAGCCTGGGTCTTGGCCTGATCCTGTTAACTTTCCTGCTGATTTCCGGCCAGCAGTCCGGAGCCAGCCCGGATGAGCGTGTCCTGGCCGGCGAAAACTGCACGGTCATCATGGTTGGCAAGAAAGCCTCAGCCGATGGCTCGACCATGACCACCCACACCGCTGACTGTGGAATCTGCGACTGGACCTGGCGGTACGTTCCGCCCGCCGACCACAAACCGGGTTCTACCCGGAAAATTTACCGAATTTCCCAGATGCGAACCTGGCCGCCGAGCGAGGGCCTTAAGTGGGACTTAATAAAGAAAGATTTTACCGGGGTGGAGATACCAGAGGCCCCGCACACCTTCGGGTACATGCACGGGGTTTTTGGCTACATGAACGACCAGCAGCTGGCCATCGGTGAATCCACCATCGGCAACCGGCCCAAGATGTCCAACCCGACCCAGACCCCGGCCTTCAACATTACTATGCTGACCCTGCTGGCCATGGAAAGATGCCGGACGGCCAGGGAGGCCATCAGGCTCATGGGTTCGCTGGCCGAAAAGTATGGTTACGGGGGCGAGGACGGGGGAGAAATGCTGGCCGTGGCCGACCCGGAAGAAGTCTGGGTATTTGAAATCATGCCGGTAGGACCTCTCTGGACTCCAGACAGCGGAAAACCGGGGGCCCTCTGGTGTGCGCAGCGGGTGCCCGACGACCAGGTCAGCGTCTGCCCCAATGAGTCCCGAATCGGGGAAATCGACCTCAATAACCCGGACTTTTTCATGGCCTCACCCAACGTAATTTCTTATGCGGTCGAAAACGGATACTGGGACCCGAAGAGCGGGCAGCCCTTCAGCTGGAAAAAGGCCTACAGCCCGGCCGAAGGCAACGCCAAGGACCAGCCGCGCCGGGCCAGGATGTGGCGATTCTTTGACCTGGTCTCCCCGTCATCCAAGTTTTCTCCCTCCCTGCCCAACATGAACTTCCCGTTTTCAGTAAGACCGGATAGACCCCTCTCTGTAAAAGACGTGATGGAAATGACCCGGGACAAGGGTTATGGCACATTTTTTGACCCGACCCGAGGGATAAGAGGCGGTCCTTATAAGAATCCGAACTATGACAGTGCTGCCAGGCTGATCAGCGTTCGCAATGCCGAATACACCACCGTCACTCAATGCCGTGGCTGGTTGCCGGCCGCTATCGGAGGGATTGTCTGGCTATCCTGGGGAGCCCAGGACACCGCCTGCTATATGCCCTTTTATGCCGGGACTAAAGCCCTGCCGCCTTCCTTCAGTGTGGGTGACCACTGGGTCTTTAACCGCCAGTCAGCTCGCTGGGCCTTCGACTACGTCGATTTCCATGCGCAGGTGGCTTACTCGGTGGCCATAGAAGAAATAAAAAGGGCCAGGGAAAAATGGGAAGACGGAGCTCTCAATCAGATTCCCGATATTGACCGGAAAGCCCTTGAGCTTTACCAGAAGAATCAGGCCAAAGCCTTAGAGTTTTTAACGGCCTTTTCCGTGAGCAATGCCGAGGCCGTGGTTAAAGCCTGGTGGCAGCTGGGCGATGACCTTCTGGTCAAGTTCAACCACCTGAGCTATTACAATAGCGAGCGGCGAACGGTGGATAGAAGGAAAATGGACTTTCCCGAGGCCTGGAAAAAAGCAGTACGGATAATTGACATCATTTTTGAGTGATGGAATAAATTCTAACCAAGTAATGGAGGTTTCGATGCTTAAAAAACTAAAAAAGAACAGACTCGGACGATGGTTTCTTCCGGCTCTGACCCTGATGCTGGTCGTCCTGGCCGTATTTTATTTTACCGGCCGGGCCGAGAAGGTCGACCCGGGGCTGGAGGTTTCCAGGCCAGCCGATAACTGCACTTCCATACTGGTCGGTCGCCTGGCCTCGGTCGACGGTTCAACCATGACCACCCATACCTGCGACTGCGGTCTTTGCGACTGGACCTGGCGGCATGTTCCAGCCGCCCGTCACAAACCCGGAGAAACCAGGAAAATCTATCATATCTCCCAGTTCAAGACCTGGCCTCCAACCGAAGGCCTGAAGTGGGACCTGGTCAAGAAGGACTTCACCGGCCTGGAAATCCCAGAGGTTCCGTATACCTATGCCTATCACCATGGCATGTTCGGCTACATAAATGAAAAGCAGGTGGCCATAGGAGAATCGACCATTGGGAATGTCCGCAAGCTGGACAACCCGACTCCAACCCCGGCTTTTGACATCACCATGCTGACCATAATCGCCATGGAAAGGGCCAGCACGGCCAGGGAAGCCATAAAAATCATGGGAGAACTGGCCGAAAAGTACGGATACGGTTTTCACGACAACGGCGAGATGCTGGCTGTGGCCGACCCCAAGGAAGTCTGGATTTTCGAAATAATTCCGGTCGGCCCGCTGTGGACGCCTCAGAGTGGCAAGCCGGGCGCGGTCTGGTGTGCTCAGCGAGTACCTGATGATCACGTCAGCGTCTGTCCCAATGAATCGAGGATTGGCGAAATTGACCTGAATAAGCCTGATTTCTTCATGGCTTCGTCCAATGTTATTTCCTGCGCGGTGGAAAACGGTCTTTATGACCCGGCCAGCGGGAAACCGTTTAACTGGAAGAAAGCCTATTCGCCGCTAAACGAGAGCGCTACCAGTTCCAGCGGTCGTTACCAGAGGCCATGGCGCTTTTTTGACCTGGTGGCCCCATCACTGAAGTTATCCCCTTCCACTCCCAACATGGACCTGCCGTTCTCGGTCAAGCCCGACAGGAAAATCTCGGTGGCCGACGTAATCAATATGACCCGCGACCGCAGCTACGGCACGCCCTTCGACCCGGTCAAAGGCATCCGCGGAGGGCCATTCAAGAACCCGAATTACTACCGCCAGACCAGGACCATCTGCGACAGCCGGGCCGAATATTCCACGGTAACCCAGTGCCGGGATTGGCTGCCCGACCCCATCGGCGGAATAGTCTGGATTTCTTTCGGCTCACAGGATACCGCCTGTTACATGCCTTTTTATGCCTGAGTCACAGAACTGCCAAGGTCCTTCTCAATCGGTGATCACTGGGTCTTCAACCGCGATTCGGCCCGCTGGGCCTTCGATTATGTTGACTTTCACGTTCAGGTCATCTACTCCGAAGCCATCAAGGACGTTGAGCAGGCCATCCTTAAATACGAAAAGCCCGTTATCGACCAGATCCCGGAGATTGACCGCAGGGCGGCTGAGCTTTACAAGAAAAATCCAAAAGAGGCGGCCAGGTTTCTGACCGGTTTCTGCCTGAACAACGCTCAGAACGTAGTAAAGGCCTGGTGGGACCTGGGAGACCAGCTTCTGGTCAAGTACAATCACCTTTACCTTTACAATGTGGAAAAGAGGACCTACCAGCGGCGATTCCCGGCTTATCCCGACCTCTGGCAAAAGGCGGTCAGGGCCTTCGACGTCCTGTTTGAATCCGAGGAGAAAAAATAAAGGGAGGAAATCATGCAAAGAATAAAGTCCGTTTATATCCTGTCAGGCGTGTTGGTGCTGGCTGCCGGTCTCTGGCTTTACGGACAGAGCCTTCCGAAGGCCAGCCTGCCGGTGCTGACCACCTCGGCCGGGCAGAGCCCGGACGTGACCACGGTCAACATCATCCTGGAAGAAGCCGGGATCGGTTATGATTACTGCGATGTTCCCACCCCTGAAATCCTGGCCGACGGGGTGGGACTGGGCGACCGGGAGTCCGAACCCGGCTTTCATGCCGAAGTCCATACCGACCTGAGCAAGTTCAGGAAAGGGACACCTTACAAAACCGTGATCATGGCCATAGGAGCCAGCCTCAAGGGCATGGGGGCTTCCGGCCTGACGGTGGAAGCCGAGGAGGCCCGCCTGAAAAAGGTCATCGATTACTGCCAGGCCAACAAGATTTTCATCATTGCCGTCCATATCGGTGGAGAGTCCAAGCGCGGTGCCCCCGGCAGCGACAACGAAAGAATGATTGAGGCGGTGGCCCCCAGGTCGAACCTCTTGATTGTCACCAGGGACGGCAACAAGGACGGTCGCTTCAGCAAGATTGCCTCCCAGAAGAATATTCCCCTGGTTGAAGTTAATTATGCCCTGGAAATTGTCGACCTGTTGAAAAAAGTTTTTGAATGAGGTGAGGGGTCCAGACTCCAGGTTAAAGAAGGCCCGATCTCAGACCAGGCCGGACTGTAGTTTTTTCTGGGCCTTCTGTAGCAGATCCTCGCCCTCATGGATAAGGTCATCGAGGCGGGCAATGGCAATCCGGCACTTGAGGTTTTCCATTTTCCTCTTGCCCTTGCCCTGATGCTCAAAATATTTTTTCAGGTAGGCCTCCAGCTCTTCGGCTGAAAAAAGCCGGGGCAGGCAGGCATCGGACAGAAGCATCTTTTTTATTTCATCATAGTCAACCTTATCTCCCAGAGCCAGCTTGATATCGCGGGCCGTTTCCTCCCGCCACCTGGCATATTCCGGGGTGGAGTAAGGTGGTAACGGTCCCAGCAACTTCCTGGCTTCTTTAAGGACCTCTTCAAAAAAAAGCTTGCCTTCCTTTAACAGGCTCTTGGCCCGGTAGTACTCGGGACCGGAAGCAGCGGTATTATCATCCAGGTAGGTCTTGAAAAGGCTAACTGACTGGGCCAGCGCTTCATAAGCTGACTTGACCTTAACCTCGAAATTAAAATCCATCGGCTTCATTTAGCCCTCCTTGCGGCAACCAGGCTGGATAAAGCATAGCAAGTTTTTTGCCCTTTTTCAAAAAATTATTTTTTTACGATGGAGGCAGCCACCACGTTGGCGATTTTGCTCCGCATCGAGATAATTTCGCCTTTGTCATCCGGATGAACGCGATTGGTCAGGAAGATCACGCAGGTGGCCGTTTCCGGGTCGATCCAGATGGAAGTCCCGGTATAGCCAGAATGCCCGTAGGAACGCCAGCCGAACAGGTCTCCCCTGACCGTGGCATAATCGGAATCAAGGTCCCAGCCGAAACCGCGGCCGGCAAACTTGAGCCGGGGAAAATTCTCTGTCATCCTCTCCACGGCCAGCGGGCTCAGGATTCTCACTCCCCTAAACTCTCCCCCGTTCAGCATCATCTGGGCAAAGATCGCCAGGTCGTCGGCCGTGGAAAACAGGCCGGCATTGCCCGAAACCCCGCCCTGGAGCCTGGCCAGCGGGTCATGGACCACTCCCCTCAGCGGCCGGCCGTTAGTCACCTCGGTCGGAACGCACCTGGCTTTGGCTTCCTCGGGGGGATTGAAAAAAGTGGAATCCATGCCCAGCGGCTTAAAAATATTCTGTCGTGAAAATTCGGCCAGGTCCTGGCCCGAAACTATTTTAACCACCTGGGCCAGGGTAATGTAATTAAGGCAGCTGTAGACAAATTTCTCCCCGGGACGGTATTCCTTTCTTATCCCGGCTATGTGCCTGACCAGGACTTCGGTCGGGCAGGGCTCCCCGTATTTGGCCGCAACTTCCTTGGGATCGGTATATGGAGGCAGACCGGAAGTATGGGTCAGAAGATGAAATAGCCTGATTTCTTCACCCGGGAGACCTTTCTCTTCGATATAAGGAGTAAACTCGGGTATATAATTTGTTATCCGGTCCCAGAGCCGAATCCGACCCTGCTCTACCAGGATCATGATTGAAGTGGCCGTGGCTATGGGCTTGGTTAGAGAAGCCAGGTCGAAAATGAGGTCGGGCTTCATGGGCGCAGGCTCCGGCACAAGCTGGCTCTGACCGTAGGCCTTGCGCCAGACGATCTTTCCCTGCCTGGTTACCAGCAGAACCGCTCCGGGAAAATCGTGTCGTTCCAGGGCCAGGCCGATAACCTCATCCAGCCGGCTGAGACGCCTGCTGTCCATCCCGACTTCCTCCGGACGGGCCTGGCCCAGCCTGATTTCAGCCGCCGCTGCCAGGCAATTGACAGTAATGATGAATACCAAAATCGTTAGAAGAGTCCTTCTGTTCATATTAAACCCTCCCTCATTTGGCCGCAGTTTTCCAGACCAGGCCATCCTGTCTGATGTGTAAGCTCTCGCCGCTCTTGTTCTTATATATGGCCTCAAACAGGCTGCTGGTGGCCAGAACTTGCGGTGGATAATCCCAGCCCTTAACTTTCATGGACTTTTCGCGGCTCAGGTTAAGCTGTTCCAGGTTCTGGGTGAAACTGCCGTTCCTGGCGAAATAATTCCTCTGCCGGTAATATATTAAGCGGAGGGCCCATTTAACCTCGGCTTCGGGATCTTCGTCGCAGTATTCCCTGGCCTTTCCGGCTTCGGTAGAAGTGAACTGAACGTAACCCCACATCTCGGGATAGTGAATATTTACCAGCCCCTGCGGGGCCCAGGTCCAGTTGTCCTCAGGAAGTTCTCGACCGGTGACCTTGTCCTTCATCTTGACATAATTTCCGCCCTCAACCACCGTTCTGTATTCAACCCTGGAAAAGTTTATTCGCCACCGGTCGCCGCTTTCGGGCTTCTTCTTGAAGGGGGCAGCTTCTTTCAATACTTCCCAGGGAATGGCCATTTCCACCGACCAGCCCCGGTCTTTATCAGCCGGGTTATTTATGGTCCCGTCCACCTGGACGGCCGTCTTCAAGCCCTGTATATCCCAGGCATGAATGGCCGGCCCCCCGTCGCGATAGGGTTTGACCAGGAACAGGTCCCAGACCGTGTTCAGGGCGTTGATTTCCAGCTCATAGTAATTGTGGGTATCGCCATCGGGGTCTATAAAAACCTCAAAATCATTGTCCTGGTAGATGATCGAGTCTCTCTTGGTGAGGGTGGCCCA
>JABLWX010000047.1 GCA_013178315.1 Candidatus Aminicenantota bacterium
GTAATCAAACAAAAATGTTTCAATCCTTGTTTTTCTGGAAGATCCTATAAAACATAACTCCTCCGCAAACTCCATCTCCGCTTCCTCCTCGTTTCAATCCTTGTTTTTCTGGAAGATCCTATAAAACGGCTACAGGCGGAAAGTCTATTTGAGTTGAAAAAAGGTTTCAATCCTTGTTTTTCTGGAAGATCCTATAAAACTAATCCTCTCCCTCCTTATACACCAGAAGCGGTTTAGTTTCAATCCTTGTTTTTCTGGAAGATCCTATAAAACTGGGAGATGTTGGTGGAGGGTTGGATGGGTGTTATGGAGTTTCAATCCTTGTTTTTCTGGAAGATCCTATAAAACTTATAGGAATATAGAGAGAGAGAGGGAGCAGTTATGTTTCAATCCTTGTTTTTCTGGAAGATCCTATAAAACCTCCACCACCCGCCCATCTTACCATACACCAAAAGTTTCAATCCTTGTTTTTCTGGAAGATCCTATAAAACCGCATTTTTTGCGTTTCTTATTGATAAATAATAATTTGGATTAATAATTCTCGCTCGCTTTTTAAGTCTTTTTTGCACAATTACTTGTGCACCTAGAGGAAATTTTTGCGACCTTTTCATCGTTTTAGTAATGATAAATATTTTGTTTACAATTAATTACAATCTGAGTCTTCTTTCTTGCCAATAAATTTCTCATGCTAATTATCTTAAATTATTAATAAGTAATTCATTATAAACCTTATAATTTTTAAATCAAAACTTCACACATATATTTTTATAACAGCAATCCAAGCATTTTAATTGACCTGAACTTTTTTTGGGAAAATATCCGGTTTGAATAATGTAAAGGATTTCATCTGTAAGTTCTCTTATAAATCTGAAATCATTATCTGAATAGTCAATTCGGACAACTTTATTTCCGTCTCTTGTGTAGCAAATATATCCACTATGGACTTCTTTTTTATAAATTTCTTTAATCAACATGGCAAATATAGTTGATTGAACTCTATGCGTCTTGAAAATAAATTCGTTATACTTTGTAAATTTATAATCAAGAGGAGCAAGACTTAGATCGGATAAATATAAGACCTCATCGATAATGCCTTTCAACCTTAATTCTTTTGAGGCTAAATATACAGATATTTCTTTGTCAATACAGCCGAGCTTTTTTCTAAGATAATCAATATTCTGCTTTTCTCTTTTTTCATGAAGTGCTCTACCCATCTGGACTTTTTGTCTTAATTCTTCATGCTGAGGTATATTTAGACAATGGATAAAATATGTGAAACGTTGGCAAAATAAATGTTCAACTATTTCTGATATTGTAAGCATTGGCGGGAATTCGGTTTCTTCCTGATAAGTTGTTTTGCTTAATATTTCAAAATCGGGAGGAATCTGGTCGCAATCAGTGCTCGAATTTGATAAAAATGTAAATAATAGCTTTTCTTTTAGAAACACATAAGACCTTTATATGAAAAGTGATTTAACTTCATCTGAGGCCAGTTCTTCATCAAAAGCCTGCCCTAAGAGGATTACACCTTTAAAATCATCATTGCACATAGGGAAGATGTACACTGAATCACGATCTGGATTAATCATTTCGTTTGTGATTATTTTAAGTTCATCAAGCTGGTTTTTGTTAAGCGTCCCCAGAAAAGCAGACTTTTGTACTCGGTAAAGACCTTTATTTTTATATATTTTGGCTAATTTTGTTCTGATTTTATTATCAGAAATATCGTAAATTACCCAGACTAACTTTTCGCCATGTTTCATTTTTATTTGGCTATAAGAAGATTGGCAATATTATGGCAATCATATTGAATAATATTGCCTCTTTTTATATTTCTACCTTTATATCTTATAGATTCTTCCATGAAGTTGTTAAATTCTGATATTAAAAGTGCTTTGCCTTCTTTATTAAGAATAAGCCCGTTGGGTATCTTATCAAAATAATCTGATTTAATCCTTCTGCTGGCAAACAAATTAACTACAATCTCATCAGCCCAAATACGATAATTTTCGATTAGATCAAAGACAAGAGATTTTTTGTTGTAGTTATCTGTATGAAGAAAACCAAGATATGGGTCAAGCCCGGCGATTATACAAGCTTTTTCAACTGATGAATATAGAATGCCATACGCATAATTTAAAAGAGCATTAAATTCGTCTTTAGCGGGATTTCGGCTCCTCCCTTCAAACTTATATCGATCGGGCATTAAAAAGCTGATAGCTTCAAAATATGATCTACCAGCCGATCCTTCAATTCCCAAAAGTTTAGACCTGCACTCATCAATTGTCCCCTCAATTTTGACAACATTTAAAGCGAATTCTTCTAATTTTTTGATGTAGGCGGTCATTTCAGATGATTTGTGTGGTCTTGTGCTTCTGAGCTTTTTCAAAAGCTCTATTTGATTGTTGAACTTGTTTTTTACCCATTCCAGAGCTAAATTTAAACCTTTTTCGGTTTCGGCAATTTCAAGTTGTTTCCGGCGAATTAAAGAGGTGCTTCCTAATTTGGGATGCCAAACTCGTGCGTAGGGATGACCAGTTTCATCGAGGAAGACAATGTCTATATTATTTTCCATGGCCATTTTGATAGCGTCAGTGGTAATAGAAGAAGCTGTAGAAATAAGAATAGAAGAAACTTTTTGGCAGGAGATTTCATAGACCTGGTCGCCAGCTTTAACTTTGAAACAATCTCCGCTTTTCTGGAGAAATGCCCCGTAACTATTTATAACCAATTGCATTGCTATTGTTGGACCCTTATAATTGTACCAAAACCCCTGGAAACAGATTTGCCAATACCTAAATAATCAGGAATTTCGAAGTTTACCGAAAATTCTCCAAAAAATCCAATCATTGAATTATCTTTAAATTTTATTATTACCTCTCTTGTGTTTTCAATATTGGAACAAATTTTTGCCGGCACGGTATATCCAAGACTCTTCGAGATAGATATTAAGTTACCAATCAGAATATTTTCAAGCAATTCTTTTCTCTTGGAAAAGATTCCGAATTTCTGATATTTCTCATAGTTCATTTCATTGAGTGCCAACCAGGGAGTAATAAAACGATATTTGCATGGCTGTACAGAAAGGCCAAAATTAGCCTTGCAGTTATCAATAGCGTGTTCAACAATTTGTTGCCAGCTTCCTTCCAGGTTAAGAGTATTTAGATCATAAAATAATTTTTTTATTATTTCTTTGCCTTCTATGATTCCTATAATTAAAAAAGAATTATTTATCACCTTATATTGTACCCTTGGATATTGATATATAAGATTACCTTCGATATCATGATTATGAATATGAGGAATTTCCCAGAAAAGTCTTCCAAGAAACCCCCTCAGTTTTTCCGCGCTTCTCGATGTGAGATTAAGGTCGACTCGAATTTGGATTTTTGATATTTCTATTTCCATTTTTAACAAATTATAATAGTTTTATCTTCCTGAAGTACATATCCTGTTTGAAGGTTATAATACTCATTCAATCTGCTTTTTGCTACATATCCTAATTCTCCAATAAAATCAGGCCTGTTTGGCACATTTTTTGGTATAGAAATAACATGTTGATAGAAGCTTGGTTTTAGAGAATCAAAATATTTTTTTCTCTCGAATAGATCAGTTATGTATTTTAAATCAAGGTATTTTTTCCAGATAGCTGTTGCTTCGTCATCTATTTCGATAAATACGTCCATTTTTGGGAAATCTTCTTCTATAAGTTTGAAATCTGAAATAGATAATTTGTCTTTATCATCACAAGAATCGTATTTTAGTTCCTTAATGGAATTAAGAATGGCTGAGGAGATATCTTGAGATTTCTTTCTATTTACTTCTTGATAATATTGCTGGGTTAACTGAAGAAGGTCTTTTTCCTTGATTTCATCATAGTTATTCAATATTTTTCTGGTAATCTCAATTAGAACCGGGTCATAAATATAAGATGAATATAATTTATTGTTAGAGTCTTTTAAAGATGCGACATAGACTTCTCCTTTGAGATTGTTGTTTCTGTTACATCTGCCGGCTGCTTGAATGATGGAATCAAATGGTGCAAAATCTCTGACCACAACATCAAAATCTATGTCGACTCCTGCTTCAACCAGTTGGGTTGAAACGACGATACGATAATTTTTATCCATAATTTGCTTAATCCGTTTTAATCTTTCTTTTGGTATAATATGAGTAGATAAAAACGCCACTTTCAAGCCTTTTTGGCTTATGATGGAAAAGAGGCTTTTAGCGGCAGAAATCGTGTTGAGGATAAATAGATAGCTTTTGTGTTCTTTTATATTTATTGTGTCTGTAAGTTCTTCGAGAGTAATATCCTGCTTAATAAGTGGTTTAATTGTAGCTCTATTGATTTTATTAAAATATTCCTCCTTGTTAATAAGGCAGGTTAATTCATCTTTTTCGAATATCATCGGCTCGGTGGCTGTTACCAGAATTATATAGGCGCTAAACCTGTTAACCAGTTCCAGAAATAAATTTCTTAGAAGTGACCAGTATTTTATTGGAATTGTTTGGATTTCATCAAGAATAATTATGGAATTAGCAAGCTTATGAAATTTTCTGAGATTTCTATTTTTATTGGAAATCAGGGCATAAAATAATTGCATGAATGTTGTAACTATTATTTCTGCGTTCCAGCCCTCAATTAGAATTCTTGCTTCGTCTGATTCAAATTCTGTATCATCTGATGTTTTGTAATAAAGGTCTGAAATATGGTGATGTTTAAGTAATATATTGCTTCCAGGGATTATATCATTTTCTTTTAAAACCGACTCAAACACTTGACTATTCTGGTCAATAATACTTAGAAATGGAAGAGAATATATAATCCTATGTTTCGAGCCAAGACTGTCTCGGAGTTTCAGGGCAAATGAAAATGCGATAAGCGTCTTCCCTAGTCCAGTCGGCAGGTTTATGGAGTATATTTTTTGGTCAAGCTTAACAGTTTTATGGAATATCTCTTTGTAAGCTCTTTCTCTAAGATGATTAATAGATGACTCCCGGAAAGATGTTTTAGACTTAAAAACATCGACAAGATTACTACTTAATGTACATCTTTGATTAATATAATTAATATCACCAAGGACAGCATCACTTTTGTCTGCGTCAAGAAGAATAGAATAAAGCAAATTTAAATTTAAATAATTGTTTATATTATTATTCGATTGCCTTATCAGCTTTTTTATATTTTTTATCTCATTATTAAATTCGCATATCCAATTTTCTATATTTTCTAACGTTATTAGAAAAGGAAGGCCAGCATCGTATAATTTATCAGCCAGGATAGAAAATTTGTTTTGGTCGATATTTTCAAAGAGACTGAGAAGAAAACGACAATCATTATAATCATATAAAGTAACCTCATCTGCGATCGAAATCAGGTTTCCGTGGTGACGTCGCACAACAATGTAAGCAAAATAAGGTAATAGGCCACCCCCAAATATTTCTTTACATATAAAATAAGTGGGTATGGCCGAAAAAAGGCTATGCTGAGTTTTTTTGGTAGGTATATGATTTAAAGATTTGTTCTCGGGTGAAATCAAATATTGTTGAAAAAAATTTGTTGATTTGCCTAAATCGTGACACAAGGCAATAATTTTACCAACATCTTGCAGATCTTTTCTAATAGAGACTGGTTTATCATTAAAAAAGTAATCAGCGAATCTGGCTGTACCGATAAGATGTTCTTCAAGCAATCTACCCGGGTGGGAAAATAGCTCAGAAGAATGTAATATTTTCTCCATTTTCCAAGCGACAATATTCTTTTACTCTCGCCTTTATGAGGTGGCTGTCTGGCTCATAAATCACGTTATCATAAATTTCAACTATTCTTTCGCTGTTCATACGAATCGGTATTTTTTCCTTAAAATATTTTTTTCCCTCTTCAATAATAAGACCGTTTGGCAGAAGGTTCTGCATTGTTATTGGTGTTGAAATATCAACGATTTCAGCTTTGTTGATGTTGTTAATTTCTTCTCCCTGCAAAAGCGATATAAATTCGAAATTAGCCAGTAACTCACTAAGTCCCATAGATACGGTGAATACAGATTGATGAGATTGAATACGGTCGATAAGGTATTTGAAATTTATATCATCCCGCATATTAACGAATATTCGGAATTTCGGATTTTTAAGAAATTCAGTCCTGATTTGAGTTCTTGGCTGCAGGCTTTTGTCACTCATAGGAAGCTTGAGATTTTTTCCTTTTGTTTCCAGGAGATTTAAGCCCAGCCGGATTTTTTTTACGGGGTTGAGGAGCCTAACCGCAATTTTGCTTTCTCTATGGACGGCTAAATATTCGTTCTTAGATTTATCAAGACCGGTAATGCATCCCAAAATGCCGGCAATGGTTGGTGGTGGAGGGAAGGCTAAAGTTAAGGGAGACGTGGTGGTATAAAATTTTCTGAAATGTCCCAGGTCTGCCCAAATATCGAAAACTAAAACTTTCATGCTCTATAAAGCTCTATTTTTATATATTTAAGCTCTCAACATGAAAATCACCCAGAGCCTCATAAATATTCTTTTCAATGCCATCAGACAAACATATTAGGCGGTCATCTACCTTTAGTTTTATCCTCTCGATGTTCTCTTTGTTTTTCCTGAGAATTTGCAACAATTCAGTAAGATCAATTTTCACCTCTGAAATATCTCTTATAGCCTCATCGTTCTTTTCGGTTTTAAGATGTATAAACTTGTCTAGTTCACCAATATAATGGTTGGCTGTTTTATTAATAACCTGAACTAATAACCTCGGCATCTGACCAAATTTAGACCCGGATATAAGGTTTTTTGTTCCGTTCCACATTGCCTCTAACATAAGATCTATATCCTCTTCTGTGAGGTTTAAATTTTGTTGCCTGGCGGCATTTTCATTGACTACTCCATAAAAAGCTATCAATGAGTATCGCAGTATATATCTTTCTGTGAAGGTTCCCTGTTTTCTTTCTGCCCCGGAAGGCATTACCGTAGTACCTTTGATATAAGTCATATCAACTTTATGCAGGGATCTTCCAAACTTGAACTGAACTGGTCCGGTTATTGAAACGGTATTTTTTTCAACCGCTATAGTGGCTCCAAATAATCTTATATCAATACATCTATTAATGATTTCTTTTAGGTTTTTATTAAAATCCTCTAACCTTTTTTCCTTGGTTTTTAAATTTCCTGATTCTTCTCTATGCTCGATGATAAAAATCTCTTTATCCTTATAATCATGAAGATAATCTCTGATTGTTCGTTTTAGCCTGACATCGGTAACGTAATTAATTCCAGTCTCTTCATCTATTCTGGGCTTATTCTCATCTACCGGATCTCCGTTAGGATTAGCGTCTTTAACGTCATAGATAAATAAGATCTCAGACCGATTTTTAATAATATTTTCTGACATTGCTTATGCCTCCTTAATTATTGGATTATTGTAAACAATATTCGCGATTTCATTAGCCAGACACATCCCGCAAGCAAAATAGTAATTTATCTCGTCGATTGACAATTTCCAATTCTCTCCAGCTTCAAGGAGATATTTAGAAGCCTCTTTGGCAATTCTTTGTTTACCGGTATCAAGTGCGTCATATTCTTCCATTTTATTAATAATTTGAGGCAAAAGACCTTTTATGTCTCTTTCATCCATTTTTAGGCCTTTGAGTTTTTTTATGAAAGGCGGTTTGGTATTCCTTTCTGAGGATTGCTTGTTCAAGAGAAGCTGGGTTAAGACTCCGATAAGAAAAACACCTCTTTTTATTGGTGAGGCAAAAGAATTTCCGTAGCGATTAAAAATGCTATCGAAAGCATTAATTTCCATAATACTTACCTCCCTGAACTTAATTATTCCGATCTTTTCCAAGAAGCTCATAAGCATTAGAGCATCTCTTACCCGGAAGAATAAATGATTATCCTCTTTCAATAATTCTTTTCTTAATACAGGCATAATGAATTTAGCGAGAAAAGGAAAGTTTATTTCCTCGCCTTTAAAAATTGCATGCACTATTTCAAGAAAATATTTATCAAGGTCAGTGCTCTTTTTATTTTCATCCGATCTGGAAAAAAAGTTTCTGATAGTGGCAAAAGTAAAACCATTTTCTTGATAATTTTGAAATAGCGAATCAATTTCTTCTTTAGCTTCAAATATTTTTTTAATTCTTGAAGGGAAAACGTCATCAATGGCCAGGACAATTCTTTCTGCACTTTGAATATTTTGAAGGAAAAGGAAATTAACTGTCAGCAGGTCGTTTTGGTTAGAAAATAAATCAAGAATATCTTCCTCATCGCTTGTAATTTTACGGATAGTTCGGTGCTTAAGAGATATTTCCTTTTTCGTCGTACTCAGGATATCCAGTAACTCAGACAATTTGCTTTTATCTGTTATCAAGAGCTTGGGAATCAAGAGATAATTGAAACCATAGAAACTGAACCTAAGGTTATCTTCCAGATATTTTCTGCCATTTTGTAAAGCCAGATAGCAATCGTTACAAACCGGAAAGTTTTTCCAAGCTGTTAATTCTTTAAATCCTCCTGCGATAAATCCAGGCTTATCTATGGTATAGAATTTGAAAACATCGCTTTTACCAGAAACTTCTTTATTATGATTTCCGCAAATTGAACAGGTGGAAATATTACTGGACCTTTTTCTTTTTTCGGTTTTAACTAACTGGGGGAAGCTCTTAAAAAAATCATATTCACCTAAAAAATGTCCATCTATTTTTGCAGTTAAATAAAGGGTTGTCTTCCTGGGAATCTCATTAATTTTGCCGGATAGGTCTTTTAAGATTTCATTTCTTTGAGATTTCAATATATGGGTGGCATTATATACAAGTGATTTAAGTGCATCATCTGCATTATCTTTATAAATATATTTTTCAGAGTTAGTTAACCAGACCAAGACTTTATTAAAAGTTCTTTCATAATATTTGAAATTTAATGGGCAGAAAGGATATGGAGCATTTCCTTTTGATGCCCTATCACTGAATAAATAAAATTCTTGCTTTGTTGAATCAAAGTCTTCTATATCAATGCCTTCATATCTTTTTTGCTTTGTATTTATCAAGATAGATAAAATTTTTGAATTTTGATTAGTTATTGTTGTTTTTGGTTTGGTTTTAGCAATTTCCCCGATTTCTTTTATCGCTGACAACATGTCTTAAAACCCTTTCTAATATGCCATAATAATTAAATAAATTTCAAGTATTTTTTTTATTGGCTTTTATCATAAACAAGTTGATTAATTACCTATTAAGAATTTCATCCCGTTCCATCAAAAGCAGACCATATAAAACTTCTCTGCCATAAATACATAGATAAAATATCATCTATTTTATTCCTTTTTATTCCTTTATCTTCAAACTGCGGAATACCAGGAATAAGCCGATGGCGGCCAGGCCGACCAGGCTGAGCAGGTAAGAGGGATGGGTAAACACTTTCAGAAATCCCACCTCGGCAAAAGCCAGCGTGGCGAAAACGATGCCGATGATGGCTTCTCCGGCAATCAGTCCCGAGGCTAATAGCGTTCCCCGGTTGGTGGCCCGTTCTTTCTCTTCGGCCGCAAGCTTTCTGGCTTCAAGCCTTTTTTCCAGCAGGGCCTTAAAGATTCCGCCCAGGAAAATGGCAAATGAAGTGTCAATCGGAAGATACATGCCAACGGCGATAAGCATCGGGCTTTTAACCTGCATCAGGATAAATCCCAATCCCATGAACATCCCGGCCAGAATCAGAATCCACTCGGTTTTCCTTTCGAAGATACCTCGAGCCACGGCGGCCATCAGGCTGGCCTGGGGAGCCGGGATTTTTTCTCCGCCGAAACCGGCATTGGTTTTAAGAATCTCGTTCTGGTGTTCAGGCGGGAGCGCTTTTATTTCTTCCAGGGTATAAGTCCTGGCTTCTATGTCTTTAATTCTTCCGTCGTAAGAAATTTCGGTCAGGCCGGCCTTTTCCAGTTCGGCCATACGGGTGGCCACGGTTTGCTTGATGTTTCCCAGGTGAAGGACCGACAGCACAAAAAACATCACCAGGGCGGCCACGGTCACGCCGAAGATATCTCCCAGCTGCATCTTCCAGGGCGTGCAGCCGAGGATATGACCGGCCTTGAGGTCCTGCATCATCTCACCGGCCACCGAGACCGAAACGCAGGTGAAGGCGGCCACTATCAGCACCGCCGATATCCCGTTTGCCCCCTGAAGCCCCATCAGCACCATGATGAAAGCCACTATAATAAGCACCGAAACCGTAAGCCCGCTGGTCGGGTTGCTGCTGACCCCGATTATGCCGACCAGATACCCCGAAACGGCAGCGAAAACGAAGCCCAGAAGAAGCATCAGGAGCACAGCCACCAGGGAAGCCGGCAGGTTGCGGGCATAGCTCTGGAAGATGATAAAAACCAGGACGGAGATGGCCGTGGCGGCCATAAGGGCCCACTTCAAATTAATATCCTGGTCGGTGCGCGGCAGGACCTGAGTTTCGCCCTGGCTTCTTCTGGTGACCAGGGCCAGCGAGCGGGCAATTCCCTGGGCCAGGCTCTTGCGCATCTTGAAAAGCGTGTAGAAGGCGCCGACCAGCATTCCGCCTATGGCTATGTAGCGCACATAGTCGCGCCAGACGCGGGTAATCTCCGCCGTCCAGTCTGACACTGCCCCGAGGTCGTGGTAGTTGAAATAGAAGGCAAGCACCGGGGCGAGCAAGCCCCAGGCGATCAGGCCGCCGCTAAAATTTATCGAGGCCAGCCTGGGACCGATGATAAAACCCACTCCGAGAAAAGCCGGGCTGGCTTCCGGACCCCTGAGCAACAGCCTGGCTCTGCCGACAGATGCGAGTTTTTGCCATTTCAGAGCGATAAACTTAAATTCGGTCAGGCAGGTAAAAATCGCTCCAAGTCCCATCCCTGAAAGCAGAAGTCCTGTTCCCCGGGCACCTTTCTGTCCGGCCTTGTGAATTTCAGCCGCAGCCACCGACTCCGGAAATGGCAGTTCCGGGTCGTTAACCAGGATTCGCCTGGTGATGGTTACAAACATTATGCCCAGGATGGCACCCAGGATGAGAATCAGGGTGGCCACCAGGTAATTCTTAAAGCTGTAAAATGGCAGCCAGATGCCGGTAATAAAAAAGGCTGGCAGGGTGAAAATCGCCCCCGAGGCCACGTTGCCGCCGATAGAGCCAATTGTTCTGGCCGTGTTTTCTTCAAGAATCGTTCCACCAAAAGCTTTAATCACGGCCATGCCGATGACCGCGGTGGTATAAGTGGCAGCTATGGTCATTCCGGCTTTAAGCCCGAGGTAGGCGTTGGCCGCGCCCATGAAAGCGGCCAGGATAACACCGAGCACAACAGCCCGCAGGGTAAATTCCTTGAGGCTGGCTTCAGCCGGAACCACAGGTTTTGTGAAATTTCCTTCCATTCCTCTATCTCCTTTGAGGTTTTTAGCTGGTCCGAGGCCAGAAGAAATACCGGGGAAAAGTAGGCGCTGTTATGATAAAAAAGCACCACTCTTTCCGTCAATCAAAAAATAGAACCGCCCTCTACGTTTAATTATCAGACTTATGACCTGGATATATTTTTCATCCCGGCAAATGAAGGCCTTGACCTGCTGTCGTCGATTTATGATTTTGCCAGGGAGCGCGGCTATCGGCTTGAGGCAGAAGCCATCATGATTGAGGACTTTCCTGTTCAGTTTATCCCTGCCTACAATAAGCTGGTGCGGAAAGCAGTTGAACAACAGCCAGCTCCCGTAACTGCGATTGTAACCGGTCAGACCGATAAATTCCTCCAGAACCCGCGTTTTCTCCTTCTTCCGCCCCCTCTGATACCTCCGGGCCAGCTCCCTTAAAATCGCTCTCTTAACTCGCATCTCTAACCCCATAGCCTTGCCTCCTGGCTAATCTCATCCCCAATCTATCCCCCAGACCAGCCAGAAGACAACCCGATTTCGAGTAGATTTTCTCGTGAGGCAACGAATCGTTTTCAAGTGGATTTTAAGTGAGGCAATTCGCAAACTTGACAAGCTGTTTTTTTTGCATATTATGGGGGTAAAAATAGAAGGGAAGAATAATATATTGTCGCTTTTATTTCAACTTTTAGTGGTGGAAATAGCGGGGGTATAAAAATACTGATGGTTCTGCTCGATTAGTTTTGTTTCCAGCGGATAGAAAGAATTTCAGGTCGGTGAAGGAGGAGATTTTCTTCCTTTTATTTTTATCTTCAAGTTCTCGGCCTGGAACCCCCCTGGTAGTTTTGCCTGCGGTCGGCGGCATTTGAAGGTAATCAGAGTAATCAAATTTAAGTTTTCCATGCCGCTTGCCGGGTCAGGTTTAAGCCCCAAAATATCAATTAGGGAAAGGCGGTTGAGAAATTTCTTTTTGAAAAAATTCAGGTAGACGAATAACATAAAAATAGATAAAGTTTAGCGTGATCTAAAGGAGGATACCATGATTGAGGGACAGGAAACGCTGGGAAAAGTAACCCAACTTAAATACGCCATGGTTGGCGGCGGTGTCGGCGCCTTTATCGGCGATGTGCACCGCAAGGCCATTGCCATGGATGGAAAAGCCCGGCTGGTGGCCGGTTGTTTTTCGCAGAGCTATGAAAACACGCTGAGGACCGGAGAGCTTCTCGGCCTGGATAAAAGCCGCCTTTACAGGAATTACCAGGAGATGCTCAAGGCTGAAGCCGCCCATCCCGACCGGCCTGATTTTATTGTCATTGTAACGCCCAACGACACCCATTATCCGATTGCCCGGCTGGCTTTAGAGCTGGGCTTTGCCGTGGTCTGTGATAAGCCTTTAGCCACCAGCAGGAAACAGGCTCAGGAGCTGGCGGACCTGGCCCGCAAAAAAGACCTGCTTTTCTGCGTGACTTATACCTACTCAGGCTTTCCCATCATCAAGCATCTGCGGCACCTTATAGCCAGCGGTGAGCTCGGGCAGATTCGCTTCGTAGCCGGCGAATACCCGCAGGAATGGCTGGCCACTCTTCTGGAAAAGACCGGTCAGAAGCAGGCAGCCTGGCGCACCGACCCGGCCCGGGCCGGCATATCCAACTGCGTCGGCGATATAGGGTCTCACATAGAACACATGGTTTCTTATCTTACCGGCCTGGAAATTGAATCGCTCCTGGCCCGGCTTGACCACTTTGGCGAGGGGCGGCCGCTTGATGACAACGCTTCTATCATGGTCAATTTCAAAGGTGGTGCTCGCGGGCTTTACTGGAGCTCCCAGATTGCCATCGGTCATGACAACGGCTTCAGGGTGAGGATCTACGGGACAAAGGGCTCGGTCGAATGGTACCAGGAGGACCCCAACCACGCCAAGATTTCCTACCTTGATAGGCCTGTATCTTATATCTCCCGCGGCCGCGACCCGATGTGTCCGCGAGCCCAGGCTCTCTCGCGCATTCCTTCAGGCCATAACGAGGGCTATTTTGAAGCCTTTGCCAACATCTATTCCACCTTCATTACCGCCCTCGACAAAAAGCTTCGCGGCGAACCGCTTACGGCAGACGACCTGGATTTCCCCAATGCCGAGGAAGGTGTCCGCGGCGTGCGCTTCATAGAAAAATGCGTGGAGAGCTCGAGCCAGGGCTGTGTCTGGGTCGAGTTTTGAGGACCGGGAAGGAGTTAACTTGAGGTTATTAGGGTCAGAATCTCTGGAGAACGAAATTAATAAAAGTCTTTTGCAAGGAGAGCTGAAGCCGCGAATATTTTTGATGAGTCTTCCAGTATATTTCAATCGGGCGAAAGATAAAGTGAACCTGCCTGCTGTGATGAGCAGTGGAAGCCCGGTTTCTCCGGAAGATAGTCAGGAAAATAAGAATCATTGATATTTATTGAAGAACTTAATTAATTTCCCTGTTAAACAAAAACAGGTTAACAATGAAGTGAGACAGGAGGAAAAAATGAAAAGGCCCGTGACCTTATTTACAGGACAGTGGGCAGACCTGCCCTTTGAAGTTATGTGCCAGAAGGCCAGCGCCTGGGGCTATGACGGCCTGGAAATTGCCTGCTGGGGCGACCATATGGAAGTAAGAAAGGCCGCCGAAGACCAGGCTTACGTCCAGAAGAAACTCGAAACCCTGGCCGCTCACAGGCTTAAATGCTGGGCTCTGGGAGCCCACCTGGCCGGGCAATGCGTCGGCGACCTCTACGACCCGCGTCTTGATACCTTTGCTCCGGATGCGGTTAAAGGCAAACCAGGGGAGCTGCGGGCCTGGGCCGTTGAAGAGATGAAGCTGACTGCCCGGGCGGCAAAAAACCTCGGCTGCTACGTGGTCAACGGCTTCATGGGTTCGCCCATCTGGAAATTCTGGTATTCCTTTCCGCCGACCACAGAAGAGATGGTGGAAAAGGGGTTTCAGGAAATAAAGAAGCTCTGGACACCAATCCTGGATGAATTCGACCGCTGCGGTGTGAAATTTGCCCTGGAAGTTCACCCGACCGAAATCGCTTTTGATATCTACACGGCCAGAAGGCTGCTCGAAGTTTTTGAATACCGGCCAGCACTCGGCTTCAACTTCGACCCCAGCCATCTGCTGTGGCAGGGGATGACGCCGCACGTTTTTATCCGCGAGTTTCCGGACCGGATTTTCCATGTGCACATGAAGGACGTGGCCGTAACGCTTGACGGAAAAGCCTCGCTCCTTGGTTCGCATCTACCGTTCGGCGACCTGCGCCGCGGCTGGAACTTCCGCTCGCTCGGTCATGGCGACGTGGACTTCGAGTCCATCATCCGGGAGTTAAATGCCGCCGGCTACAGCGGCCCTCTTTCAATTGAATGGGAAGACAACGGTATGGACCGGGAATTCGGAGCCAGAGAAGCCCTGGAGTTTGTCCGCAGCCATGATTTTCCGCCGTCCGGAGTGGCTTTCGACCGCCATATGAAGAAATAAGTTTCCTGTCCAATCCTGCTGGTTAAGGACGGCCCGCTGAACGCCGGTCAGCCGAAATAGCTGCCGGGAAACAGAGACGTATTCATCACGGGATAAAGGATGCCGGAAAAGATGGCTCAGCCTGACCCGGGTCTTTTTTCTGCTTTTTAATGATCAAAACACCACAGCTCTTCCGGGTAAAGGAAGAGGAAATTTACTTCGGCCGGTCATTAGCGAAAATCTGGAAACTGGAAAAATGAAACCAGAAAACTCAAGTCCGGCGAAAATTCTCAACCGAATTGCCGGGTGACAGACGAACCATAGAAGGTCCGGCCGGCTTTTTCTGGGTTTTTTCCTTTTGACTTGAAATTGATAATGGATTTTGAGCATAAAAATGGTGGAAATTTCAGGCGATTAATGGTAAAAGAATTTCTGGCCGGTGGAATAATCAACCGTTTTTGATGAAGCCGGGAGTAAGCGGTGGAGAAGGCCCGGAAGAAGCGAAACAGAAAATTTAAGTTAAATAAAAAGATAAATAAAAAATGAGAAAAATAAAAAAGCAGGAAGATGAAATGGCGCCCAGCGAAGACAGAAAAAACAGCCCGCAGAAAAAAAGTTCCAGACCGAAATTGCCGTCGGCTGGCTTTTCCCGCCGGGATTTTCTGAAGACCACCGCCGCGGCTGCCGGGCTGACCGTGGCTACAGGCAAACTCTTCGGCACCCCGCTCCTCCTGAGCGATGAGGGCCAGGGGCGAGCGGTGATGCCTTCTGATGAACTGCGCGTAGCGCTCATCGGGGCCGGTGAGCAGGGCCGAATCCTTCTCGATTGCTGCCTGAGGATTCCCGGCATTAAGATAGCGGCCATCTGCGACATCTGGGAATACAGCCGGACCTATGCCTCGGGTTACGTTCGAAAATACGGCCAATCCCCCAATGTCTATGAAGATTACCGGCAGATGCTGGACAGCGAGAAGAACCTGGACGCCGTCATCGTGGCCACCCCGGATTGGGTTCACGCCGAGCACACCAATGCCTGCCTCAACCGGGGACTGCACGTCTATTGCGAAAAGGAGATGTCCAACAGCCTGGAGAAAGCCCGCTCTATGGTGGAAACCGCCCGGCGGACTAAAAAGCTTCTCCAGATCGGACACCAGCGGCGCTCCAACCAGCGCTACATCCACGCCATCGAAAAGTTAATCCACGACCGCCGGCTCCTGGGACGGGTGATGGTGGCTTACGCCCAGTGGAACAGGGCCAAGGCCGACATGCTGGGCTGGCCCAAAAAATTCACCATGGACCCCCAGACCCTCCATAAATACGGCTACGGCTCAATGGAGGAATTCCGCAACTGGCGCTGGTTCAAGAAATACGGCGGCGGGCCCATCGTGGACCTCGGTTCCCACCAGATTGACCTGTTCAGCTGGGTGTTCAGGGCCAACCCGAAAACAGCCGTGGCTTCCGGCGGGGTGGATTTTTACCCCAACCGGGAATGGTATGACAATGTCATGGTTATCTATGAATACGATACCCCCGAAGGAACGGCCCGGGCCTTCTACCAGGTGCAGACCACCACTTCCCACGGCGGCTTTTATGAGACCTTCATGGGTGAGAATGGCTCGCTGGTGCTGTCCGAAGTGCCTCAGAAGGGCAACTGGGCTTATCGCGAGGCCCACGCCCCGGACTGGGAACCCCTGGTGCGGGAAGGTCTGATTCAGTCAGAAGCCCCGCCCATCCAGAAGGTTGAGACCAGGAACGTGTTCGTCGATGTCCGGGTGACAGCCGAAGCCGGGCGCTGGCCCCTGCCGGTTGAGCTGGCCAAGCCGGCCCACCAGCCCCACCTGGAAAATTTCTTCGAGGCCATCCGCAGGGGAATTCCCCTGACCTGCCCGGCCGAGCTGGCTTATGAAACGGCAGTGGCCGTGCTCAGGGTCAACGAGGCGGTTAAAAATAAGACCCTGCTCAGGTTCAGCCCCGAGCAGTTCAAGGTTTGAGGCAAAGTATGTTGGTAATGCTGACAACTTAAGGATTTAATAAAAAAGGGATTGAGGAAATACCTGAACGAAAAGGACCTAATAAAAACGTAAACTGGGGTTGAATAACAAGGCAAGGACAGGTAGCAAAAGAGAAAAGAGAAAAGAAAGAGCCTGGTGAAAGATATAAAATGAGAAGGCAGAACACAGATAAACAGGAAACCCGGGGCCTGACCTTAAAGTCCATCTGGCAGGCTGGCCTGGTGCTGACCGGCCTGGCCATTTTTATTTTTATAACATTTTCGGTTTCCCGCTTGCTGGAAGCCCGTTCTCAAGCCGGCGCCGGGCAGGAAATAAAGCTAAAGGCCGAAGAAAAGAAAGAGTGGTCGGGGAGCCAGATCTCTCCGCTCCACCGTATCCCCCTTAACGACGAATTCAACCAGAAAATCGTCCCGGCTGCGCCTGAGGCCCTGCCTTTTTCAACTCGCTTTTCCTGCGAACCCTGCCATAGTTATTCGATCATCAGCCAGGGAACGCATTTCAATTACAGGAACAGGCCGGCCGTAGACCGCCGGACCGAGCCCTGGTTTCTGGTAGACGATAAGGCCGGAGTGCAGCTTCCGGTTTCCTTCCAGAAGTATCCGGGTTTCTGGTCTCCGGAGCAGCTCGGTCTGAGCGACTGGAAATTTGTGACCCTGTTCGCGCGGAATTTGAGCGGCGGGGGACCCGGTGAACCGGCCGAAGACAAACAGACCCCGGATTCTCGCTGGAATGTCTCTGGCAGGCTGGAGATAAATTGCCTGGGCTGCCACCACAGGTCGCCGCTCCAGGACCACTCGGAATGGGTCAAGCAGGTCATGCGGGAAAATTTCCGCTGGGCGGCCACGGCCGCTTCCGGGCTGGGGGAGGTGGTGGGCATGGCCTCCCGCCTGCCTTCAACCTGGAGCATAGCCGATGGTCCCAACCCCGATGACCGCGAATGGGCTGTTGTGCCCCAGGTCAGGTACAACCGGAACTTTTTTGACAGCAGGAATAACGCCGTCCTGGAACTCCCGCGCCCGGAGGACGACCGTTGCCTGGCCTGCCACTCGGTTGTTCCCAGGCAGGCAAAATCCAGGGCCGAGATGGACCGCGACGTCCATCTGCTGGCCGGCTTGAAGTGCGTTGATTGCCACCGCAACGACCTGAGTCACGAGATAGTCAGAGGATTTGAAGGGGAGAGGCTCACCCGTTCCAGTCTCAACTCCTATGATTTTACCTGTGCCGGTTGCCATCTCGGCCAGAAGCCGGAAAAAGGCGGGAAGGGCTTTGCCGGAAAGCTCGGAGCTCCCCGCCCGGCTCACAGGGGAATCCCTAAGGTTCATTTCGAGCGACTGGCCTGCACGGTCTGTCATTCGGGCCTGCTGCCAGAAAAAGAAACTCAGGCCGTCTATACTTCCCGGGCTAACCGCTTAGGAATTTTCGGCAAGGCAATCTGGACCTCAGAATATCCGCTTATCATGGAGCCGGTCCTGGTGAGAGAAGGGGATAAAAAGCTCTATCCCGAAAGAATGATGTGGCCGGCCTTCTGGGCCGAGATAAGAGACGGCGAGCCGGTGCCGTTTGACAGCCAGGAAATCCTGGCCGCCGCCCCCGAAGTTTTCAACCTGAAAGAAAACGTGGCTTCGCTCCTGAATGCTCTTATTCCTCTGGCGGAGGAAGGTTATTACCCGGCGGTGATTATTTCTGAATACCTGTTTGAACCGGACGTGGATGGCGGTCTCAAGGCCAGGGTGCTGGAAAAAAGTCCGCTGGCCGGAAAGTCCGGCCAGGGTAGGTTTCTCCTGGTGCAGCTTAAGAACGGGGAAGTCAGGTCGTTACTGCCCGGGTTTGACCCTGACGACCCACCCCCAGGAGTTGAAGATAGAATTCTCAATGTGCTGCAGAATCTCAGACCTTTAGCCAGAGGCCGCCAGCCGGTTTTCCTGGTCGGAAAGTACGTTTACAGGATAACCGAAGGATACCTCGATAAGGCAGAGAGAAGCGGAGAGCAGGCCCCCGGGCCGGAAATCTGCTTCCAGGAAGGAGAAGAATTTCAGCCCTTCCTTTCCGTTTTTCAGCTCAGGAACCTTGAAGCTCTCGGCCCCGGTCCAGAGGTGCTTACCGAAGAGCAGGTCGCCCTGGTTTTGAAAAAGATGGCCGAAACGAACCCGGGCCGGAAATTTGCCTACGTGGCTTCAGGTTTTGTCTTCAGCCTGGATAAGAATGGAAAGCTAAGATCAGGCGAGCACCGGGCAGCCCGGGCCATCACCTGGCCGCTGGCTCACAATGTCAGGCCAGCCCAGCAAGCCCTCGGGAAAAATGGCTGCACCGACTGTCACAGCCCGAACTCAAAGGTCTTCTTCGGGAAAATTGAAGCCAGCTCCCCGCTCAAGACGTCTCACCGGGATTCAAGGCTTGGGTCTGACCTGATGAAAACCGGCCCGCTGTTTCAGTTCCTGTTTGGCTTTACCTTCCTGGTCAGACCGGCTTTCAAGCTGGTCCTGGCCGCCTGCCTCCTGGTGATGGGCTTGGTGTTGCTGGCCGTGATACTCAGGTTGACCGGCCGGGCCTCGGGCATCTCCGGCGACTCCCCGGGCCCGGAGAGCAGGAGTTAAGCCCATGATTTTCGGAATAACCAGCTTTGTCCTGATTTTGGCCCTGAACCTGAGGCTGACCTTCGGCCGGTTCCTTGGGCGGCTGCCTGAGGACCGAAGGAAGGTTTCCGTTGAAAATTTCAGGGCTTATGTAAAGTGGATTGCCGGCTGGAAACTATCCTTCCTGAAACTGGAGCGCTGGGACCGATGTCTTGATTATCTTGTCGCCTGGGGCAGGAAGAATTACCAGGGCTGGACGGCCTGGGTCTTTTATGCCCTGGCCCTGTGCTATGTTTACCTGGCTCTGAGCGGGATGTTTTTTGCCTGGCTGGTGAAGAGGGGCCTTTATGGTTTTCCGCTTCTTCTTCACGTGGCGGCCGGGGCTATTTTTGCCATCTGCCTGACCATAGTTCTGTTCATTAAAGCCCGGGTCTATCTTCCTGAAAAGCTGGGGGGCAGGGCTGCGGCTCAAGAAAAACAGGAAAAAGGTGGCTTCTGGTGCCCGCTTCTCCGGAAAAGCTTGCCCCGAATCTACCTTGAAGCCCTGGCCTTCTGGGTGTTTACGCTGGCCGGCTTCCTGCTGGCGGCTTCTACCCTGGGCTCTATGCTTCCTTACTTTAATTATCCGGCCCAGATTTTCTTCTTTCATGTCCACCGCTGGAGCGCCCTGGCCTCGGTGCTGGCCGCCTGCCTGGCGATTGATGTGATGATTGTTGAATAGCCCCGGTGTTAAATCCTTCCTTTATGAATTAAGCAATGAATGCGCTTTATTGATAATATTAGAAAAAATGCTCGTCCCGATGGCTTTAATAATTTCTTAAGGGGAATTCTTAAAGGGAATAACAGCAAAGGCTGTAAGAAATCCGGGCTGCTTCCGGAAAAATCTGATGAATTTAAAAATCAGACACCGGGTGGAAGCTTGGAGAGCATAATCTTTTTTCGGTTGATCCTTTCCCCATCAACTATGAATGTTCCATCGCCAACGGCGTGAATCGTCCGTTTCTCCATTCGCAAGACATCATAGTAAGCTGCCACGCCTTCAAGGACCACGATGTCATGCTTTCTTATGATGTCGATAACCCGGCACTCAATGTTGGCCAGGCATTCTTTTATTAAGGGAGCTCTGACATGCCTGGCCCTCACGGGGGTCAGCCCGAATTTTTCAAACTTATCAACCTCGGCGCCGGAGCATGTTCCTATTCCAACAACCGTATCCAGAAGGTCAACGGCGGGAATGGCAATGACACATTCACGTGTTTTGCGCAGGGCAGCGTAAGAATAATTCCATGGCCCTGTGGTTATGGCAAATCTCGGAGTGAAGTCCACCACCATTGTCCAGGAGATGGTCATGATGTTGCTTTTCTCTCCGTCGTGCGTTGTAACCAGAACAACCGGGCCGGGTTCGATAAGAGTGAATGCCTTATTTAACGGGAATTTTCTCATGGGTGTTCCTGCTCCTGTAATTTTTATCAATTACCATGATATTCCGTATGGTTAAATTATTTCAAATCAGGGAACACTCCCCCCGGGTCTATCAGGTTTATTAAATGGTTTAATTAAAATAATGGGTTGATTAAATACAGGTGGGCTGTCTTCTGGTCGGCAACTATTCTTTAGGTTTACGCCGGCCTGAATATCGATAGCTGCGGTGCCCATCAGGCATCAAATAACCTTAATTTTCATGGCAGCAGCCAGAAATTGGAGGAGGAAACTGAGGAAATGGGAGCGGGAATAGTAAGGATATAAATAGGAACATAAATTTGAGAATAAAAAATCAGGTTCAATTATAATTAGTAGCAAGAAACGCTGAAAACCATGACAGAAAAGAAGACATTCAGTTTCAGCCACCAGGCCATGGCGACTTTTTTTGAGGTGTTCGTGGCCGGACATGATGAAGCCTATGCCAGAAGCGCGGCCCATGAATTCTTCCGGGAAATAGACCGGCTGGAAGAATTTTTCAGCCGGTTTGATGAACGAAGTGAAATTTCCAGGATAAACAGGCTCAGACCCGGTGAGGTCTTGCCCGTCAGCCTGGAAACTTATGAATGCCTCAAGCTGAGCTTTGAAATGATGGTTGAAACAGGCGGGGCCTTTAACGTAAATTTCCGGGCATTGAGGCAGGAATTTTCAGAGATTAAAGCAGGGGAAAGAAAAGTTAAATCCTGGGATGAAAGATCGGGAAAACGGGAAAGACAGTCATCCCGGCAGGGATTGGAACCAACGGAAACCGGAAAAATAGAATTTAGAAGTGGCGTTGAAGGCTCTGAAAAAGCCGGGAAGACAGCAAGAAAAAAATACAAAAACCGAGATGAAGAACAGATGGCCGGGACTTTCGGTTGTGGTGTTCCGGTCAGTTCTTCTAAACAATCCGTAATGAATCTGACCTTCGGAGCATATGCTGAAAATAAAAAAATCGACCTGAAACCCTACCTGAGGCTCTTCCCCCTGGACCTGGTCGAGCAGGCCGGCGGCTACGGCGCGGTCCGGCTGAATATTCCGGATGTGGTGCTGGATCTGGACCTGGGCGCCATTGGCAAGGGCTATGCCCTGGAAAAGGCGGTCAGAATTTTTGAAGCCTGGGAGATAACTGATTTTCTGGTTAGTGCTGGCGGCAGCACTGTTTATGCCTGCGGGTCCGAGCCCTGGCCCGTTTCTGTCGGTGGCGGCTTTGATTTTTTTCAGCCGGGCAAAATTTATCTAAAAGAAAGGGCTCTCAGCGGTTCGGGACATGAGGTCAAGGGTGAACACATCTTTGACCCCCGGAAAAAATGCCAGAAGTCCAGACACCTGGCGGCCTGGGTCTCACATCCCTCGCCGGCGGTGGCTGATGTCCTGTCCACGGCTTTTATGGCCATGGGCCTGGAAGAAATCAGTAAATACACTGAATCTCATCCGGAAGTCTGGGCTCTCGTTCTAACCCGTAACAAAAAATCCCACCGGTTTAAGGAGGTGGAATTTTTTGAAAAAGGTGATTAGCCAGCCGTGTTTTTCAGAGGCATGTTTTATAAGATGAGATGCCTCGTCTGAAATACCCGGCGTTTTTAGTCCAGCCTGTCCGATTCTGGATAAAAGATAACAGTTTTCTTAAAATTAAAGATGAACTAAATCTCCAAAAATTCCTATTTTTAAAATCACAGGGCCGCTGCCTTTTGCCTTCCTTTAATTAGGCAATCAATTCGCTTCCGGTCATCGTAGAGGCAATTTTCCCTCTTGACAAAGATGTTTTTTTTTTTTAGCCTAAAATTGGGAGGCATTAAGATGAGGGGAATTAGCATTATAAAATTATTGTTCGCAGGGATCTTAATAGTCATCCTGGCTCTGGTGGTTTATAGATATTCAGAAGCGGCAGTGTATGCTTATGAGGTTTGTACTCTTCGAACGTATACTATCGAGTACAACGATGGCTACAATACTTATACCACAACCGGGTCTTATTGGGATTGTGTTATCTATTATGCTTATCTATATGATGGATCAGGAGGAGGTGGTGGAGGCAGCGGTGATAACGGAGATGTTGATGACCCTGGCGGCGGTGGTGGGGGTGTAACCAACCCCAATAATTATGATAAGAATAACGATGGGTATATAGATTGTTATACAAATACAGTTATGAGAGTATCCGGTCTCTATATTAAATCAGATTGCGGTGAGCAACGTACATATGGCCCACATAATGCCTGGGATATAACGGGAGTTGGGGTAGATGGTGCAACAATTTATAGTGTATCTAATGGGATTGTTCTGCAAGTAGGCAAGCAAACGGATCCTAATACGGGAGAAATTAGCGGATGGGGTTATTATGTTAAAATCAAAGATAATGAAGGTAATATCTGGATTTATGCACATTTAAAGGGAACAGATAATGATCCCTCTGGGCTTGGTTTATCAGTTAACTCTAAAGTAATGGCAGGAATAACACCAATAGGTATATGTGATAGCTCAGGAAATTCTACCGGCGCTCATCTTCACCTGGAATATAGAGTTAACAACCAGAGAACCTGCCCGGATGAGAAGATAGGCAAATGCTAATTAGTTTGTAGGAGGGTAATTATGAAAAATAAACTTTCAGGGAAAAAAATTATCTACATATTTTGGGTGTCAATAATTTTTGCCGGTCAACTCTTATCCCAAGAAGTAGTGCTGGAGCGAACTCTTCCACCTGGCTGGATATTCAATAATTTTTATTATCAGAATCATCAAAACCCGGGCCTTGGCATGAAAGCTTTATTCCTTGTTCAAGATCTTCCTGAAGAAATCAGGGCCGGCGGCAAGGTGGCCAGGCGTCTTCAGGTTTTTGATGCAGCCAATAATCTTGTAGCTGATTTGACCCTGCCTGAATGGCACTGGTTTGGGGGGTTCATCGGTAACGACAGATTGCTTGTTTATGCCGGAGATGTGGAAGTAGAGCGGGTAGAAGTTCTGGACTTCAAGGGCAACGAAATTTACAGTCTGGATGGGGGTGGCAGGCAGCTTCAGCAATCTTTGTTAGGAAATGATTTTGCTTTGACTCCAAGGCTGGGTTTAGAAACCGGACCGATCTCGATAATAGATGGGGAGAAGGGCAAAGAGAAACTGAAAATTGAACCATATCCCAAAAGCCCGCCGGGATGGCCCTTGCCGGGCTGTTTTCTTCTGATAGGAGACGGGTATTTTTTAACCGGGCTGGGGGCCACCCTCTTCCTGGAAAATTATAATCAACCCGGTCAGAAGCTCTGGATGATCAGGGATATTGGCGGGAATATTCAAGAGGCCCGAATCCTTAGCAAGGATCTGATTGCTGTTAGTTATGATATCGAGGCCAGTTTCAGGAAAAATGAATTTATATCCGGTATGGCCATCCTTGAATGGAGGACCGGGAAAGTCATGTTCAGGAAATCAGCCAGGCTGCAGGAAGGCCCGGATAATTTCTGGCATCAATTGATCAGGTCTTTAAGCCTTATGATGGATGAAGACGGAAATCTTGTTTTTACTTTAAATGACGATGAGGCTATCAGGATACCCCGGGAGAAGGCCAGCGGCCCGGGATGGAACGAGGCCCGGGCGGTAAGAATCAGGGCACATCCGTCGCAGAAAAGCCAGCGGGCCGCCGGCAATGAAAAAGGACGGATAAAGGCTTACGGAAAGGTTATAGTCAGAGATTATGGGGACTTTGTCCGGGTGGAAAAGCGCACCTGGGTAGCAGATTGAGAAGCCGGTAGCACCGGTAGTAGTTGTGATGGGCCCCATATTCATCTATCATTAAAAATAAATGGTCAATTTCAAAATCCGATGCCCTATTTATCAGCATGTTAAGAAAAGGGGAGGCCGAAATGAAAAAGATAGTAATTTCATTTCTGTTTTCCTTAATGGCTATTTCCATATTATTAGGCAAGGTGGCGGCACAGCAATCGGAAGGTGAAGAACTTTTTAGAGTTAAGATTCCAGCGGGCTTTATTTACAAGGCATTACATGTTTCACCCCGGGGGATGAAAGCGCTGTCTTTCCTCGAGCACCAGCCTGGACGCGTCTATTCGAACCGGTCGCTGATAAGAATATTTGATACTGACAACCTGCTGATAGAGGAAAAGGTGCTGGATTCGGGCTGGATATTTGATGGCTTTACTCCCGCCGACGCCCTCATTTTACTGAAGGGGGAAGGTGATTCTTTATCTGAAGGCAGGATAATTGACCTCCAGGGACGAGAATTGCTTTCCGTTAAAGATATCGGCTCCAGAAGATTATTCTGCGATATTCAGGGAAAAGAAGTGGCCTTGGCCGCGCTGGCATACGACTCCCGGTTTATGCCCTCGGTTGTGTACGACCTGGATAACGGTAAAGAGAAATTCAGGCTGGGCGCTTTTTCTTTGCCTGATGACAGTCAACCCCAAAAAGCCCTCTGGACCGGTACAAGAATCTTTTTACCGGTCGGCCAGGACAATTTATATGTCTGGGGCGTAGGGGCGACTGTCTTATTACAGAGATACAATCAGTCTGGCCATGTCTGGAAGATAGATTCTGTCGGCGGGAACATAGCTGATGGCAAATTTCTTGGCCGGGATTATCTGGCCGTCAGTTACTTTATTCCGGATAAAAAGTACAAAGAAGGTCTGGCTATTATCAGATGGAGGGATGGTCAGGTTGTCTTCAGAATTGAAAACTATATCGCTAATAATAGGCGAGAAAAGGATTTGCCTTCTCTGACTGTCGACGGTCTTTATCTGGATGATGACTTTAATCTGTGTTTTTTGAAAGATGATGGACGCTTGCTAAAGATTAAATTTGATGCAGAAAAGAGGACCTGGGATGAGGATAGAAAGGTGGCTCTTAAACACAATTTCGGTAAGGCCATAGCAGGAGGCAAAGGAAGGCCAACAGTAATTAGGGGACACATTTATTACGCAGATGAAGAAAATGATGAGGTCGTGGTAAAAAGAATCAAACTGAACTGATGGTTTCTTGAAATTTAGAATTCTAAGGTCTCTCTTTATAGTTCTTACAAGAAGAGATCGTGGCTGCACGCCCACCGTGCCTAACATTGAATGGGGGCTAATTTCCCCTGAAGCTAACCCGGAGAATGCGCCCGTTGAATTTGTATTTTTCGAAAACCTCTTCTTAATTTAATTTTCGAATTTGTTTTAGTCAGGTGGGTTGCAGGGCTAAAAAATGTCGGTCAAAAAAGCTATAATATCATCTTGTTATGTGAGCACATGTGAGGAGCAGAAAATGAAGAGATTAACGAGATTATTTCTTACGACAACGTTGATAAGTGTGATTCTGAGCCTGACCGTGGCTGTTCTCCCGGCCCGGGCTCAGGACCAGGACAAGGTCGAGCTAAAAATTCAGCTGCCCAAGCCGATGTTCATCGGGACGCCCCGCAACATCAAGACCCCGAACCTCGAGTCCATCACCGGGAAGCCTCGCGGACCTTTCTTCGTCCCTAAGGGCACCGAGCTGGTTTCCTTGAAAAAACCGGTGACTTCCAGCGACCCGCAGCCGGTCATCGGCGAGCTGAGCTATGTGACCGACGGTGAAAAATCAGGTGAAGACGGGTATTTTGTCGAACTTGGACCCGGCTCCCAGTGGGTGCAGATTGACCTCAAACAGCCTTATCTTATCCAGGCCATCGTTATCTGGCATTATCACAGCCAGGCCCGGGTTTACCGGGATGTCATCGTCCAGGTTTCCGAAGATAAGGATTTCGTAAGCGGCGTGGTCACTCTTTTCAACAACGATCACGATAACTCATCCGGACTCGGCGCCGGTCGTGATAAGGAATATATCGAGACCAACGAGGGCCGTCTTATCGATGGTAAGGGCACAAAAGCCCGTTATGTCCGGCTCTGGAGCAACGGAAACACCTCCAATGATATGAACCACTACGTGGAAGTGGAGGTCTACGGCCAGCCGGTTAAATGAAAAAGAAAACCTTTGGCTATTTATTTGTTCTTATTCTGGTAATCGGCCTGGCCGCCCGGCTTTACCGGCTTGACCTCAGGCCGATGCACCACGATGAGGCCAACCAGGCTTATAAGTTCGGCCAGCTCCTGGAAAAGGGAGAATACCGCTACGACCCGGCTGATCACCACGGTCCGACGCTTTATTACTTCAGCCTGCCGTTTGCTTGGCTGAGCGGGCAGCACACCTACGCTGAACTCACCGAGACAACCCTGCGCGGAGTAACGGTTTTCTTTGGCCTGCTGGTGATATTTCTATTACTCTCCACGGGGAAGTACCTGAGCAACCCGGAGAAGTCCTGGGCGGCATTTTTCCTGGCGCTTTCGGCGCCGGTTATCTATTTCAGCCGTTTTTACATCCAGGAAACCCTGTTCGTGGCTTTTGGCCTGGGCCTTGTTTTCTGCCTGTGGCGTTTTGCCCGGAGGCCGAATTACCGGGAAGCCGCCTGGCTTGGCCTGGCTGCCGGTCTTCTCTATGCCACCAAGGAAACCTCGTTGGCAATCCTTGGAGCTTCGGTGCTGGCCCTGGTTTTAAGCTGGTTATTATCATGGCTTAAGGACAGAAGGCCCCCGGGCGAGAAGGCCAGGGGCCTGGGCAAAGACAGCCTGGCCGCCGCAACTGGAGCCCTTCTCCCGCTTCTGTCGGCCGTATTAATCTTCGCGGTCGTTTCTTTCGTTTTTTATTCTTCATTTTTCAGGTATCCCCAGGGTTTTATAGATTCATTTCGGGCCCTGAGCGGATATGCTCAGAAATCCGTGGAAGCGGGCGGACATCGGCACGGTTTTTTGTATTATTTCAGCCTGCTTCTTTTTCATAAAGGGGGCTCTGGCTCACCGGTTTTCAGCGAAATTCCCTTTCTGCTGCTGGCACTGTATGGCCTGGTGTTGAGTTTCGCCAGGTTGAGCCGCAAGCCCGCCGAGAACTTTAAGGTTTACCTGGCCTTGTTTTCCCTGGTAACCGCCCTGGCTTATTCAGCCATACCCTACAAAACACCCTGGAACCTGCTGATTTTTTATGCCTGCTTCCTGGTAGTGGCTGGCATTGGGTTCAACCACCTGCTCGGCCTGATAAAAATCAGGCAGGCCCGGATAATCCTGGCCGGGGCCCTGTTAATCTGGACGGCCTGGCAGGCCTACGTGGTCAATATTTATTTTCACTCCTATCCGGATAATCCTTATGTATATGCCCAGACCTCTCCCGATTTTATGAGGCTGGTGGCCAGGGTGGAAGAACTTAGCCAGGTGTCAAAGGAAGGGCGCGAGATGCTGGTCCGGGTGATTGCGCCTCCTGAGGAAACCTGGCCTCTGCCCTGGTATTTGAGAAAATTCACCAGGGTTGGTTACTGGACGGCGAGCGAACAGGTTGAAAAGCTGGAGCCGGCCGAGATTGTCATTCTGAGTGCCGGTGAAGCCAGTAAAAGGGCTGAATCCGAGCTTGAAGCCTATTTCAGCCAGTATTTCAGCCTGCGGCCTGATGTGCTATTGGTCCTGGCCGTTCGGGAAGACCTCTGGGAAAATTACCGCCTGCGAAAAGCAGCCTCGCCATCTATCAAGCAGTAATTCTTTATTCTTTATAAGGTCGATGGCTTTTCGTTCCGGCCACTGGAGCTGGCCTCGAAGTGTGCTATACTTAATGAGAAACCCAAAATAAATAATTAGGAGAAGACTATGAGCGAGACGAAGTTGCAGAACCTCCTGGGATCGCTTAGAGGCGCGGTTGAGGTTCAAGAAAACAGGGTTAAGGTGATTGACGAAAGATTATTGAGGGATAACATCTCCGCTCTTATCTACCAAGCCGTTTTTGGTGATGGCGTGGACAAGGGGATAGCCCGCTGGCTCGTCTGGGAAATTGCCCAGGAGCTGGGTATTAGGCCGGCTTCCATCCACAAGCTTTACCTGGCTAGGGGTAGAGGAGAAGCGCCGCTCAATTTTACCGTCCCGGCCATGAACTTGCGGATGCTGGCTTACCACTCGGCCCGGGCCGTTTTCAGGGCGGCCAAGAAGCTCGAGGCCGGGGCTTTTATATTTGAAATCGCTCGCAGCGAGATGAGCTATACAGACCAGAGGCCGTCCGAGTATGTAAGCGCCGTGCTGGCCGCCGCCATCAAGGAAGGATACCGTGGACCGGTTTTCATCCAGGGCGACCATTTCCAGGTTTCGGCCAAGAAGTTCCAGCAGGACCCGGAATCCGAGAAAAAAGCCATCAGAGATTTGATCGATGAATCCATCGCCGCCGGCTTCTTCAACATAGATATCGATACTTCCACGCTGGTGGATATTTCCAGGCCCGACCTGGATGAGCAGCAGAAGCTCAACTATGAGCTCTGCGCCGAGTTCAACCATTTCATCCGGGAAAAGCAGCCTGCCGGCGTAACCATTTCTGTTGGTGGTGAAATCGGCGAGGTCGGACATAAAAACAGCACCGAGGAAGACCTGGAAGCCTTCATGCAGGGCTTTAACCGGCTTAAGGGTGATGCGGTCGGCCTGAGCAAGCTGAGCATCCAGACGGGAACCAGCCACGGCGGGGTTGTGCTGCCGGATGGCACCCTGGCCCAGGTGGCCATAGATTTCGATGTTCTCAAGCGGCTGGGCGAACTGGCCCGCAAAAAATACGGAATGGGCGGAGTTGTCCAGCACGGAGCCAGCACCCTGCCCGATTCGGCCTTTCATAAGTTTGTGGAAGTTCAGACCTGTGAAGTCCACCTGGCCACCGCTTTCCAGAATATGATCATGGAGCACAGGGCTGTGCCCGAAGAGTTGCGCCAGGAAATGTATGAATGGCTCAAGGTCAATGCCGCTTCCGAGAGAAAGCCAACTGATACTGAAGCCCAGTTTATCTACAAGACCAGGAAGAAAGCCGTGGGCCCCTTCAAGAAGCATTTCTGGACCCTGCCGGAAGAAAGCCTTAAAGCCATCGGTGAGGACTTAGAAAAGCAATTCACCTTCCTGTTTGAGCAGCTCAATATTAAAGGAACCAGGGCTCTCGTCGATAAGTTCGTCAGGGCCCCGGAAATTCACCACGCCGAACCGCTTGAAGTTAAGGCCGGGAAGAAAGAGTCAGTAGACGGCCTGGCCGACTGAATTTTATTCAATAACCCGGGCGGCCCAGAGAATACCCCTCTTCACAATTTCCCGGGCTTCAGGGACGTCAAAGTCGGCGGCCACGTGTCCAGGCGACGAGTAGAATACCCGCCCCTTCCCGTAATACTTTTTTGAGACCACCGGCATGACCATACCTTCATGATCACCTCCTCCCTCCAGGGGGGCATGCTGGCCGATGTATCAACCATATTAATCAGCCAGTTATCGGGCGTTGATACTGAAAGAGGTCGGCAATCTTTAGGTTTTAGCCCGTTAATTGAAGAGAAGAGAATGGATCCGGGTAAAGGTTGGCAGCCTCAAGAACTATTCAATTATTCCTGGTTATTCTTTCTGTTTTTCTTCTTCCTGCCCTTAAAGGAGGGGACTAAAAAAGTGCTTGACAAAAATATTAACAATTTTTTACAAGATATATCACATATCTTATTACAGGAGGTCTGAATGCGCAAATTTCTCAGCGTCATGGTTCTCTGTTTGCTGCTGCTGACGGCAGTTGTTGCGCCTGGACAACAGTTGCAGACGGGAACAATCCGCGGCACAGTGACAGACGAAGGAGGGCTTCCACTCCCAGGTGTAAACGTTGTTGTGACGAGCCCGAGCCTTATAGGAAAGTTTTCGGCTGTGACCAACCAGGATGGCCTGTACCGGGTGCCGGCTCTTCCTCCAGGTACTTACACCCTTACCTTTGAAATGCCACAGTTCCAGACGATCAAAAGGGTAGGAGTTATCGTCAATGTCGGGGCAACTGTTACCATTGATGTCCAGATGCAGCCGGCAGCTCTGAGCGAGGAGGTGATGGTTCAGGCGGCTTCTCCGGTCATAGATATTCAGAACACCAAGATTGTTACCCTGGTGGATTCCAACCTCATGCGCAACCTGCCGATGGGCCGGAACCTGACCAACATCATCAACATGAGCCCGGGCACGGTTAACAGCGTTATCCATGGTGGTACTGAAATATCCACCACCTATGAAGTCGACGGGGTTAACGTTAACGACCCCTCGATGAACGGCCGGGCGGTCACTGTCGAATTTGACGCCATGGAAGAAATTGAAATCATGACCGGTGGCTTACCGGCCCAGGTCGGTGGTACCGGCGGGGCCTTCGTCAACGTCGTTACCAGGTCCGGTGGTAATGAGTTCAGCGGCATGGCCCAGGGCTATTACAGTCCAAAGGCCCTAAACCAGGTCTTGTTTACTGACGAACAGATCAAGTCTCTTGGCGTGGGCAAGCCGAGCTTCCCCATCTACAGTCTGCAGAGTTCAGCCATGCTCGGCGGCCCTATCATCAAGGATAAGGTCTGGTTTTTTGCTGACTTCAGCTACACCGGAAGCAAGAATGTGGCTTCTTTCCTGCCGACCACAATCCTGGGCACGCCGTATGACCAGTATACCCCGAAGAGCTCGAACCTGGCCGGGTTTGCCAAGCTCACGGCCGAACTGGCCAAGAACCTGAGGGTGTTTTTCATGGTGAACTACTCGCACCCCGATACACCCTACAGCGGCTCCGGCACCTACACCACGGCCGAGGCTACCCAGAAGCGGGTGGATGACAACCTGGCCTTTACCGCCAACGCTTCCTGGATAATCTCGAGCAGCACCTTCGCCGACTTCCGGGTGGGCTTGAACAACATGCAGTGGAACATCCTGCAGCAGCCCGGAACGGAGAATAACTATTCTTATTACGATGGCTATACCTATTATTACTGGGGTACCACCAGTCGGTTTGGCGAGCCCGTCTGGCGAAACACCATACAGGCTTCGGTCAGGGTTACCCACTTCAGGGATAACTTCCTGGGCGGTGACCACGAGGTAAAGGCCGGCCTTGAGTATCAGAGAGGCCTGGATGAATGGACCTGGTGGAGAAACAATCCCATCAACTGGTACTTCTATAATGGCAATCCCTATTACTATCGTGGACTCTATGGGCTGTCGGGTCCTCATCCCACCTACGGTGATGGCCTTCTCTATATTTATGTTTGCGGCCCGGAAGATTCACCGAATAAAGTTAACGGAACGGAAAACAGGTACGGAGGATTCATCCAGGATTCCTGGACCTTCAAGAAGCGTCTTAACGTCAACCTGGGTGTCCGCTTTGACTATTACGATGGCTTCCTGCCCGAATCAAACAAGGCCATAACACCCGGAATCGCCCCCTCCATCGGGGAAGCCCTGTTTGTCCCCACCTATGGCTTTAATCCCTATGGAGAGCTGACCATTCCCAGGTGGGATCATGTCATGAGCTGGGGCGCGATCTCGCCGAGGATAGGCCTGTCCTATGATCTTTTTGGCACCGGAAAGACTGTCTTCAAAGCGGCCTACTCGCATTATGCTGAGGCCATGCCGGTTATGTATTTCCAGACGCTTCACCCCTTAAGGCCGGTCAGCTACGGATTTTACTGGACGGACAATAATGGCAATGCCATTCCCGATGAATATGGGGTTGATACTTATGTAGCTTTTGGGTCTTCACCGGCGGCCATGCTGGAGTCCTATTACAAGAAACGGGTTCAGCCGGATATCAAGGCTCCTTACTATCACGAGATAACAGCTTCCATAACCCATGAGCTCGTGCGGGACTTTTCCGTGGGTCTGCAGTACATCTATAAGACCAAGAAGAACACGGTCAGCGCCATCCTTTATGATCCGGTTTCCGACCGCTTCTGGAACAGCTACGACAAGGCGCCCGACTGGTGGATACCCTTTACCACTACCATACCGGCTGTAGGTAACTTCCCGGCCCAGGAGCTTACCATGTATTTCATGTCGGCCAATGCCCCGGCCCAGGTAACCTGTTTCGCCAATGTACCTGAGGCCAAGAGGGTTTACCAGGCCGCCGAGCTTATTTTCAGCAAGCGCTATTCTCACGGCTGGCAGCTGGGTGGTTCGATCGTCTGGTCACAGACCAAGGGCAATAATACCGATGATTATGGCTCGGTCTGGGGTTATTCCGGCGCCTACGCCAACCCGAACTGGTTCGTGAACAGGTACGGATACATTGGCTCAGACCGCCCGCTGGTAATCAAGCTTTATGGCACCTTCAAGACGGTGGGAGGATTGATTGCCTCATTCTATGCTACCTATTATTCTGGCTCACCCTGGCAGCGGACCGTTACGATTTATCCTCCTTCAGCCTGGGCGGCAGCCAACAACGCCCTGGGGCTATCCTACACTGTCAACGTTGAACCGTCCGGCAGCCGTCGCAACCAGGCCAGAACCAACGTCGATTTCCGGCTGGAAAAAGAGTTTGTTCTGGGCTCCCTGGGCAAGATCGGATTTTTTGTTGATGTTTTTAACCTGTTGGGTAACACTTACGTCAACGTTTCCATGAATCCGGCTGGTACCTGGCGGCCAACGGATATCAACGTTACGACCGGAACCTATACCGTCAGTTCAAGTTACGGGAAGGTCACCAGCGTGGACGGAGTCAGGACCTTCAGGCTTTCGGCGCGGTTTTCCTTCTAAAGCTGGACAGTTAATCGTTCTTAATCTTGACAAAGGCCGGCTGTGGCTTTCGGGCTGCAGCCGGCCTCTTTTTTATTGGCTAATTTAAAACCCGTGCGGCCCAGAGAATACCGCGCTTGACAATTTCCCTGGCTTCAGGGACGTCAAAATCGGCGGCCACGTGCCCGAGCGACGAGTAGAATACCCGCCCCTTCCCGTAGTACTTCTTCCAGACCACCGGCATGACCACCCCTTCAATCCACGGAGCGTACTTGCCGCTGAAGGTGGTGGTGGCCAGCACTTCTATGATCGGGTCGATGTGCATGTAATACTGCTCGGAGTGCATCTTGAAATCTTTCAATCCGCGGACGATGGGGTCATTCTTCTTTTCCGGGACGATATTGACCTCATAATCAATTATTCCGCCGGGATGAGCCACCCACTGCCCGCCGACCATGAACTGGTACTCGGTGTTCATCCGGAAGGAATCAGCCAGCCCGCCGTGCCAGCCGGCCAGCCCGACCCCGCTCTTGACCGCTTCCAGGAGATTTCTTTCCTGTTGCCCGGTAATCGTGCCCTGGGTATAGACCTGGACGATGACGTCCAGTTTCTTGAGCTTTTCCAGGTCCAGGTAGGCGTCCAGGGTATCTGAGATTTCCACTTCAAAGCCCTGTTCCCGGAGCCAGGGGGCAAAGATATCCACGCACTTCTTGGGCTCGTGACCTTCCCACCCGCCCCAGACAATCAGGGCCTTTTTATTTGGCTGATTATCTGAAGCGTCGGCTAAAATGGGGAAGGACAGGGCACCGAGTAAGAAGAAGATTATTGTTACAGCAATTGTCACCCAATATTTTGGGCCTGCCTTTTCGATGTTTTTTAGTTTCATGGCTTAACCTCACCGGTGAAATTTGGCAAATCTTATGTGGCCGCCTGATGATGTCATGATAAAGATAGCCTTAACCTACTTAAAATTGCAGGTCTTATATTACTGCCCGCAGACCACATTGTCTTAAAGGAAACCCTTACCCCTGGATTTGGTTATTGATCTATTTAAGATTGCCTCTGGAGACATGATTATTGCCAGCTCAAGAATGATTATACCTTAAAGATTGGACCTTATCATTAAGATTTATCGATGACAGTTTTCGTGTCGCCGTCGTGTGAAATACCGTGGGGAATGAAGCCTAAGGGTAATTTTCTGTCGGTCGGGTCGGCATTCTGCCCTCCCGCTATGCTATGGCGGTGTCCATAATAGTTTAGAGTAATTCTATTTTCGGGCGAGAATAACGTGGGACTTGAAATATTTGATTTTCTGTTTTCTTTCTGGTAAAAAGCTAATAAGGAGCAATGTAAGGGCGCCTAAGAAAAGGGGAATAAGTGAATTCTCCTGGCAACTCTTCAACCGAAAGAGAACAGCAAGACAGGGCTGCTATCCAGCTTGTCAAGGAAATCTTCTCCCTGTTCAGCCTGGCCGTCACTTCTCTTAAACTCTTTCCACCCCAGCACTCAACGGTCGTCAGATTTGTTGACGAGCTCTATGCTAAGCTGAAAGAATATTTTGACACGAGGGAAGAGCTTGAAGTGGATGTTCAGGAAGATGCTTTTGTTATGAACGGGGAAGTCGTTCACAAGGAAGAAAACCTGGTCAAGAGTCTGCCCTATCTCTTTCACAAAGACGGAACGAGGAAGTTCGCCATTCTCAAAGGAATGGATAAGCACGAGCTTTTTGAGCTATTGGATGTAATCCGCACCACGGCCCTGCTTCCCATGGAAGAGAGCGGCATTGTTCTCGCCATCTGGGAAAAAGATTTTGCCCATGTTCGCCTCTACGCGCCTGACGATTACCTCCTGTCCAAGATTGATATTTTTACTCGGCAGCCAGTCGATTTTGTTATTGACAAGCAACAATTATTTACCGGGCAAATCGAACTATCGGTAGAGGACCTGAAAGAGATTCAGTCTAAGCAATTAGCGCTTGGCCTGATGGAACAGGAGAAGGAAAAAGACTATGCCCAGGTCCTGGCCGAAATGGAGGAAGAAAAACAACTCATAGATTCCTTGCTGGCCAGGGCTCGCCAGGCTCCTCCTGAAATTGAGTTTCATGGCATGATGATTGAACTTCTGTCTTTAGAAACCAGGCTGCCGCGGGTCGCTTCAATGTTGAGGTTCCTGGAAAGGCATAACCGGGAACTCATCCAGGATGGCAAGCTGTCCCACGCCGTCCATTTGCTAAACCAAATAATGGAGCTAAGGAAGGATTTTGGTCAAGTCTTCCCCGAAAAGGCGGCCGAAATTGATAATTTTCTGAATGAAGTGAGGGGAGCCAGGAGCCTGGACCTCTTGCGAGAATCTATCATCGGCAAGAAATTTGATTCCCTGGCCTCGCTCATGGAGTATTTAAGGCTGATGGGAGAGCATTCAGTTTCCCTGGCCGTAGAACTATTGGACGAAACACAGGAGCCGGAAACCCGCCGTGAGGCGATTAATTACCTGAAAGAAATAGGGGATATTAATATCGACCTGATTGCCTATCAGCTCCGGGACGATAGGCCCGTCATCATGAAGGAGATTATTAACATTCTGGGACGGCATCCGAGCAAGAAAACTCTGACCTACCTGGTAGCCGTGAGCACATATGATAATAAAGAAATTAAATTGGCAGCTATAGAAACTCTGGGTGCTTCACCGGAACCCCTGGCCCAGCGGATCCTGCTGTCTTTTATCGAGGACAAGGACGAAGAAATTGGCGTGGCGGCAGCAGAAAGACTTCGACATTCAGGAGATGATTTTGTCCTGAAGAGGATGGTCAGGATGGCCCAGTCCCGGAAATTCAATCAATTAGGTCCAGAGCTTCGTACGGCCGTCCTGGGCTTCTTAATTCGATCCGGGACTGCCGAGGGGTTGCAGGTGGTCCGCCGGACGCTGGAGAGGTCTGGCCTGCTGAATCGCAATGACCGGCTAGTAACCCGGTTATGTGCGGTCGAGGCTTTGAATCGTGTCCGGACGCCCGAAGCGTTGGAAATACTGAAGCGGGGAGTAAAGGTCTCTAACAAGAGAGTCAGGGAAGCCTGCCAGAGAGCCATGGCCTCTTTTGAAGGCAAGGGGCCTAACAAGAGAGAAGATAGCGTATGACCACCGAGAAAAGAATACAGGAAGGAGAAGGGTTAGCCCAGAGGGAGCTCCTGTCTCTTCTTCTCCGCTATTATGCCGTGCTCAAAATAGGCGGGTTTATGATGTCAACAACCAGATGGTCCAGGACCAGATCGCCCAGCTCTACGACTCGCTTCACGGTATCCTGGAGAAGGAAGGAGATATCGTCCTGCGTGCCCGGCTTAATGCTTTCTATATTAATGGGGTTCGCGTCAAATTTGATTATTCGAATTATCATATTTACAAGTCTCTCTGGACTGACTTCCAGTCCAAGGAGATCTCAGCCATCTCTTTTTCTGCCGAGACTTCAGAGGATGAATTGCAGCGATTCCTGCAGATCTGGATGCGGAAGGATCTCCCCTCCAAGGGGGCCTGTGAAAAAATCGTTGCCCTTATCGACTCCGAAAACATCGATCATATTGCCGTGGAGAAGATAGCCCCGGTCGAGCTAAATGTGAGCCGGGAGAAAAGCGCTGTCCGCCTTTATTTCTCTGGCATTCATCTTCTCAAGGAGGTGTTTGAAAAACAGAAAGAGGAAGGTGCCTTTAACCTCAACCTGGCCAAGCGCTGGATGCAGTCCATCTATAATCACATTCAGGATGATGAATCGTTTATCTACGGCCTGACCAACATAAAAAACTATGATGATTACACCCTCAACCATTCCATAAACGTTTGTGTCCTGGCCATTGCCTTTGGCCGCCGGCTCGGTCTAACCCGGGAAGAGTTGATTGACCTGGGCATCAGTGCCTTTCTCCATGACCTGGGAAAGCTTGATGTGCCCAAGGAAATCCTGGATAAACCATCCACTCTCACCAATGAGGAGCGGGCTGTAATCGAAACTCACGTCCAGCATGGAGCGGAGAGACTCATCGAGCTGAAAAGCGCGAGGCGCTTGCCGATTCGAGCTGTCCAGGTTGCCCTGGAGCACCATCTAAAGGCTGACCTTGGCGGCTATCCCCGGTACGTGCGGAAGAAAACCGTCAGCCTTTTCAGCAAAATTGTTAAGATTGTCGATTACTTTGATGCCATCACTACCAAACGTGTCTACCGGCCCAGAACCCTGACCAGAGAAGAAGCATTGAAAGAGATGCAACAGAGAAGTGGCGAGGAGTTCGACCCGGTCCTTCTTAAAGCTTTCATGCATATGATCGGGGTTTATCCTGTCGGCTCCCTGGTTGCCCTGGACAGTGGAGAGATCGGGATCGTCTTTGAAGCCAACCCCCATCCAGCCTTTTACATGAGACCCAAGGTGAAGGTCATCGCCGATTCGAACGGGCAGGTGATAGAGGGTGAAGTCGTTGACCTGACAGATATCGATGCCGAAACCGGGAAATTCAAGCGGACTATTGTTAAGTGTCTGGACCCGGAAGAATATGGTATCAGGGTGGCCGACTATTTCCTGGCCCGGGCCTCATAGAGGTTATTAAGAACAACCCCTCCCTATCTTAGCAGTAAGACCAGCTAAAACCAGCTTGAGATCCATAGAAAGAGCAGGTTAAGAAAAATGATATGCCCGGAGACAGCAATCTTTTACCGGGGTATGCCGACGGGCCATTGAGAGTGGGAAAAATCTCGCTCTTTCTGGGCCTGCAACCTTTGAGTTCAATCAACCGGAGCCGGTCTCGGACATAGAATCTGCGCTAAGGTTGCTCCAAAAACTGCTGCCACTACCAAAGATACCAGGTAGCCGCCGCTCGTAAAATCGTCCTTAAGCCCCATCAGGTGATACCAGGCCACTCCGTAGACGATCGAGGCTGCCGCCCCGAGCCAGCATTTATAGCTTAGCTTGGGGCAGCCTGGGCTTATGGCGCTGGGGTCCGTTATTATGGAGCGGCGGAAGAAAATGACCCTGGCGCTCAGCAAAAGACCCGCGCTTGCCCAACCCAGGACCATGAGTAACCATTGCCAGAAATTCATTTTAGACCTCCTTTATTTACGGAATTGATTTGGTTCTGGTTCCAAGCTTGGCCGCGAGGGCACGTGCTTTTTCAACTTGACCTGTCTCCCGCAGCAGTGCCATGTATTCAGTAGCCGTTTCCCGGTATTCAGGGCTTCTGGGCGACAGCTCAGAACCAATTAACTCCAGGGCTTTTCGGAATTTCTCGTCGGCTGCCGCATAATCCTTCTCATCGTGGAACAGGTACCAGGCCCTTTCGGCCAGAACCATGCCTCGGACTACGCGGTTGCGCTCTTTTTCTTTTTCGGCAATGACTTCGGCCCTGGCCAGGTAGCCAAGGGCTGCCTCTCGTTCTCCTTTAAGCCGGGCCAGACGGGCCAAACCCCAGAGGGGTTCGATGGCCATGTAGTGGGTTGGCCCTTCCTCCTTTTCGATTATAGCCAGGGACCCATCGAAATATGATTGGGATTCGCTCAGTCTCCCTGTGTTTAGCAAGAAGACGCCCATCTGATAGAGCGGATGGGCCAGGCCATAATCCCCCGCCCCGAATTCCTTCTCCGTGTTGGCGATTGCCCGCTGGAGAAGTTTTTCGGCCTCGGCTGTCCGTCCGTCATCAAGGCAGATCTCGGCTAGATTACCAAGAAGGGGGGCAATCTCGACAGTTTCCTGCCCGTAGGCCTGCTCCAGGATGGCAATGGCCGTGCGGTAGGACCGTTCGGCAGCCAAAAAAGCCCCTTGTCTGTGGTCAAGTGTACCCAGGGAAAAGTAGCACCGGGCCAAGTCTGGATGATTTTCTCCCAGAACTTTTTGCCTGATGGCCAGGGCCCGATGGTAATAATCATCGGCTTCCTGGTAGCGGCGGAGCCAGAGACAGAGGCCACCCAGCTTGTTCAGGCTTTCGGCAACCTGTGGGTGGTCGGGCCCGAGCGACTTCTCCAGGATAGGCAGGGACTGCTTGAAGTAAACCTCGGCCTTATCGAATTGACTGTCGCTGTAATAGAGCCAACCGAGGTCGAGGAGACTTTCGGCCACGCCCTGATGATCTGGCCCGAGGCGTTTTTCCCGTATTTCCAGGGAGCTCTTGAAAAGGGCTTCGGCCTCAGGAAGCTCTCTCAGCTCAAAGAGGATTTCCCCGAGCCCGAGCTTGGCTTCAGCAATGAGCAGGTCATCTGGCGGCAGTGCCCTGGTTCGGATGTTGAGAGCACGCTGATAGAGTTCCCTTGATTCCTGGAAGCGGCCCTGGGCCTGGCGCAGAGCGGCCAGGCTGATAAGGCTTTCCGCCACCTGGAGGTGGTTTGGCTTCAACTCCTTCTCGCGGATCTCCAGCGCCCCGGCGATCAGTGGCTCAGCCTGGGTGTAGAGTCCGAGCTTGCGGAAGACGGTACCGATGGCATCCATCATCCGGGCCCTGGTCAGTGGTTGTTTTTCGAGGCCCTGGCTGATCTCTCGGGCACCCTTGTCCAGGACCTCGCGGGCGGTGATGGTGTTGCCACGGGCCTCTCCGGGGTCAGAGACAGAGAACAGGTTCACCAGGAACTTAACCACATTGTCGGCTTCGTCTCGGGCTTGAAGGGCCTGGCGCTTCTGATGGCCCAGGTCGACGGTATACTTGATCCCGGCCAGCAAGAAAGCCAGGGCAATACCGCTGGCCAGGGCTCGACGGAGGCGACGACGTGGTTTTCCCTGGATGCGAACCAGGCGCTCGACCGTCTCTACCGCAGTCGGGCGAGCTGCCGGGCTGGGAGACTTTAATCGATTTATAAGGGTTGTCAGGTCGGCGGGCAGGCCGGTCACCGGAACAGTAAGCCCTTTGCGGGCTGCTTCATAGAGGCGCTCCCGATCGCCGCCGTCGCGGGCTGGACGTCCGGTAAATAACTCCTGGAGGATGAGTCCAAAAGAATACATATCGCTGGCCGGAGTGGCCCGATCGCCGCGGGCCTGCTCTGGGCTCATGTAGCCGGGTGTGCCCATAATCGCTCCCTGCTCGGTGGGCATGGAATCAGAGAGGAGGTCGGAGATAAGGGAGGTCGAGCGTCCCGGTGTTTCGAGGGAGAGAGTCTGGCCTGGAGCGAGCTCAGTGGGGAGCGGTGTAGCCGGGCTTTCATCCCCGAGGCCGGGCTCTTTGAGGACATCTTCCGGGGCGTGACCAGCGGCGGGATGACCGAGAAATCTTGCCAGGCCGAAATCCAGGACCTTGACCTCTCCTTCGGGAGTCAGCTTGATGTTGGATGGCTTAAGGTCGCGGTGGACAATACCCTTGGCGTGGGCCACCTCGAGCACCCTGGCGATCTCCAGAGCGATGCGAAGTTTCTCGGGCTTGGGAAGGCCCTCCCTTAGAGCCTGGGCCAGTGTCCGGCCCTCGATGAACTCGAGGATGAGGAAAGCAGCCCCTTCGCTCTCCACCAGGTCGTAAATCTTGCAGATGTGGGGATGGTCGAGGTGGGACAGGGCCCGGGCCTCTCGCAGGAATCGAGATTTGGCGTGAGGACTGGGCAGGCCTCTGGCAGCAATAGACTTGACGGCCACCTTGCGCTGCAGGGTTTCGTCAAACCCCAGGTAGACATCTCCCATACCGCCGTGCCCGATAAACTCCTCGATGCGGATATGTCCGATACTCTTGCCGATGAGCGACAAAAAATTTTCCCCTCCCCAAAAAATTCTAACACTTTCAGTTTGGCAATACAACCTCTTGAACTCAGGTTGGTAGGGCAGGATGGGCGAGTGGTTCAGGATGCACTTGCGCTCTTAGCAGACCCGGCCCGGGAATATGATCCCTTCGAAGCAGGAATATGGGGAGGGGCTTTCGTTGGCCTGACTTACAGGACAATTTATAAAGGAGAATTCAACCCGTTCCTGATAATATCAATTATCTCACCTGGTTCCGGTGGTTTTTTAAGATGCTGAGATAAAACAGAGCTGCTGGAGCTTTTGTTCGCACGTTCTGGCTCGCTGGCCATAACGGCGAAGCGATCTCTGCCTGATAGCCTCAGGTCTGGTCTCTGACCCTCACGCCTTGATATAAATGAACCCTGAAGGAAGCAATGACTTTATACGAGGACTATAAACAACGCTGCGATCACTCGAGTTCGCGAAGCCAAATGTTTCGGAACCTGACCGGGTGGCTGTGGTCCTGGAGCATCAAGGGGAGCCTGGAGGCGTGCGCTTTATAAGGTGGCCGGGCCTTGTGGGCAGTCGGCCCGGTCAGTTCGGCGTTGTGATGGATTAGAATCCCGTTATGTAAGACCGTCATCCTGGCCGGCTCCAGGAGCTTGCCCTCGGCGTCAAATTTCGGGGCATAGAAAATAATATCATATGTCTGCCATTCGCCCGGCTTGCGACAGGCGTTGACCAGCGGAGGATACTGACCGTAGATGGCCCCGGCCATGCCGTCGGCGTAGGTCTTGTTCTCAAAGGAATCCAGGACCTGGACTTCGTACAACCCCATCAGGAAAACACCGCTGTTGCCCCGGTCCTGGCCTTCCCCGCCGGCCGGCACCGGTGCCATCCACTCTATGTGAAGCTGGCAGCTTCCGAAGCCGTGCTTGGTCTGGATATTTCCAGTCTTGGGAACGACTTCCATGTAGTCGCCCTCGACCTTCCAGCGGGCCGGATCGCCCTTGGCATCCACCCAGTTGAAAAGGTGCTCACCGTCAAACAGGATGATGGCATCTGAGGGCGGAGGAACCGGCGGCAACGGTGGACCCGGTATGACCACCGGCGGCAGCGGTCGATTCGGGTCGTGGATGGCCCACTGGTCGAGAGCCTGCCTGGAGTTTGAATCGCAACCGGCCAGCAAGGTAGACAGGAGCATTGGCAGAATTAACAATGACAGACCAATAGAAATTAGGTGATTTCTTGTTTTCATCATTACCTCCTCAGCCGTCGAGTCCAATTTATCCTTAACAGGCCTGGAATCAGAAACTTTTTCGAGCCTGCAGGCTCGGTTCCTTTCCCAATCATTCCAGACTTGACTTCTGCCTATCCTCTCCGACCCGGGCTGCGGATTGGAGTCAAATTCGATCTTCCGGAAATCCTACTCCCACTTTTCAACCGAATTCTCAGGCCGGCTTCTCCCGGCCTGCGATTGGGTCGGGAGTTCCCGGCTCTCTTTCGCTTCAGCCCGGCTTTCTTTTGCTTCCGAGACCCAGGCTTATCAGCTTTTCATCTGTCCTAAAGCTCCCATCCGGAGCGGTATACCTTGTGAAGAAATTCATTGGCCTCCGGCAGGTTGGTGAACTGGAAGTTCTGGCTGTCCCATTCCAGCACCACGTTGTCATCCTTGAAACGGAGGGCAATATTCCCAAGGAGCATCATCTCTGTCAGCGGCCCGGAATAGGAAAAGTCGGTCGTGGATTTTTTTCCTTCCTTGATGGCGGCAATCCATTCCTCGTGGATTCCGGGCGAACGGGGGATGGTCTTCTCGGGACGCTTGTAGTCGCGCATCAGCTCATCGGGCAAAAGGCGCGGGTTTTCACCGTAGGTGCTGCAGACCAGCATTCCCTTGTCTCCGACAAACAGGCAGCCGCCACCCTCGTCACCCAGCCGGCGACCCTTGGGCAGCTCTTTGGGCCGTGGAGGCATCAGGCCACCATCGTACCAGATGAGTTTTACCGGGGGCATTCCTTCCCTCTCCGGGAATTCGTAGGTGACGATTTCGGCCAGGGGGTAAGAATCCTTGGTAAACTTGGTTGAGCTGGCCTGGATGCGGACCGGAGCGCCGAGTTTCAGGGCCCAGAAAGGCTGGTCGATGAGGTGGGCGCCCATGTCGCCCAGGGCTCCTGTTCCAAAATCCCACCAGCCTCGCCAGACAAAGGGGCAGTAGGCAGGATGATAAGGACGCCACTGGGCCGGCCCCAGCCAAAGGTCCCAGGACAGGCTGGGCGGGCAGGACGGGATTTCCTTGGGGGCATCGATGGCCTGGGGCCAGATGGGGCGGTTGGTCCAGACATGGACTTCGCGCACCGGGCCAATGGCCCCGTCCCAGATCCATTCACAGACCAGACGAGCTCCTTCCTTGGAATGACCCTGGTTGCCCATCTGGGTGACCAGATTTCTTTTCTCGGCTTCCTGTCGCAGCAGTCGCGCTTCCTTGACCGTGTGGGTAAGCGGCTTCTGGACGAAAACGTGCTTGCCCATTTTCATGGCCATCATGGCCACCACGGCGTGGGTGTGGTCGGGAGTACTGACCGTGATGGCGTCCAGGGATTTTTCCCTTTCCAGCATTTCCCGGAAATCGCGGTATATGTGAGCTTTTTCATATTTCGCCTTGTGCTCGGGAAGATGCTGGTCGGAGGTCAGGAACTTTTCCATAATGGTGGCGTCCACGTCGCACAGGGCCACTATGTTTTCGCTGCTGACCGACTGGACGTCGGAAAATCCCTTGCCGCCGACACCAACGCAGCCGATGTTCAGGGTATCGCTGGGAGCCTTTTTCTTCTTGTCCTTCTGGCCGCCGATGACGTGCCTGGGGACGACCATCAGGCCGGCGGCTGAAGCCGCCGTTTTGCCCAGGAATTCACGCCGGCTCAGGGGAGTCGATAGTTTATCAGTTTTGATTTCTTTTTCACTCATTTTGGACCTCCTGTTCATATATTGCTTATTATAGAAACGGGCCAAAGGTCAAGAAGAATTATTGGCTTAAGATGGTCCTAAAAAAATAAAAAATATTGAGAAATAAGCCCGCAAAATGACCATCAAATCAGACCTGAGGGAGGCCATAATTTTATGTGGTGAAGAGTTATGCCAGGCCAGGTTTTTAGAACTTGCACGGCTTCCCGGATCGGAACTGCAGTTGTAGCTGGAGCCTGACCTGAGCACCAGGTCGCAATTGGCGATTCTGTCGGCCTGCACAAAAGTTGGGCACAAGGCAAAAATCGAGTGAAAACTACCCATCCTGTCTTGCCAGGTCCGGTTGAGGAACTTATATTTAAAGAGGTGAGTTCCGGGCAATATGATGGATTTAACTGCAAGATGCAGCCGGCGCCGCTTTGTCCTGGGAGGTCTGGTCTGCCTGGGCGCCGGTTTATTGGGCTCGATCAAGAGCCTGTCTCCAGGCGTTGGTCGGTTAGGCCAGGACAGCTCTTGTGGTATGGATTTCCAGGGAGCGGGCATGGGCGATAACAGGTTTGAACCGGCCTACCTCAAGCTCCATCAAAACGGCGAGTTAAAAAGGCGCGGCCAGGAGCTCTGGGAAATCATGAAGGAATGCCGGCTCTGCCCGCGGGAATGTAAAAAAGATCGCTTTAAGGGCATCAAGGGTGATTGCCACTCCGATTACCGGCTGAAGATTTCGGCTTTCCATCCCCATTTTGGCGAGGAAAGGCCGCTGGTGGGCCAGGGTGGATCGGGGACAATTTTCCTTTCCAACTGCAGCCTTAAATGCGTGTACTGCATCAACTGGGAAATAAGCCAGGGCGGGGCCGGGAAGCATCGAAGCCTGGAAGAGATGGCCGGCATGATGCTGGAGCTGCAGAGAATCGGCTGCCATAACATTAACCTGGTAACGCCGACTCACTATTTGCCCCACATACTGCTGGCCCTGGATATCGCAGCCAGCCGGGGCTTGCGGTTGCCCGTGGTTTATAACACCCACGGCTGGGAAAAGGAAGAAATCCTGAAGTACCTGGACGGGGTGGTGGACATTTACCTGCCGGATTTCAAATACTGGAACCCGTCGGTGGCTTCCAGGTTATCATCCGGGGCCAGGACCTATCCGGAGGTGGCCCGGAAAGCCATGCTGGAAATGAACCGGCAGGTGGGCGTGGCCAGGCCTGCGGCCAACGGTTTGATGTACCGGGGCCTGATGATCAGGCACCTGGTGTTGCCCAACCGGCTGGCTGGGTCCAGGGAAATACTGACCTGGATAGCCGAAAACTTGCCCAAAGATACCTACATTAACCTCATGTCCCAGTACCAGCCGGTCTACCGGGCCCGGGAATTTCCCCAGATTGCCCGGAGCATAACCAGGTCCGAGTACCGAGAAGTGGTGGAACACGCCCGCAGCCTGGGTCTAACCAACCTGGACGTCCAGGGCTACTGGTGGTGAACGGGGGACACAATACTCATTCCCTAATTTCTCGAGCAAGTAATCTTTGCGTAGATTTGCTTAATTGGATAATTTTGTAAAGAACCCGACGAACTCTTAAATGGAGAAGCCAGCATCAGATGATTGTCCAGTGGGAATCGTTCCCACAGGCAAACAAATAGGGTGAATGAGTATTGTGTCCCCCGTTAAAAATATGGTAAATAGGTGGTGTGTCTGATATTTTTAGCAGCAAGCAATTGCCGGATTTAATGGAGCTGATCCACCGGGCCGGTGAAGAAATCCTTAGAGTCTATGCCCGGTTAGAAGGCGATTGGAATGTCAGCCTGAAGGAAGATCGGACCCCGGTCACCGAAGCCGACCGGATTTCCAACCGCATCATTGCCGAGGGGCTCAGGCAGCTTTTCCCCGATATCCCCCTGATTTCCGAAGAAAACCGCCAGATTCCATACGAAATTCGCCACAATTACGAATACTGCTGGTTGCTCGACCCGCTGGACGGCACCAAAGAATTTCTAAGCCGGAACGGAGAGTTCACAGTTAACCTGGCCCTGATTCACCGCGGGCAGCCGGTAGCTGGCTTTATTTCCGTGCCCTGCAAGGGCTTATTCTATTACGCTGTCAGGGGAGAAGGCGCTTACAAGATTGTAGGGGATACCGCCACTGGTAAAAGGGGGAACAGTGGCATGCCGGAGGATCATAAAGATAAGGTGAACATGGCTCTGGGAAAAAAGGTCAGGCTTCAGGCCGCCGAGTTTTCCCTGGATGAACCGGGCCTGGCGGTGGTCGCCTCCCGCTCTCATTTTGATGAGGGAACCCGGAAGTTCATAGAGGGCCTTAACCAGCCGCG
>JABLWX010000048.1 GCA_013178315.1 Candidatus Aminicenantota bacterium
ACCAGCGGGAAGCCCAGGGCAGCCGTGTTTGGAAATATTGACAGGACCATCAGGGCTCCCCTCCAGCCCCGGTCATCTCTGATGAACTGGCGCCCGTAGAGATAAGACCAGGCCAGGCAGATGGCTACCACGGCCGCCACGTAGAAAAATACCGGGCTCAGCCCGGCCAGGTATTCCAGGCTCTTCCCGGCCAGGCTGGCCAGGACGAAAAAACTCAGCAGAATGTCATTGGCCAGAATGCCGATAAAATTAAAAATCCATTCCCGGCGAAGAAACCGCTTCAGGATAAAACCCGAAGCAATCAGGCCGAGTATGACAGGAATGGTCAAGGTTGTGGCTCCTGGGCTGGCATCATGTTGCGAATTTCTGCTCTCTTCTGTGCTCTTGGATTTGGCCTGCCGGAGCAGGCTTCAGGCATTTATAACAGATTTGGGCCGATTGATAAAGCCCGACCGTCGGGCCGTTGGCTACTCAGGGCTCCCTTCAGGTTTTAAACCTTAAGCCAAAGCCTGACCACATCTCCTGCTATCCGGGGCTGCCTCCGGCCGGAGCCCGAACCGGTTGCCAGCGGCCGTCATCAGCCGGCTGGGGCAGACTCTATTCTCCGGTGCTTCTGAATTTTATCCTTAATTTATTCTGACATAATGAGCAGCCGACCTCCAGGGCCGGCTGCTCACCAAACCATTTACAATCCCCGACGCCGCGGTTTTATTTCCTGACCCGGACCGGATAGGGCGGTCGCTGCATCTTCTTGGGCGGGTTCTTCTTCAGCAGGTCCATGATGACTTCGATGGCTTTCTCCAGCTGCGGGTCGCGGCCGGCGGCGTAGTCAGCCGGCGTTATTTCGACATCAATGTCCGGGGGCACGCCCACGTTCTCCACTCCGAAGCCTTCTTCTTCAGTCCAGAAGGCCAGGTTGGGCGCGGTGATGCTACCGCCGTCCATCAGCACCGGAAAGCCCAGCACCCCGACCAGGCCGCCCCAGGTGCGCTTTCCGACCAGCGGACCGAGCTTGAAGTGCCGGAACATCCAGGGCAGCAGGTCCCCGCCCGAGCCGGCCATCTCGTTTATCAACATCACCTTCGGACCCTGGATGGAGGCGCTCGGGGTTTTCAGGTCGGCCCCGTAACGCATGGCCCACATGGCGATGAACGGTTTGCTCAGCCAGTCGATATAGTAATCGGCCACCGAGCCGCCGCCGTTAAATCGCTCGTCCACGATGATGGCGTCCTTGTAGGCCTGCGGGAAGAAATACCGCCTGAAGTAGACGTAGCCCTGGGTCGAGGTGTTGGGCACATAGACGTAGGCCACGCGACCGCCGGTGGCTTCTTCCACCCTCTTCAGGTTGCCTTCCACCCAGTCGCGGTTGCGCAGGCCATAATCGTCGGCCACCGGCACCACCTGGACGGTCCTCGAGCCCTTGGCGTCCGGGCTGGGCCCAACGGTAATCTCCATGATCTTCTCAGCTTTATTTTCAAAGTACTTGAATAGATTATCGGGCGGAACAAGCTCCTTGCCTTCCACCGCCAGCAGGTATTCGCCGGCCTTTACATTGACACCCGGTTCGGTCAGAGGAGAGCGCAGCTCGGGGTTCCAGTTCAGCCCGCCATAGACCTTCTTGAAGCGGTAGCGGCCGTTGGCAATTTCGAAGTCCGCGCCCAGCAGGCCCACCTGGACACTCTTTCGCTCATACGGCGTGTCCCCGCCACCGCCCCGGTGATGGCCGACGGCCAGCTCGCTGCACATCCACATGATGACCCGGTTGAGGTCGTCGCGGCAGGAAAGTTCGGGCAGGAACTTTTCGTACTTGGCTTTCATCGCCGGCCAGTCGCAGCCGTGCATGTTGGGGTCGTAGAAGAAATCGCGGTTTATTTTCCAGGCCTCGTAAAAAATCTGGGGCCATTCCTTAAGCGGGTCGACTTTAACCTCGATGGAATCGACGTTGATCTTTCCCTGGCCCACCTGGATCTTTCCGCCGAGGTTGGTGATACCCCAGGTGTTCTGGGCCACGTAGAGGATTTTCTTGTGGTCGGAGGATAGGAGGTAATTGCTCAGGCCTTCCATGATCACTTCGTCTTTACGGCTCTTGAGGTCGAACTTGTGAAGCTTGGCACTGCGCGCCCCCGGGGAGAACATGGCCCCGATGGGCAGGGTGGGGAATTCCAGATAATAGATGTTTCCAGCCTCCCCGACCTGCAGGCTGGAGTAATTGCCCGGTGGGACGGGAATGGCCACTATGCGGTACTCCAGGCCTTCAAAATCGATGGTCGTTCCGGCAGCCTTTGCTTCGGGTTTTTCTGGCTTGGCCGATGTTGACGATGCGGCTGCGGGTTTCTGGGTCGATGTGGCCGGTTTTTCTGCAAGAGCTGTCGCATTCTCTTTCTTTTCGGCCGCTTTTTCCTCGTCGCTCTCTCTGGCCAGCGGGTTGGGCAGGTCCTTTTTCAGGACGGCCAGGTAGATGGAGTAGCTGGCCCTGAGGTCGGCGTTGGACATGTCAAACCACTGCTTGACCGGCCCGGCGTCGGTCGAGGCCAGGAAATAGAGGTAATTGCCGCTGGGGTCGAAGCGGGGCTCGGCCACTTCGCTCAGGCCGTCGGTGATGGCAAACGATTTATCTTTTTCCAGCGAATAGACATAGACCTTCTGGATGTAGGTCTGGGTGGTCAGGGTGTAGGTTATCCACCTGGAATCGGGGGACCAGTCGGCGTGCATTTCGCTCAGGCGGCCGGGACCGTAGAGATATTCAGAAGCGATTTTCTTGATAGCTCCGGTCTTGAGGTCGAGCCAGAACAGAGTCAGTGAATTATCGGCGAAGGCGATTTTCTGGCTGTCGGGCGACCAGACGGCCGAGCCGTAAAAACCGGCCCCGGGCAGCTTGAACTTTCGGACCGGGCCCTTCCCGTCCTGGGCGCGGAGGTGAAGTTCATATTCGCCCGATTCGTCGGAGAAATATGCTATGGTCTTGCCGTCCGGGGACCAGATGGGGTTTCGCTCGTGAACGGCCAGGGTCTGGGTCAGGTTGCGGTAGTCGCCTTTTTCAGCCGGCAAGGTTACGATTTCGCCGCGGAACTCAAAGACCGCCCGGGCCCCGGAGGGCGACAGGTCGGCATTTCGAATCCAGCGGGCGCCTTTGGCAAAGCGTTCGCGCAGTTCGATGAGGTCAGTGGAGATGCCGACGACCAGGCGCTGGCTTCGCTCGCTCTTGGGGTCGAAAAGATGAAGATAACCGGCCTGTTCGTAGATTATCCTGTCTTTGTTCCCGGAGGCATCGATGATCGGAAAATCGGAATACCTGGTGAGCTGCTTTATTTCCTTCGATTTCAGGTCGTAGCTGAACAGGTTGAATTCGCCGTTGCGGTCAGACAGGAAGAAGAGCCGGTCTTCCGACCAGACCGGGTCGATGTCGTTACAGCGTCCCTCGGGCTGCGGGATTTTTTCCACGGTGTTATTCTTCCGGTCGTAGATGGCGATGATGGAGTTCCGGCCGCCGCGGTAGTTCTTCCACTGGCGGAAGGCATCGGGGAAATGATTGTAGGCGATGAGCTGGCCGCTCGGCGAGACCCTGGCCCGGTAGACATAGGGAATGGGGAGCTGTTCCGGGAAGCCGCCGTCTATAGAAATCACAAATAGATTGCTGGTGCCACGGGTGGAGGCGTTACGGGTGGAAGTAAAGTATATGTATTTTCCGCAGGGGCTGAAGTCCTGGACCACATCCTGTCCCGGGTGCCAAGTCAGGCGCCGGGACTGGCCGCCTTCAGAGGGAATGAGGTAAACGTCGATGTTCCCGTCGCGCTGGGCGCTAAAAGCAAGCCATTTCCCGTCGGGGGAGAAAACGGGCAGGCCAACCACTTCGGCTTCTACGGTCAGCTGACGCGGATTTTTGCCGTCCAGGTCGGCCGTCCACAGGTTTCCGGCATAGACGAAGGCAATTTTATCTGTGCCAACGGCCGGACGGTTGAGCATGGCAGTGTCCCTGGTATTTATGGCCAGGGCGGAGACGACCAGCATCAGAAATAAAAGGCAGAAAGAAAACAGAAAGCTCTTTTTGTTGAACACGATTATTCCTCCACGATTTTTCATTTATGGAATGATTATATTCTTTTTGATGGCAACATAACATCTTTATTTTCTGGAAACTGACCCTGGCTTGTGCCGGAAAGAATTTTTTATTTATTAGTTCCTAAAAAGTATGATGAGCATTACTTTTTGGGAGGAGGGGGTTACTGCTGTCCTGCCGTCCAAGAGTCGCAGCTTTGCCGTGTCATAGTCCCGTTCTTGCTCTTATAAAGCCTTACCTTCAATAAACGTAAGGATTAGCAGGCCCGCGTGGTTGGCGATTAGTTTTTTAACCATTCTGACTCTATCTTATTAGAAACGAGTCGGCTATAATGGATATTAATCAAGATCAGCAAGAAAGGAACTAGTCGAATGAAAAAGGGAATCGTTTTTATACTATTGGCCGGGGCGATGCTTTTGGGGACTGTTCGCCTGTCTTTCGGACAGTGGTTTGTAGACCTGGAGAATGGAGCGGTTCTGAGCGGCTACAATGATGTAGCCATTCCCGGTGATACCGGGACCCGCTTCTCGCTCTCAGAAGAGCTGAAGACCGACGCCGCCTACTTTTTCCGCTTTCGGGCTGGCTATCAGTGGAAGTCCAGGCATACCATTTCGGTTCTGTTTGCGCCGTTGACTCTAAAGGCTGCGGGCAGCCTTGACCGCCCGCTATTTTTCTATGAGGAGCTTTTTCCGGCGGGTACACCACTCACCGGCCGCTACAAGTTCAATTCCTACCGCCTGACCTATCGCTATGATTTTGTCCGTAAAGGCAGGTGGCAGGTGGGAGTCGGCCTGACGGCTAAAATAAGGGACGCGGCCATTAAGATTGAAGGCGGCGGACTTTCCTCGACCAAGACCAACGTTGGCTTTGTTCCTCTCATCAATCTACGTGTTTTCTGGCAGTTCCACGACAGGTGGGGCCTGTTGCTGGAAGGCGACGGGGCCGTGGCCAAGCAGGGTCGGGCCGAAGATTTCTTGCTGGCGCTTCAATGGAAGGTCAGGGATAACCTCTCCCTCAAGTTCGGCTACCGAATTCTGGAGGGCGGGGCCGATGTGGAAGAGGTTTATAGTTTTTCCCTGCTGCATTACCTGAGCGCCGGCCTGACTTTTACTTTTTGAATCTCAACGGCTAAAGCTCCTTCGACTGGCTGAAGCGCCGAAGGGGAAATTTAGTCCAGCGTTTTAATGAAATATGGACTCCCTTTGATTATGCACATCAATTTTATCCGGTGGCAGATTAACGTTTGACTCTGTTTTCCCAATATTTTTAGATTTTGCCCTGGCGTTCCTTTTTGGTGTCAATATTCTTTATTGTTCAATATGTATAAATTATTGGAAGAGCGACACCGCCTAAATCAGAACTACCGAAACCTGGTAGTCATAGGATCACGGACTCCCGACAATATGATAGGCGTTATGAATCAAGTGCAAATGGAAACACGCGGGATTTATAAAGGTTTGAGGTAATAATTTAATAAATCAGGAAATCTGTATTGTATCTCCCTTTATAACTAAGGGCCGACGTGGACCATGGGCAGGGTGACCTCAAAGTCTTCGGTGCGCAGGGCATTCTCCCGTTCCAGGTTCAGCAGGTGATAATGGCCCATTTCCATGGAAGCGATGTAGTGCAGAAGCTTATGCTGTTCTGATTCGGGCTGGAAATGACGGGAAATTTCCAGGTAGAAATCATGGGCGGCCTTTTCGGCCCGCATGGCCACAAAGAAGACTTCGCTGACCGGCATGGTCTCTTTTTCCAGTTTTAGTTCTGGCAGCGGGACCGGGCTCTTTTCAGGGAGAACCAGTTTCTGCCCCGGGAACTGCTGATGGTACATGTTCTCCACGGCCTGCCTGTGCTTTTCTTCCTCGGCCGAGAGAAACATTATCCGGTCCTTGAGAAAATAATTCTCGATCGGCCCGGCCAGGCTCTGGTAAAAGTCCCTGGCCTCAATTTCGCTCTTCAGAGCGGTGAGCAATAAATCTCCGAGTGAGTATTTTGATATGTCCATGACCCCTCGCCTTTCATCTCCTTTTTACACTCAGGCCGAAACGATGTTAATAACTATCGGGAACTACAATCGGGGACATGATTTCGTGTATCTGTTTTTATGCAAAGCTTTACAGGCCAAGAAAAAAAGATTAAGCATCACGGGCAAAAGGCTTGAAAAATTGGGAAATGAGTATTGTGTTCCCTTTTTTCAGGTGATTTTGCCCTTCTTGATTACCTCTTCCACCACGTCGGCGAAGTAATCGATCTCTTTGACCGAGAGGGAAACGTTGACCACCACCCTGATCCCGTCTACCAGGCCATCCGGGTGGGTTATGTGAGAGACCACGATGCCGTGCTTGTCGAGGAGGTACTCAGTCAGTTTGGCCATATCGATTCCCTGAATTCCGAAGGTGGCCAGGCCGCAGGATTCAGCCGGGTCCAGGCTGGTGTAGAACCTGACCTGTGGATACTGCTTCAACCTGTTGGCCCAGCGGTCTTTAAGATATCTGAGGCGAGCCGCCTTGCGCTCTATGCCGATCCCTTCGTTGAAGGTTAGGGCTTCGGCGATGGCCACCCGGTTAGCCGGCGAGCGGGTGCCAACATCTTCGAAGCGACGGATGTCGTTGGGGGTGTCGGTCCAGGGCGGAGTCAGCGGCCAGAGCTTCGGAATGCGGTCCCTCGGAATGCGAACCATCCCGTTTCCAGGAGGAGCCATGGTCCACTTGTGCAGGCTGGCCGTGTAGTAATCGCAGCCCAGGTCGGCCAGCTTGAACGGGAAATGCATGAAGCCATGGGCGCCGTCGACCACGAGCTCAATTCCCTTAGAACGGCAGAACTCGGCCAGGCGGCGGACCGGAGCCATCTGCCCGGTGTAGTGAGTGAGATGGCAGACCAGGATGGCCCTGGTGCGTGGCGTGACCTGTTCGACCACCAGGTTGTAAAACTGATCGAGCGGAACTGGCGGGGCCGGCAGCTTGACCATCTTCAGCACGATGCCTTCGCGCTTCTCACGCTGCCGGAGGGCGGCGATCAACCGAGGGTAATCCTGGTTGGTCGTTATGACTTCATCCCCGCGCTTGAAGTCAAGGCCCAGAAGCACGATCTGGCCGGCTTCGCTTCCGCCGCGGCAGATGACCAGCTCTTCCGGGTCGCAGCCAAGATGATTTCCGAGCCGGCGGCGGCAGCTTTCAATTTCTTTGTTGAGGACAGCCATAGAGTGCCAGCCGGCGTTGCCCGAGAATTCGCTGTGGCGCCGGACGGCATCCTGAACGATTCGCAGCCCGGGCTGGATGGTGCCCTGGTTAAGGTTGATGATGTTGCGGTCTTCGGTAAAGGCCATCCGCACCTGGAACCAGAAATCTTCGTCTGTGGCCACCTCTTCCGGGCTCAGGCCGGCGGTGGCGCTGCCCAGGGACATGATGCGTTCCAGGGACTCTTCCGGGGTAATGGCGGCCAGGCCGACTCCGGCGGCGCAGCTTCTTAAAAATTCGCGACGGTTTAACATCGGACCTCCTTCCTGAAGGAGGGAAACATTCTTAGTGGCGACAAAATTTCCCTCCCTTAAGATATGAAGTGTTTCATTATGCCGCCATAGTATCCCGCCCCCGCAATTTATGTCAAGAAATGATCAATTAATAAGAGCTGGCTAATGGTTGGAAAAATGATTAATAAAATAGAAAGGGTTCTTTTAAATCGAGCCCACTCTACCAATACTGATTGCGAAAAACCATAAAAGGCGCCGAGAAAGAGGGGGACACAAGAAGGTGTCCCCCCTTGTAATTAAGAATGAACTATCCTATTTCAGGAGGCGGAGCATGACCACCGGGGCGATTTCGCTGCCGGCTTCGGCCTGGAATTTCACCGTGACCTTGCTCTTTCCCCTGAGGAGATTGTCCGGCAACCGGTATTCTTTTTCGAGGAACTTCGGTGTCGGGGTGCGGGTGATTTCTTCGGTGGCCAACTGCTCCCCGTCCACGGAAACGGTGAAGCGGCACGGCCTCATCCGTTCTTCGGAATAATAGGTGATGTGCAGTAGCGATTGGGCCAGTCCCTGGAGCGGCAAGTCCACCGAAAACCAGGTGCGCCCGCGCCGGCTGCCGCGCCCCAGCACCCGCTGGGCGTTGATGTTTTCCCCGGCCTGGAAATTGAAATCCTTTTCCTGTTTCTGGTCGCCGAGCTGGACTTTGACCACCGTCGCTTCTTCCAATCTTTTTAGCCTTTCTGTTTCGGCTTTATAATCCGCTACCCTTTTCTGAAATTCGGCCTGGTCGATGTAATCCCAGTAGCCGGAATAGAGCCGGCGGTGCAACCGGTAGAAGGGCACGAGTTCAACCTCATGGGCCTTGTCCGGTTCCTGCAATTTCCTGGCCACCCCGGAGATGACAAAATGCCCGGGCTTTTCGGCCACCGCCTTTACCCATTCGCTTACCGGGCGCGGCGAGGCAACGAGCTGCGGATAATCGCGGCTGACGGCTACCGGCCGGACTTCATCCTGTTCCTCTTCCCGGCGGCTCCACCTTCTTTCCGGGCCGAGGTCGCCGGCCAGGACCAGCGGTCCCCACATGATGGCCACTATCCTCTCGTCACCGGCAGCCGGCTCGAGGTAGAGCGATTTGGGCAGGTTAACTTCGATGACATCGCCCGCTTTCCACTGACGTTTGATTTCGATGAAATAGCCAAACCTGCTCCTGTCCTTTATGGCCTGGGCATACTGGACATTTTCGGCTGATGACCTGGGGAGAAGCGCTTCGGCCGGAAGCTCCTGGCCGTTTATTTTAACCGAGAAGCCCTTCCCGGCCCACCAGGGGCGACGCAGGTAAACGGTGAATTCCTTTGGCGCGCCGGGGGAAATTTTTATGGTCGCCTTCTCACCCTCGGGGAAATCTGTTTCCTGCTCAATTTTAGCGCCGAGCAGGTCGGCCTGGGCCCTGGATGGAACGTAAAGGTTTATCCACAGGTTGTTCCTGTTCTCGTAATAAATCCCCAGTCCGTGGAGGGCGTGGTTTTCCATGCCCGAGCCCACGCAGCAGGTGAAGCTCCGGAACATGTCCTGGTATTCACGCTGCACGGCCCGGCCGACCGGCACCATGTAGCACATGCGGCCGTCTTCCGGGTCGATTGAGCCCAGCACGTGGTTGAAAAGGGCTCTCTCCATGAAGTCGGCGTAATGGGCTTCAGGGGCCAGGGCGAAGAGCAATCGCCCGAGCTTGAGCATGTTGTAAACGTTGCAGCTTTCAGCGGTTCGGCCGTCGACCCGGTGAGCCAGCTCCTCGGCCGGCCCGAAATATTCATTCATGCCATTTCCGCCGGTAGCATAGCTGTGGTGATTGGCCACGCGGTCGAAGAAAAAGCCGGCAGCCATCAGGTCATCAGCCTTACCGGTAAACAAGTAACGTTCGGTGTGGCCAATGACCTTGGGAATCTGGGTGTTGCCATGGGTGCCGGCCAGGATGTCCTGGTGCCGGGCCAGGGGCTCGACGAAAATCTTGTGATTGAATTTATCGGCCAGCTTCAGCCAGCGGGCATCGCCGGTATCGGCATAGAGGTCAACCAGGATTTCGTTCATGCCGCCGAACTCGGTATCCATCATGCGCTGGAGCTGGAACTCGTTGAGCCCGGACAGGACTTTCTCGGCCCAGGCTGCGAATTTAATTTCAATGTCCAGGGCGGTTTTGTTTCCGGTCAGCCGGTAGGCGTCGCGCAACCCGGCATAGGTTTTATGCAGGGTGTACCAGGGTGACCACTCGCCGTTGAGGTCAAAGCTGGCAGCCCTGATTTCACCGCGGGCCAGGGCCTCGAAGCACCTGCGCCCGCCCTCCAGGGCAACCAGGTAGCCGTCGCCGTTCTTGTCCTGGACTTCCTTGAATTCCCTGACGATGTAGTCGGCCCGCTCCTTGAAGCGGACATCGCCAGTGGCGGCATACATCAGGCTGACCGCCGAGAGGTAATGCCCGGCGATATGGCCGCTGAGGTTGCGCCCGGGCCCGTCCCAGCCGCCGTAGGGTTCAGCCTTGGGCTGCAGGCCGGCCACCTTGCGGTAAAGGGCCAGCATGCGGTCGGGCTCGAGCTTTAAGAGGTAATCCATCGTTAACTGCTGGGCTCTGAGCAGCGGGCCCCCGGTGAGGCGGACTTTATTCAGGGGAATCGGCCAGGCCCGGACCAGCATTTCCTGGGTGGCCCTGGCTTTCGCGTCTTTGGGCTGGACAAAGGTCTGGCTGAAAACGGGAAGCGAAAGTGAAAGGACTATAAAAATTAAGAACATTATTGGAAGGGGAGAGATCAAATGGCTTTTAATCATTTCCGAAAAATAGTTTTTCACTGCATTGAATTTCATAATTAACCTCCATGGGATTATGTTCATGTCATAAATCTTAAACCCTAATACCTGTTTTAACCTTAATACCCGGAATTCAGGCCAGTCATTTAACATGGATTTCCAGGCAATTTAAGCTGCCATGGTAATCAAAGGCTTTTCATTTATTATCTTATTATCATTCTTTTAGGGACCATTTTGCCCGGTCTATTTTTCAAATTTTCAAAGACCGAATAAAATATCAGCAGAAATATCATATCTAATATATTAGTTTTGGAAAGAGTTTTTTTTGTTTTTTTTCTTTTTTTGTGTTTTCCAGACACTCTGCTTACAGATCGGTCCCCTAAGGGCAGGGGCGTACACAATACCCATCGATTTAATGGATTTAATGATGTTTTAATCCAGCTTAATTGATAAAAGATGCGGAATAGATATAAAGTGTTAGTAAGAAACTGGAGGGGAGCATGGACAAAATAATAATAAGACGAATACAGGGAAATTGTGCGGGAAGGAATTTTTGGCCGGGTTTATTGTCTGGCCTCGTTCTGTTTTCTTTCCTTTTTTCTTGCCTGGCTGTGAGGCTGCCTGCCCAGGAAAAGAAAAAAGAACCGCCGAAAGTAAATCCGCGGGAGCTGACCGCCTCGCTCATCGGCCACGCCCACATCGACCTGAGCTGGCTCTGGCTGTGGGAAGAATCAGTGCACGAGGTGGGCCCGATGACCTTCTGGGGAACGTTACGGCAGATGGCGCGCCTGCCCGGGCTGACCTTCGCCCAGAGCCAGGCCGCGATTTATGAAGCAATGGAGCAGAAATACCCGGACCTTTTCCAGGAAATAAAAAAGAAGGTTAAGGAAGGCACCTGGATTCCGGTCGGCGGAATGTGGGTTGAGCCGGATTTGAACATGCCCGACGGCGAGTCGCTGGCCCGCCAGCTTCTTTACGGGAAGCGGTATTTTCTGGATAAGTTTGGAGTGGACGTCAGGGTGGGCTGGAATCCCGATTCTTTTGGCCACAACTGGCAGTTGCCGCAGATCCTTAAAAAAGCCGGCCTTGATTATTATGTTTTTGAGCGTTGCGCCCCGGGGAATACTGCTGCCTTCTGGTGGGAAGGGCAGGACGGCTCTCGGCTCCTGGCCTATGTTCCGCCGGGCTGGTACCTGGTGAACTTAAAGAACGGGGTAAGGGATCTGCTGCTAAAGACGTATCAGAACACGCCGATTAAAGACTTCATGCTGCTTTACGGGGCAGGCGACCACGGCGGCGGGCCGAGGGATTCGGACGTGGAAGCCATACTGAAGTTCCGCAACGACCCGAATCACCCGCGGTTTGAATTTGTCAACCCTGAGAATTATTTCAGGAAGATTGAAAAGCTGAGGGTCGATTATCCCCTGGTACGCCGGGAGCTTAATTTTGCCTTCCCCGGCTGCTACACCACACAGGTCGAGACCAAGAAATTCAACCGGCGCCTGGAGAACCTGCTCCTGGAAGCCGAGAAATTTTCCAGCCTGGCCCGGCTGACCGGGGCTCGCGATTATTACCCGGACCGGGACCTGGACGAGGCCTGGAAGATTGTGCTCCGGAACCAGTTCCACGATATCCTGGACGGCAGCAGCATCGGGCCGGTTTATGAGGAGGTGATGGGCTATTACCGTGAGGCCGAGGGCCGGGGCAGGCGGGCACTGGATTTTTCCCTGGAAACCATTTCCAACCTTATTGACACGCGGGGCGAAGGCTGGCCGCTGGTGGTTTATAACTCGCTGCCCTGGGAAAGAAGCGAGCCGGTGGAAGTGGAGCTGATGTTTCCGCGGCCGGTTCAAGGCATAAAAATCCTGGACATTGCCGGGACTGAAATCCCGAGCCAGGTAGTCAGTGTAGAAAAAATTAAAGGTGAGGAGCCGACGACTGATTGCGATAAAAGCTGGAGAAAAGTGCTTTTGCTATTTATCGCTAAGGATGTACCTTCCCTTGGCTATAAAACGTTCCGGGCAGTGGAAGCTAAATCAGCCCCAAAGTATAAAACCTCATTATCAGCCTCAAAGAGTGGCCTTGAGAATGAGTTCATCAGGCTGGAGCTTGACCAGAAGACCGGCTGGTGGAAAAGCCTTTATGATAAAAAGCTCGGTCGGGAATTTCTGGCCGGAGCCGGAAATGTGCTCGAAGCCATTGCCGATGAGCCGCCCAATATGTCTGCCTGGGAAATCGGGCTCAAAGACACGCTTGAAAGGCTGGGCGAGAAGGGGACTTCAGTTGAGCTGGTGGAGAAGGGTCCGGTAAGGGCCACTATCAGGGTCAGGCATCAATTTCGCAATTCTGAGTTTGTCCAGGACGTCCAGCTTTATGCCGGATTGCCCCGTGTTGATATCAGGATGTGGCTCGACTGGCAGGAAAGAAATGTCATGGTCAAGGCAGCTTTTCCGGTAGCCCTGGAAAAACCTGCGGCCACCTTCGAAATTCCTTTCGGAGCCATTAACCGTCCGGCCGACGGGACCGAGGTTCCGGCCATCAAGTGGATTGACCTGAGTGATGGGCAGGGCCAGGCCGGCCTCTCCCTGCTAAATGATTCGCACTACGGCTTCGATGTTAAGGACAATGTGATGCGGATGTCTGTTATCCGCGGGGCTACCTATCCTGACCCGGAAGCAGACCGCGGATCTCACGAGCTGGCTTATTCTCTCTATCCTCACGGCGGAACCTGGAAAGAAGGCCTGAGCTTCAGGCGGGCCATGGAATTTAACAGCCCGCTCCGGGCCCACCAGGCCATGATTCATCCCGGCACCCTGGAGCCGGTGAAATCATTCCTGCGAGTTTCGCGAGCAAACGTGGTCCTTACAGCATTCAAGAAAGAAACCGGCTACGGCAGTCCGGGCTTTGTGCTGCGCCTTTACGAGATCTTCGGCCAGGAAACCGAAGTTAAGCTGGAGTTGCCCAAGGAAATGGAAGTTTACGAATCCGACTTGATTGAGCGCCCGGGTCCACAGCTCAGCCCGAAAACTGCGACGGTTAACTGCAAGCTTAAGCCGTATGAAATTAAGACGGTGGTATTGAGATAAATAGAACCGGGCGATAAATAGAGCCGGGTGATAAGTGGAACCGTACTTATGACTTGAAAAGGACCTTTCATATTATAAAGGGAAGGGGTGGGGATGCTTCTAAGATTTCAAGGCAGATTTTTCAATGGTTGACAAAATCGAAAGGCCAGGGCCAGCATTGGAATGTGTTCATGAAACTCGGCCTAATAGGTTAAGTTATTAAGTTGATGCTGGCTGATTGACTGCTTATTCGGGAAAATAGCTCTGGTTTGCTTTAATTTCCGATTATCTACAAGTCTTTTAGCAGGTTATCCTGCGTATGATTACCACCGCCAGCAGGATCCAGATGGTGAGGATGACGGCGGCGGCTATCCAGCCAGCCTTCTTATTGAGCCGGGGTTCCCTGGCCCTGGCCCGGCAGTCCTCCAGCACTTCTCTGGGGATCATTTTAATGGCCAGGGCGATGAGACCGGGCAGAAGGATGAGGTCGTCGAGGTAGCCGAGAACCGGGATAAAATCGGGAATCAGGTCAATTGGGCTGAGGGCATAGCTAACCGAAATTGCTATCAGAATCTTGGCCAGAAGCGGCGTCCTCCGGTCCTTGAGTGCCAGGCTCAGCGCCAAGATTTCATTTTTGAGACTTTCCGCCCTCTCCCTGAGCCTGTTACTGCACATTAAACTTCCTTTGACAAAGATTTAAGATAGGAATCAATCAGCCAGCTGCTTTCTGTCTCCTGTTCATTTTTAGCATAGAGCTCTATAAACTCAATCCACTGTTCGACTTCGCAATAGGCATAAGTAGTCCTTAGGGAATCGCCCTTAAGGTATCGGCAGAAAAGCCTGGCTTTGACTATTTTAACTCCAGCTTTCTCGGTCAGCACGGCAAAATGCTTGCCCCGACCCAGAGGGAAAACGGAAACCACTTTCTTAAATTCTGCTAAGTCCTCATCGAGGGAGAGATATTTTTTCTTGAGGCGCTTAAAATTTCTCTGGAATTCTGGAGTTTCTTTAAAGTTCATCCTCGTAATTTCTGACCGAATGCTCGTGGTCGCGGTAGAAAACTGTTTCGTAACTTATGATTTCGCCGTCCCTGTGGACGAGCCAGGGAGTGTCGCTATGGGCATATTCTGTGAGCTCTCGGGCGTTTTTGTCGGCCAGCCTGGCCAGGACCTCGTCTATATGCTTGATTTCCTGGGCCGATAGAAACCTCAAGTCAGGTTCCCGGAGCGGCAGGTATTTCTTCTGCGGATACTGGAAATACTTGCTCTTGACGCTTTCGATTTCACCGTTCTTTTCCATTTCTTCGGTTATGTTCTTGAACTCAACGGGAGTCGGACCATGATGATTTCTGATGTAGCGGGCCCCGGTCAGTTGCTCCTCGTATTTCTCATAATAATCAAAATCTATGAAGTAAAAGATCTTATACAGAGCTGTTTCCCCGATATTTGGCTGGGCGCCTATCTTGTTCAGCACGTAAAGCAAAACCTCCTTAAACTTTTTAACGTTAGCCCGCTTCATGACAATCCTTATGCCCGGTTTTTCTGTGTGGCCATATGATTCTGCCTTTTCCAGGACGACCTTAGGTCCTGAAGGTGTACCGCCCAGGAGCTGTTCTAAGGTTAACCCGAAGAGGGAAGCTAATTTCCTGGCCTCTGTAACCGTTAGCTCCCTTTTACCCTGCTCTATGAGTACATAGGTTGGCCTGGAAAGTCCCAGGTAGTCCGCTACATAATCCTGGCTCAGGTGGTTTTTTAGCCTGAGTTCTCTAATGAATTTGCTGACTGAATTCATCATCTATTTGCCTCATAAGCTGATTAATTTAAATGCAACCGAAGTATTATTAGTTTTGAATTGCTTCCCTTTATATGAATAATTTAAGAAATGTTAAGATATTTGTCAAGTAGAATGTAAAAATATTTGACTTAAATAGCGGCCCTTTTCGCCTATTCTGTTTTACATCCTTGGTTTGACAAGTTTCCTTAATCATCAAATTCAGGATTGAAAAATAGGCAGGAAAAATTGTAAGAAATAGCTGTGCGCTTTTTGGGATCGACGATTTTTACATGCGTATCATTGGCAATAGATAAGGGACTCGCATTAAATGGAAAACAGGAAGGAGGTTGCGATGATCTCCCTTAAATCGCTTTATTGGGTTTCAGCGATTGTGCTGCTGTCTTCGTTGGCCGCGGTCCTGATTGGAATGGTTTTCGGGCAGGAAAAGACGGAAAAACCGGTGCTCCACGGCAAGCACTGGATAGCCATAACCGGAAAGCCCATGGCTGCCACGGCCGGCTCGATGATGTACCTGAAAGGCGGAAACGCGGTGGATGCGGCCTGTGCCATGCTGGCTGCGGTCTGCACCATGCATGATGTGTTGAGCTGGGGCGGGGAGACCCAGGGTTTCATTTATCAACCGAAGACCGGTAAGGTTATCGCCATAAACGGGCTCGGAGTGGCTCCGACCGGCGCCACTCCCGAGTTTTATAAATCAAAAGGATATAAATACCCGCCGGCTGACGGGCCGCTTTCGGCCATCACGCCCGGCACACCGGGTGCCCTGATAGTCATGCTGGCTGAGTTTGGAAGGCTGAGGCTAAAGGATGTTCTGGAGCCGGCCATTCAGATGGCCGAAGGCTATCCGATGGAAAAGGAAACGTCCGACCGCATCGAACGCGAAAAAGCGAAGCTAAAGCAATGGCCATACTCGCGTGTGCTTTTCCTCACTCATCCCGGAGAGGAGAAGGAGGCCCCGCAGCCCGGCGAAGTCTTCAAGCAACCTGACCTGGCTGCCACGCTGAGAAAGCTTGTCGAGGCGGAAGAGAAGGCACTCCGGTCCGGGAAGAACCGCCGTGAAGCTCTTTACGCTGCTTATGATCGCTTTTACCGCGGCGACATTGCCCGCGACTTTGTGGCGGCCTGCAAAGAAGCCGGGGCGCTCATCACCCTTGAAGACCTAGACCGCTGGAAGGTCCTGCTGGAAGAGCCGGTTAAGACCACCTACCGTGGCATTGAAGTCTACAAGCTCAACACCTGGGTTCAGGGCCCGGTCATGCTTCAGGCCCTCAACATGCTGGAAAACTTCGACCTCAAGGCCATGGGATATAACAGCACCAAGTACATCCATACTCTCTACCAGGTGATGAATCTGGCCTTTGCTGACCGGGATTTTTATTACGGCGACCCGTATTTTCCGCCCGAGGAACCCATCAAGGGGCTGCTTTCCAAGGAATACGCCCGCGACCGCATCAAGCTCATCAACTGGGAAGCCAACGCCCCGGACGTAAAACCCGGTGACCCGTATCCATATGAGGGTAAGACCAACCCCTTCAAGCACTACCTGGAAAAATGGACCAATAAGAACTGGACGGTTAAGGATGAAGCCGACCAGGCCCGCCTGGAGCGAAGCTTCTTCCAGGGCACAACCTCCATCGAGGCGGCCGATGAGGAAGGCTGGGTGGTTTCGCTAACGCCGAGCGGGGCCTGGATACCCTGCGTCATAGCCGGGAAAACTGGCATCGCCCTGAGCCAGAGAGCCCAGAGCTTTGTGCTGGATGAAGCAGACAATCCCTTTAACGTCATTGCCCCGGGAAAAAGGCCGCGCGCGACATTGACCCCCGGGCTGGCCATGAAGGACGGCAAACCCTTTCTGGCTTTTGCCGTTCAGGGCGGCGACACCCAGGACCAGAACCTGCTGCAGTTTTTCCTGAACGTGGTTGAGTTTGGAATGAACGTGCAGCAGGCCTGCGAGGCGGCCAACATCACCAGCTATCAGATGCGCAACTCCTTCGACAACCACGACTGCTCGCCCGGCAAACTGGAACTCAACGAGAAAACTCCGCCCGAAGTGCGGGAGCAGCTCAAGCGGATGGGCTACCGCCTTTCCTTCAAGAAATACACCTCCGGTCCCATAAACGCCATCTACTTAGACCACAAAAACCGCACCTTCTGGGGCGGCTCCAGCAACTACGGCGACGACTACGGCGTGGTCTGGTGATTTTTCTTTTCGGGAAAGAGGGATACTTACCTATTTCCAGATAAATTGAGATAACCACCCGGGAGAAGAGCCGGAGGAGCCGGGCTGTTGTGGTATTTCATGCGGTGAGCTTATACCGTCAGGGGTCATCGAAAATTTAACAATATTGGTCGTCGAGGGCCATCTAAAATTTACCCATCTTGGTCATTGAAAAATTACCCACATCCTCGTTCATTCTCCCTCCAGTTCAGGCTCATTGCCTCGTATCTTAGGGAATACACCGAGGACCGGGCTGATGAGTATGCCTGCGCAGGGGAGGAGAAGCTGAGGTTAACGATGAAAGGTTGGATGGCTGTGGTAGCTAACTGAAATGCCGGAATGGAGAGGTTGCGATGGCCAAATCGCATACAAAACCTGGTTTGGCCAAATTTAACGTTGCAAAGGGAAGAATTATTAACGTAGAAGTTACTGCAGCGATAATCAATGAGTAGCTCTTACTCAGCAGTCCTGCCATAAATCTTATGCTACCTCATAATAATGTTTTCATACAACAGATAGGGAGCCGCTTTTCAGCTGAAAGGAGAGCAGGCAGCCCCGGAGTGTTGTATGCTTATGATCTGCGTTGGCCTCGGCTCATTGTGCGTCTGGCTTATCCTGCGACCGGGTCTGTACCCCGGCTCAGCCCCGGGGACCATGAGCTCGAGCAGCGCGATGGCGATCAGCGCTGCCGGTTGCTGATAAAGAAATTCGGTTGTCCATTGGAACTCCGTATTGTCCAACTCGCCTCTAAAACAGCGCGCAATATCGCTTCCGCTGGAATCGCCCTCTCAGCGATTCTTTGGCGAGAAGACCGTTGCAATTGATCGCCTCCAGTAGAACCCGAGAACAATTGATAGAGACGCGAAAACAACCGCTCCAATAGCACAGGCAATCCGTGCACCCCTGGCCAGCTTCAACTGTTCTTTTCCCCGGCTCAGCTCTATTTTACCAGCCTCGAGTCGTTTTTCACCGCTGCTAACCGCCACCTCTCCTTCGGCAACCTGCTTATCTCCTTCGGCAATCTGATCTCTGGCGTTCTCAAAACCCTTTCCGCCCTTGAACACTTTGTCAGCTAATACCAGTAAGGGATTGTCTTTAGCCTGCTCATACTCCTTTTTGCCCTCGGACAGCTCTTGCTTGCCGGCCTCTAACTTAGCTTTTCCCTCCTTCAGAGCTGAATTTCCTTCTTCGAGCTGCCTTTGACCGTCTGTCAGTTGCTTTTGCCCGGCATTAATCTTTGAGGTAAGAACCAGGTAGCCAGCCATCGACCCAAAAGCCAGAAGAATTAATAGCAATAAAGCAATCATCTTGCCCATGATGTATCCCTCTTTGTTTTATGATTTATGAGAAATTCCGTTTAGCGCTAAGCCTATAAGCCTGAATTTAGAATCGGTAACTCCCCTCTAAAACCAAGCTAACACGTCCTGAAACAAGAGTCAAACTGAATATTCTTTCCGGTTAAGACATAGTATCCAGTTTAAGGGGTCTGTTTGGCAGTGGCCGGGCCGGTCAGGAAGCCGAGGGCAAGCTCAAAAAAACCGGAAATAATTCAGACCGTTAGAAAACCAGAAAAGGCTTCAGGGGTTATCTCTTTGAAAACTGTTTAGCCCGAATCAGGCCCTCTTACCAAAAAGATAATTCAGGCTGACAGAGAAGAGATGGTCGCGACAAGCTTTGCTGTCAGGAAAAATGGCTGTTTTAGTGATCCCGGGATGCAATATCCCGCTCATCTCAGCAGCGATAAATTCTCTATGCCGAACTGCTCTACGCATTTGCTCCATGCAAGAATTTAGATATATGAAGGCCAATTCATTCTTTTGCCCTTAATCAGCCATCATGCTAAAGTAAAAACATGCTCAGGTTATCTCAGTTAATTCTACAGCTTCTTTTGATCTGCTATGTTTCTTGCCTCCAGCCTTCAGCTCCAGACGAGGCTTTCCTTAATAAAGTAGAATCGATCGCCGCAGATAGTGATTTCTCCGGTTCTGTTCTAATTGCTTTCAAGGATAAAATGCTGGTGGATAAAGGATTCGGTTTTGCGGACAGCCAGAAAACCAGACCCAACACTCCCGACACTATCTTCCCCATAGCCTCAATCACCAAGCTATTTGTCAGACATTCTGTATTTCTTCTTGTCGAGCAGGGCAGATTGGGCCTTGATGACCAAATGAGACAATATCTTCCGGAAGTTATGTTTTCGGATAAGATAAAAATCTCAGACCTTGTTTATCACACATCCGGACTGCCCGACATTCACAACGAACTTCCCGAATTTAATGACCCCTGGAACCTGAAGGGCCCGGTCTCGGCCCGGGACTTGATTGAGAAAATTAATTCCCTCAACCGTCTCCACTTCCAGCCGGGAAGCGAGAGCCGTTACAGCAATACCAATTATCTCCTGCTGGCCATGATAATTGAAAAGATATCTGGCCTGCCCCTGGACAGGTTCCTGTCAGATAATATCTTCGGGCCTTTTGGAATGAAGAATACAGGCCTTTATCGGGAAAACAGCCGCCTGCCGGGCCATGCTGAAGGCTTCCTGAGGCGCGGCGGATCCATTGTTTTCCTGCCCGATTTTAACTTCAGAAACTTCTGGGGCTCAGGCAATGCTTATTCTACAACCCGCGACCTTTACCAGTACCTTAAATTAATAAAGAGAAATCTCAAGCCCGAATACAGCAGCCGGCTTGTGCAGCATTCTGGCTATTACTCAGGATATAGAACCTTCATCAAGTCAGTCCCGGAAATCGACCTGGCCATCATCATCCTTTCTAACTACGGGAACTTTAACCCTGATTTTCTGATAAATGAGACGTATTCGTATGTTGATTCCAGGCTGGAACTTTACCGCGGGCAACCGCCGTTAGAATATTTCGCCGGGGATTACCAGGCCGGGCGCTTTGATACCAAAGATAAGAGTTTCATTTTTGGCTGTGCCGGTCGAGCGAGCCTCTTTGTGACAATTTCACCCTCCAGCCATCCTCAGAGAGTATAGATCGCGGCTCATGAGATGTCAAATCGACTTGGGGATTGCTCATGGCGGGTCAAAAAGATGCCGAGAGGCACAAAAGCGCCGGAAATCTGACAGACTTCTCCTCTCCAGGCAAGAGCAGATTACGATAAATATTCAACTGCGGTCTCAGCGGCCATCAAAAATTCCTGATAGGCGAAATGAGGCGGAGGAGGCTTTTCGGCGACAAATGTCAGCTTGAGGTGATTGATGATCCTGTCCACCACGCCATAGTCGGTGAGGAAAGCAATGATGCGCATCTCTCCCTGGCATTGGGGACAGGTCAAAGGATTTACCTCATAGACTTTTCTGATCATCTCGGCCCAGCCTCGGCGGGAGATTCTTGGGCATTCTTGCTCGCTGAGGATGAGTTTGTACTCGCCCGCCTCCCTCTTGCGCACCTTCCCCCGGTGGGCATTGGCGTAGAGACCGAGGTAACGGACGGTCACTTGTCCCTTGTCTGGGATATGGGAGGTCACCCGGGCGATGAACTCCAGGTAATCCATCCGTTCCACCTCTTCAGCTCCTTCCCCATACCGGTAGCAGACCTTCGCTTCCCGTTCATCGAGGGAGAGGCGTTCCAGGGAAAGGAGCGGCCGGATCATGTATTTCCCCACTCGCTCAGCCTCTTTTCGGGTCTTGGCTTTGACCTTGCTGTGGACCGAAAAACCCGAGTGGCGCCAGCCTGCGATCTTCTCCACCAGGGCCTCTGAGATGAGCTCCTGGCGAAGGAGAAGAGCGAAGACCTCGCGCTTGAAGAACTCGGCCAATAGGCTGTCCTGAAAGGAAGCGACATGATGAAACTTGCCTTCGGAGTCTTCCCCTCCTTCGGTCACCAGGAGGTGGGCATGGGGATGGAAATTGATCTTCTGGCCAAACGACTGGATGACGGCCACCACACCAGGGATGAGTTCTGCGCCGGTTGCGGCCTGGAAGTATTTGAGGAGCGCCCGGACTGCCGCCCGGCAGAGCTCCCCGAGGAGCCGACGCTTGTATTTGAAGAAGAGGCGCAGCATCTTGGGGATAGTGAAGACAACCTGGCGGTGGGGGACATCGAGCAGGAGTGTCTCCCGCATCCACTCGCCCCATTCCTCAAGCCTCTTCGAATGGCAGGAAGGACAGAACCCGCGGGTGCGGCAGGAGAACATCAAGAGACGTTCTTCGCCGCAGTCCGGACAGCGGATGCGAGCAAACCCGCAGCGCGGGTTGCCGCAGTCGAGGTAGCGCTCAACCACCTCCTTGACGATCGGCCGGAGGAAGCCGTACTCCTTCTCGAAACGTGACTCATATTCGGCCAGGAAGCGGTCGAAGTAATGGAAGAGCACCCGGTAGAGGACGGTGCGCTCGGGATGTCGAGGGCGATAGACTTCTGGCATCGCAGGAGGTAGGGATCAAGAAATGGACCAACCTCTCGAAGGTGGGCGTCTTTGCCTGGTCCCAGAGGCGACAGCTCAGACTCCCAAGTCTCTTCTGCCAAAAGGTGTTGACAATCGAGGGAGGAAAAGGAAACAGCCGTTAACGCCAGAGTAGCATTATTAGAAGAATATCCCTCCCATTTTTATTTGGAAAAATAAAATTTATATTAGATATACCTCTGCATATTCTTGGGTCAAATGATAGAAGGCCATGTCAAATTTAGTTCGCAATTTCGCCATAGCAATCTCTCCATTTTTTTCCTGTTAGTTAGCTACCTTGGCTATTCCATTTTCTAAAACCGGAGTAAGCTTATCTGCTTTTATATGAGCATAGCCATTAGCCTAGTATTCTGTTGACTCCATAAGATGAGAAACCACTAACCTTAAATAGGAATCCACCGAAATAAATACCCCCCACCACCCGACTCCTTCGTCTAATCTCTCGATTCGTCCTTTCCAAAACATTGGTTGATGAGACCTTTCTTTTATTTTATTTATTTCAGATTGATAATAGGATATTTATGTATATTTACATAATGGCTGTTTTCATAAGACAACTTTTCCCTTTTTCCCCTTATAATTCCGGACTGGAACCGGTCGCGAACAGGACGGACAGGATGATGACCAATCATGGTCACTTAATTTTTATATTTTATAGCAATAAAAATTATCTTCTTAGTATCCCCGGCTATTATCGACCCTCCGGCTGGGATTGCCCAAAGGTCCTTGTCTTCCCCAGTCCAAATTAATCCATCTGCCCCAACTTTCTTCGCTTGCTCTATTGCCCACTTGACCATATTCTTTTCGCCGGTAAAGGCATCTTCTCTGACTATGATTCTGCCTATTTCTATATATTCTCGTTCTGGTGCTTTGTCAGTATAAAGGTCCACCTTAGTCGTCGGGGGATATTTCGTATCGGTGAATGGCTGGAAAGTAACGGTTGAACATGAAATCGCACACAAAATCAAAAGGGCTGATAAAATCAAATATTTCATTTCTTCTCTCCTTTATATTGCTAAATTAAACTCCGTTGCCGGACCTTCAGATGATGGCAGACTGTCCCTTCATCGGACCCCAGCTCCCGAGCCACTCCACTAACTCCCTTTGCCATGATTCAGGCTTCCGATCTAGAAGCGACTTTTTTCCAACCTTCGGACAGCTGGCGTTTGATCTGGTGCTGATCCCATATTTCCGAAGCGCCTGATGGACGACAGCCACGTCCAGGACAGATTGATCTTCCTTTACATACAGTTTGACCAGATCCGCCTTCAATGGCGCGGGATCAGCCCGCGGACGTCCCCGCATCACTTCCAGCCTGGCCGCTTCCTGATATTTATTCCAGATCATGAGAGAAAAGAAGAGAATAAGAAATCCGTTTTTCTCCTGCTCTTACCAGTTTAGCGCCACGGATTTTTCATTGATCCATCAAAAAAATAATGAGTTTTAAGCTTGTGGATGTCAAGTCTTCGAATTGCCTCACTTAAAATCTACTCGAAAACGATTCGTTGCCTCGCGAGAAAATCTACGCGAAATGGAGTTGTCTTTTGGCTGGTCAGGGGGATAGATTTTTGGATGAGATTAGCCAGGAGGCAAGGCTATGGGGTTAGAGATGCGAGTTAAGCGGGCGATCTTAAGGGAGCTGGCCCGGAGGTATCAGAGGGGGCGGAAGAAGGAGAAGACGCGGGTTCTGGAGGAATTTATCGGTCTGACCGGTTACAATC
>JABLWX010000049.1 GCA_013178315.1 Candidatus Aminicenantota bacterium
GACTGGGGCAGGATGCTGAGGAGATGGCAGGAGTATATCCTCAACTACTTCCATCATAAGACCACCAATGCCTATACTGAAGGAGTACATACCAAGATGAAGCTGATAAAAAGGCTGAGTTACGGCTTAAAAAATGTGGAAGTCCACATCAAGAAAGTCCTGCTCTCATTTATCCCGGCTGCCATGCTCCCCCTCCTTATCCACCACACTTTTGGCTGAAGAGCCAATGAGTTGAGCGTATCCCTCTTCCAGTTGTTTATAATATTCGGACGGCGCTATCACCAGTCCCCATCTAAACGGCTTATCTGTTCCAAGCTCTTTATAGAGCTTGTTCATAACCAGAGGGAAGAACTTACGCACCCTATCAAATTCCCGTTTCCTGAGGCAACACTCGATGAAGTCCTTCGCACAGCCGGTAACAATGTCTGCAAGTTGCAGGAATTGATTAAAAATGGTTTTGCCAAAATAGAGACACTGGGAGAAGCCTTTGTCAGCCAGAGGACCTGCGTTGTATATGTTGCCTTCCCGGTCCTTTCCGAAGTGAAAGCCGTAAGAGTAGCAGGCCGCTATCTCCGACGAGTCTTCCTTGAAGAAATCTAGAAAAACCGAATGATAATGGTCCGTAGGGACTGTATTCATGGCCAATCTTTGGAGCAGGTTAGTCAGGCATCGCTGATATGAGATTCCTGGCCTGTCTTTTCTTTTAAGGCGGACTATGGCGCTGACGAAGGCAGATATATCCAGGTCGTTCTCGGAGAGAATTTTAAGTAAGTCTAACCGGATTTCATCTGATACGCTCATCAGACTTTTAAAAAGCTTTTCCTCATCATTATCAGCATAGTACTTTCTGAGATCTTTGAGGTTCCATTTGACGGGATGTCTTTTTTCCAGCCCAAATCTCTGTTTTACCGCGATGATTTTCTGTTCAAGCTCCTTTTCCTTATCGTAGTCTACTGAGAAGCCGCCGATGATATAAATCTCCCTGGGCCACAACTTCTCCGTAAACGAGAACTGATTGTCGTCTAGATAGAATCTTTTCGGCGGACTAATGGTTTTCATCGGACCGGATTCCCCAACAAAATTTTAAAAGGAAAATGGGCGTTTGTAAAGAGTGGTATGGCCTCACTTAAAATCTATATGAAATGGATTCGTTCCTGACGAGAAAATCTACTCGAAATGGGGTTGTCTTCTGGCTGCATTGGGGGATAGATTTTGGGATGAGTTAGCCAGGAGGAAAGGCTATGGGATTAGAGATGGAAGCTAATCAGCGGGGTATTAAGGGAGCTAGCTTGGAGCTATCAGAGGAGCACGAAAGGGCTTAAGAGCCATCTATTGGAGGAGTTTATAGTTCTGACCTGGTATAATAGCTGCTATGAGATCGGGTTGTTGCGGCCCGGGTGCAGCGGGTAGTGATGATAGGGGCAATGGAGAGATGGTGGTTTTTGTTGGCGAGGTGAGGAAGATCAAGCGGAGCAGGAGGAAGTTTATGATGTCCGGTTCAAAATAGTTTTGGTGTGGCTATGGGAGTTGCTGGACTATAGCTGTTCGAAGAGGCTGAAGGCGGTATTGAGGTGGCTTATCGCTAAGATAGAGGAACAAAGGGAGTTAAAGATGGAGAGGGCGATAAGGTAGAAGCTTCATAGGCTCCGATGTTATAAAAACAAATATACAATTTTTCGTACACATTCTTGCTTCAGGTAATGAATATGATTTCATATATATTTTCTCTTGAGGCAACGAGACAAGAAGGCCGATTCCATTTTTTCAATTTAATCTTGGCTATAAAGGCTATCATTTTCTTGCCTTTTCCTTAGGCCCCTTTTTTCCGTAAGACTCGTGAGATTCAGCAATAACCTGGATTTCTGGATGGGGAGGTATCTGGTATCTTTTTCTTAATGATTCAGCTTCTCGGGCTTTAGATTTCCACTCGGCAAGGCGCTGTTGGAGATAAGCAAAGAATTCAGGGCGCTTGCGGGCAAAGACAGGAAAGGTGGAGAGAATGTACTCGAAGTCGTCTGGAGTAAGATCATAGTTTATTGCGACAGCTCTATTCAGTAGCCATATATTTTCAAAAAATCGGGAATCTTCGTAAATACTTTGTATTTCTGAATTATATGCAGAACGCGTAGAAAAAATGGGTAAACTTGCAGATACCAAAGGAGCCAAGACAGCCATTCGGCCCACATGAGTAAAATTCATGTTAGCCGAAACTCGGAAACGAACAGAAAAATCGTTCGGTATGGAATTTAGGATTACGCATAATGCATGCGCACGCTCTTCTGCAAGTGCCGTCCCCCAACAAGAATTGCCAAAGCAGGCTTTTTCTGCCAATACAGCCGCTATGCATGTTCGCTCATTAGTATTGCTCGCAATAGCGCGGAAAACCAGTTTCGGACGGGGGTCGGGGAGGTGGCCGGTCTTTTTCTCGGCGGCGCCGAGGCTGACCCAGCGCTCAATCGGCCGGATGTCGATGAGGAATTGCTCGATGTGTTTGCCTTCGTAAAGGGGCCAGAAGCCTTTTTCAGCCATGCGGGCGCGGATTTCGGGCCAGGCCGCCGGGTCGTAGTATGGCGGGCGGTCCGTCGTCCCTGGCACAACGCCCAGAATCTGGCGGGGGTTCCAGAGCTTTCCGGTTTTCGGGTCGGTCCAGAGGTCCCGGTCGTTGGTCATATGGAATTCCGTGTAAAACCGGGCGTTCCAGGTCCCCGGGCCCTGGTCGCCGAGAAGAGGTCTCGGGTTAACCGGGTTTCCCTCCGCGTCGTAGCCGTACATTTTGAGCAAAATTTCCCGGTCGCGGGGATTCCTGTATTCAAGAAAAGCAAGTGTGCCGGGCGAAAGCCTTTGGAGCTCATCTTTTCTGATACTCACCATCCAGAGATTCGGCCCGGGGAAAGCGAATGCTTTTCCCGGTTCGCGCCAGAAGGCTGTCTTTTCGAGCTCTTCGAGGTCATGACGCATGAAAGCCGCATTGAAGGCCGTGCCTTCCGGCTTCGTTTTTCTGAAGACAAGGCTGACGAATTTATAACTCGAATGGATAGGGAATATTTTTTTCCGGTTTTCAAACCCGTAAAACCTTTCGATTTGGGCTTCTTCAAGAAGAAGGTGCCTCAGCCCCGTGCAGCCTTCGTTGTTGTAGATAGCGGAGGGAACGACGAAACCGACCCGGCCGTTCAGGGCAACGAGTTTCCAGGCTTGCTCGATGAAAAACTTGAAAAGGTCGGGGTCGCCTCCAGTGCTCTTTCCTTCGATCGTCCAGTCCTGAAAGGAAAAATCGCCGCCCTTTTTCAACGAGAACGCTGTCGTTTTTAAGCGTTCCTCGTAAGCTTTGAACGCCGTGGCTAAAGAAGGGTCGCGAGCCTGCAGTTCGGCAATGCGACGGTCAAGCTCGCCGCCCTTGAAAGCGCGGATGAGAACATCATATCGGCCATAGAATTCCTTGCGGTCCGGCTTGATTTTCTCCCAGGGCGGGTTGCCGAGGACGACATCAAAACCGGGGCGTTCCTGAAAGAGAAAGACCTCTGGAAACTCGAGCTCCCAGTGGAAAAACCGCTCGCGCCTCCGGACTTCATCGAAAGCCGGCCACCATTCTTGAGCTTTGATGTAGCGGAGGAGCTCCTGGGGCGAGCTGGAAAGGTTGCAGAGATAGTCCCATTCGACCCAGATCTCCGGGACGAACGCCGAGGCCGAACGCAGGTCGAACAGGAGCTTCACCGTCTCAAGGAGCTTTTCGGACTGGCCACGCAGGTGTTCTTTGTATTCCTGTTCCTGGACTGATTCCGGTTCTATGCTCTCCCGGCGGAGGTCTTCGGGAGTAATTTCATCGATGCGAGCGCGGAGCCTGGCCGCTTCTGCAGCTGCTTCACGCACAGCCTTTTGAAAGAGCCCAAGCTGATGGCGAAAAACTGATGGTTCGAGGCCAGAAGTGGATCGGTTGGCCACTCCCGCCCTGGAATTTTTTTTCTTACGGCTGGAGCTTCTTATTTCGAGCGAAGGCAGGGGTGGAGAATCTACGCGCTCGAGCCAAGTGCCGAGGAGGGAATTCCCGCAGCGGATGTGATGCTCGAAATAGGTCAAGGGCCTGTCACCGGCCACCGATTCTATCCAGAGGGCAACGCGGGCAAGCTGGACGGCTGTCGGGTTGAGGTCTACACCGAAGAGGCATCGTTCAGCGATCCGGCGTTTCGACCAGGCGCGGGCTTCAGAATTGGCGGCCCGAGCCTCCTCGTCGGACGCCTGCCAGTCCTCATCCCAGCCCTGCCCGGTTGTGCTTCGGAAGTGGCGCGGCGGTCGACCGTTTCCTTCCTTAACATAGGCCTGATGGAGAGCCTGGCCGAGAAAGCGCATGGCCTCAACAAGAAAATGAGCGCTTCCGCAGGCCGGGTCGAGGATGCGGAGCTGCTCGATTTCGGCCGCAGATCTGTCTTTGACGAGGGGTCCCAGGGTGTGTCTCACCAGGTCGCGGACAAGAGCACGGGGCGTGTAAAATGAGCCCGAACCCTTTTTGGCCGGTCCGGGGACAAAAAAGAATGTTCCGGGCTCAATCCTTCGAACAATACGGGCGGTGGCGCCTCTACCGATGGCTTCTTCTTCCTCCTCTTCATCCCGGCCATCTTTGCCAGATTCCTCTGCCGCAGCCTCACCCTCTGTTTCTTCCCTCGAATCCAAAACTTCATCAAAGAAATCAGGTTGAGATTCTTCAGTTATATCTTCGGTTATTTCACTTCCTAGTAAACATGCTTGACGGAGCTTCTCGGCAGCGGTACCGGCCAAAAGTTCGAGATTGCCACAAAGGTTCAGGTTTTTCTGCTGGCAAAGCCGGATTGTATCTTCGGGCGAGAGACAATACGTCCGGCCCTGGACGCGAATTTCCAGCGTTGTTTCGCGAGCCACTCTCGGCTCATATTCGAGAAGACCTTCGTAAACAGCGCCAAGGTTTTCGATGTCAAGTTCCCGAAAAGAGATGCGCTCCCGGCCAACGCCGTGGCGGGGAGTAGAGGTTGCCAGGTCGAGCATGATGCGGGCAACAAGCTTATCAGAGAGAGAGGCCTCTTCCAGAATTTTTCCTTCTGGAGTTCTGGAGCTAAAAAAGTCGCTTCCCCGGGGAGGGATGTTTTCCCACTGGCTGATTCGGGGAAGGCCCTTGTCGTAAATCCGGAAAAGCGCCAGAAGGCGGAGCCAGAACGAGGAACGGTTCTCCGGCCAGGAAAATTCCGGGGAGGCGAGGATTTCCTCGAGGAGTCCCTGGGCGGAATAATTTTCGCGGTAGATCTGGTGCCCGTCGAGACGGGGGTCGCGGGCTTCGGCGTAGAGGATAAAAAGAATGCGATAGAGACAGGTAAGCGCAGCGTCGCGGTAAAGGCGGAGGCTTTCATCGTCGAGACCGAGGGGCGAGGCGATTCGGCCTTTGGCTGCGGCCTCATCAATGAGACCGGAAACGAGGGATTCGGCGGCGGTGAAAACAGCTGCTTTAAGGTCATCAGATACTTTTTCGGCGTGGGCCAGGCTCTCTTTTTCGATTTCATCAATCGGAGCTTTTCCTTCTGAGTCCTGGATAAAGTTTGAAACAGAATAAAGCCGGAGAAAAGCGGTAAAGGGCCCGGAATCTTGTTCCTCAGCCAGACCGGAAAGGTCAGCTTCAAGGCAGGCACTTCGGGGGCCTTCGCCTGGAGCCCGGACGAGGCGGAAGCGTTCGCCCGTTATAAGAAATCCGTAGCGGAGGCCAGCGGTGGCCAGTGCCTTTTCGACCAGGTGCATCGGGTTTGAATCGCCGCGACCGGAGTCAAGGTCCTCATCCCACGAGCCGCAGTAAGCAAGGAGGATGGGTTTATCTCCTCGACTTTCAGCCTCGGCTGAAATGAAGAGTTCATGTATTCGATTGGCACCTTTCCCGAGATGAAATCCTAAAACATCACGGAACAAAGGCCGGATGAACTTCTCTCGACAGGAGTCAACATCACGGGCGCGGCCTTCGGCCCGCTCCCGGATGCGACGGAAGCGCATGAAAGCCAGATCTATCTCTCGGTCGGTTATTCTTTTTTTTCGGTCTTGGGCCGTTGCCTGGGCGAAAACACTCCCGAGGTAATAATCAGAGAAAAACCCCCGAAAATTTCTGATATGCCTCAGGCTCATCGGCCGCCTCCCGAGGGAACAAGGAAGAGGGCTCCGAGGGGTTGGGGAGGTGAGGGGTCTTGAATCCTGGTGAAATTCTCAATTTCTTGTTGTCTTTGTTTCTTGAAAGTCTCAACCATGGATTTCCGGGCGGCGAAACTTCTACTTTCCTGGTCTTCCTTTTCAAATATAATTCGCTGCTGGCCGGTTTCTTCGATGACCCTGCGGGCTCGTTTTTCCTCTTCCTCGATTTCAGAAATCCTGTCGGCGGTGTCAAGCTCGAGTTCGAGGAGCATTTTTTCTGCCAATCGTTTCCGTTCCTGGTGCAAATCAGAAGCGCGGGCTGTAAGCCACCTAGAGGCTTCTTGCCGGGCTAGGTCCCGGAGGGCATCAAAGCGCGAAGCAAACAGAGACTCGATTTTCTTCGGATGAACATCTTCAATGGAATCTGTCAGACTGAGGTAACGGAGGTTGCCGACCGGGTCGCCCAGGATTTCCCCATCTGTCCCGACCTGGACGGCGAGCAGGTGCTCTTCGACTCCACCCTCTTTATCCCTGATTGTTCCATAAAAAGTAAAAATAACGGAAGGCGGCTCATTTGAAGAAATCGTCCTTGCGGCTAGGCGACGAGGGGTTAGGCCTCGGCTCGCGGAATAGACTTGAAGCAAACGGCTCCGGGCCTGCCGGGCCATAGCCTGGGCGAGAGGATGGAGCGGAGTTATATATTCAACCTCGTCTGTTCGGTAAAGCGTGGCGATGGAACGGCGGAAGGTGGCAGCTGGATAGACGGGGCGCACATTCTCTCCGCGGAAGTGCAGCGGGACCTCAATGCGAAAAACACCCGCGCGGGTTGAGTCGGGCTTCACCGCTTGTGGGCCAAGCATTGTAATGATGATTTCTTCGAACTCCCGATCGTCAGGAAGAAGCGGTTCTGAGCTGCAAAGAAGGCGGCCAATTCTTTCTTCTTCCCAACTCTGGGCCTGACTTAGAGTTAAAAGCTGGCCGGCGTTTTTGATAAACTCAGCGGTTCTGTCTTCGAACAGGTGGATAAGTTGCCTTTTATGAGTTTCTATATCCGGCGATTCGGGGTCAAGTTCAACGAGCTTTTCCCTTATATCTGCCCTATCCGCATAGACCCCCAGTGTATCAGGAGTTGAAATTTGCTGCCGGGCCATTTCTTCAATTTTTTGGACGAGCTTATCCAGGACGTCGTCTTCAGGGCTGTCGGGATAAAAAAGATAGCGAATGACCGGGTTTCGAGTTTGACCGTAACGGTCAACCCGACCGTTTCGTTGCTCGAGCCGATTTGGATTCCAGGGCAGCTCAAAATGGATGACCCGACGGCAAAATCTCTGAAGGTTGAGGCCCTCTGAGGCGGCGTCTGTCGCTAAAAGAGCCCGAGTCTCTGGCCTTTCGAAAATCGCTTCACGCGCCAGGCGCTGTCTACGGGTCAGGCCGCCGTGGAACAAAACGTATCGATTGGCAAGGTCTGGGTCCTTATCGAAGCGAGATTGGATTGCCGCCAGGGTATCCCTGTATTCAGTGAATACTATGACCTTCTCTTCTGGATATTTAGAGAACACGCTCTTTAGCTCTTTTATAAGCGCCTCTATTTTTGGGTCGGTTACGGGCAGCCTGGCTAATAACCGCTTGATCCCGTTAATGGCGCTTATCTCGGCTTTCCTCCGTCTTTCTTCTTTTGGAATGGCGCTGCGAATAACCTTGATGGCCGTCCTTTCGGCTGTAGCTTCAGAAAGTGGAAGGTCGGCGCGAAGGTCGCGAATCTCGGCTCGAGAAGGAGGTTCTTCCCGGAGCTGTTCCTGGCGCAGGGCTTCAAGGCGATATTCTAAGGTCTTGCTAAGGGCAGCCCGGCTCGATAGGGCACGCTTTTTGATAACCTGCATGGCAAACCCGATAAGCTCAGCCTCTTCGGTTTGCTCGGCCTGGCGGGCGGTTCGTGAACAGTAAGCCGCTACTCTATTTAAAAACTCCTTCTCTTGGTCGCTCAGACCTGTCACCGGGATTCCCAAAACGTGTCGCTTCGGAAAGAGCGGTGCCTCGCTTCCATCAGGGAGCCGTCGAACAATCTGCGCTTTCATGCGCCGAATACGGGCTGCTTCCATGCGCCGATTTAAGTCAGCGGGCGACCCGTGAAATGTGGCCAGCGTTGGCTCGACCAGCTCGAGAAGAGAACGAAAAGAGTGGGAATAGCCGTTGTGAGGAGTTGCCGTCAGAAGGAGGAGGCCGCGAGAGCAATCGCGGAGAGCCAGGCCAAGCCTGGTTCGCTGGGTTCGATAAGGATTCTCTGGAGTTCCAGCTTCGGCCAGGGCATGGGCTTCATCGACAATAACAAGGTCCCATCGCTTCCGCAGGGCCCGGTTGCGCACTGTTTCTTTTTTTATATAATCAAGCGATGTGATAACACGAGGGAGCGCATCCCAGGGGCTGACGCCGGCCGGAAGGCGGGTTTGAACCGCGGCCAGCTCTGAGGCGTTTCCGATGATAGTAAATTCGAGCCCGAATTTGTCCAGAAGCTCGTCATGCCATTGATCCATGAGTCCAGGAGGGGCAACAACAAGAACTCGCTTGGCGCGGCCGCGAGCCGTGAGTTCGAGAAGGGCAAGCCCGGCCTCGATCGTTTTTCCCAGGCCGACGTCATCAGCAATAAGAAGAGAAGGCCGTACCTTTGATAGAATGCGAAGTGCAGGAGCAAGCTGATAGGCTTCAAGATTAACACGGCCGTATCGCACCCCGGTGAGGATGCCCGTTTCCTTGATGAAGGTAGCTCCGAGGATACGGTGAGCCATCGCCCAGGCAGCGAAAGAGTCGAGCCCTCGAAGGTCGAATTCAACTTCCTGAGTAGGCAGGATAGAAATTTCTTCGGGTGGATAGATAATTGTTAGGTCAGAAGGAACTGCTTCGTCAGTAGCCTGAAGCTTTAGAATGGCCTGCGTGCCATAGGGGGCGCTTACCTCACGCACCACCCAGGGCCGGTCGCGTACCAGAACTCGGTCACCCGGTTTAATGCCAATTGACATGGGTCTGTTTATAATCTGTTAATAAAAACCATATTATTATGTTTGTACTTCCAGATAATACAAAATTGATAAGCAATTATCAAACCTGATAAGGGTTCAATTTTGGGGGCCTAAGCGATATGGCATTTTATTTGCGATTTTCTCGGCCTAACCATCTTAGCGGATTATGGAAGATAATTAGAAGAGTTTTCAAGGATAGGCGAATGGTTCATGAAAGCAGGGTAGCCACTGCGATACAAAAATTGAATCTCGGGTTCCTTAAAATTACAGACTTAGCCCTTCAATAATAACAAAAGAGATGTTGTGACTCTGCTTATTGTTTGGCTGCTTTTGGCTTATAGATATAAATAAGCAGAGCGAAAATGACCATAATGGCCACGCTCACCCACTGGAAAAGGCCCATTCCAGGCTTGCCCAGATGAACCAGGATGACAGAAAGAGCGGTCAAGATGCTGACGATAATAGCGCTGTTGAGAATGGCCAGGTTTTTTTCCAGGTCTTTTAGAGCAAACAAAAAAAGTATTACCCAGCCCAGCGGGAAAACTCCATAAAGACGCAGGTAGAAGCCAGACGTTTCGGAAGAGCCAATAGCTGCCAGGAGTTTAGCTGGAGCAAAAGAAAACAGGAGAAACCAGAGTGCCAGCAGAATGATGTAAATCCACAAAACGACCTTGATAGACGCAGAATTCTTTGCCATAGCAATCCCCTCCTATGATTTAATTAAAAGCCCCTATCCATCATTACTAAACCCTTCTACTTCTAATGTCAAGAAAAATCTTCTTTCCGGCTAAGACATGGTATCCAGTCTAAGGGGTCCGTATGGGAGCGGTAGCCGACCTTGCCTTCTCGTTCATAAATTAGGAGCCGCTCCAGGGACAAGAGCGGCCGGATCATGTTTTTTCCCACCCGTTCTGCCTCGGTCTTTGTCCCGGGATTAAAGAAAGAGGCGGATTTGATTTTCTTGCGGGGGTTTCATAAGCTGGAATAAAACCGGTGAAGGAGGGCTCCCATGCTTAAATCGGCCATAAGAACATCAATCATTATTTTCCTGTGTCTGTGTCTGGCTCTTCCAGCCAGTTCTCAGCTAAATAAGCTCAAAGATAAGATAAAGCTTCCGGTTAAGACGCCGCAGGTTCCCGACCTGGATAAACTTTTCCAGGAAGAACCGCCGGTAAGCACATCCCTCGACGATGCTATCTATGATGTCCGGTTTCTTGACGCTTATAATCCCGGTAAGGGCGCTCCGGTCACATTCTTGCCGCTGACGCCACAGGCCGCAGTCCCTCTTCTCCCGGGCCTGTGGGAAGGTATTTTTCAGAGCTATTGCCTCAGGGCGGGGACTTACGGCCCGGGGGAGGGCGACGGTTATGCCTATGCGCCGCTTAAGGGAAAGCAGGCTGAGATCGTGGCTAACGTGCTTAAAAACTCAGTCTATCACCCCGAAATCAAGCAGGAAGATGTTCAGCTTCTGCTATGGGCCATAATAGCCAGGAGCAAACCATCCGAATGCAACAAGGAAATTCAAAAAGCAGCCAGGGTGCTATTAACATCGAAGGAATATGACCGGCTCAATGGAGGGGCTATCGGAAAAATTCCACAGCCGGTCCTGAACGCCGCCCTGGAGAAGTTGCCACCGCTGGCCCGCGATGTCTTTCACGCCGAAGCCAGGCTGCGGGAAATGCTGGTCAGCCCGGTCCTGGCTCCCTATCATGAAGTTGAAAGAGTGGCGGTCCGGGTGGGCGAAGTTCTGCCGCCGCCAGACAGCCGGGGTATAAGCCGGGGAAGGTGGAGCTACGACCCCGACGGCTATTTCATCCGCTATTTTCCTTATGACTATACGACCACCAGAATTCAGCTTTATTACCCTGAAGATTTCACCCTTGAAACTGATGAAAACGGGCTAATAACGGCCATAAGCGACCGGCAGGGAACAAAGATTAATATCGTCTATGACCCGAATACTGAACCGCTTCTTTTTGCCGGTTATGAGGGTGTGGCCGGGCTGGCCTTCAAGGAGTTGATATTTACCCGGGCCGAAGCGGGTGGGGCGGTTAAAACCTCAAGCATAAAAAATACCGGCTGGGTGCTGGCCGGAGTGCCGGCGGGTGGTGGGAAACCAGCCGGACCGGCGGGCCCGCGTTTTGCCGACGCTTCTGACCGTTACAAACTTGCCGTTCATCACCGGGATGAAGTTCTTGATTTGATAAAAAAGCCGGCTAAGGTCAATCCTGATTTAAAAAATTTACCTGACAGCGCAGCCTGGAGCGTAATTTATTTGGGCAATTTCTGTGAAGCTATAAGACAGGCGGTTCAGGCCGCAGTAAATCCAGAGGGTGGCCAGCTGGAAGAGCCAGAATCCAGCCTCGCCTCACTTCCTTACCGGGCCTGGATGAAAGGCCTGGCCCTTCTGGCCAACGGCGAAATTGAAGGACTTGAGGCTCAAGATCAGAATGACTCCAGGCCACTGAATCTTGCAGCAGCCTCCACTGCGCATTCTGGTCCACTGGCAATAAATCAGGATCAAACTTTTCCTGCATTGGAAGAATTAAACACAGGTGGCGGTGATGTATTTGATGAATATTATTTTGAAGGCCCGGGCAAAAATCTTGTATATATTCAAAAAGCCGCTCCTTCGCGCCAGTTGCCGAAATTTGTCTGGGTTAAGAAGCCGGCTCCGAAATGGGAAAAAGAAACCAGGCCGAGAAAACTGGGCCCTTCCGGGTTGCCATTATACCAGCCGGATAAGAAGGTGGCTCAACCCGGGAATACCGGTAAGCAAAGGCTCGGCCAATCGGGTAGAAAGTCAGGCTCCGATAGCGGCCGGCAGGCTGCTGAAAATACCCGCAAGATGATCAACTGGTTTTCCAGGGGAACTTCGGCCGGGTCGTTTGTGATCGGCAAGGCTGTCGGTCCGGGTGCGGCCACGCCATATGGAATTCCGAAGGCTGTTGCCACTTACACCATCGGTCGCACCGTGGGGCTGTGGGGAGAATGCATTGATGCCATATCGATGGATCCGCCTCGAAGCGATTACACCGTCCTGGCCAGGACGGAGCCCGGGACTTTCACCCCGGTGCGTGCTGAGGGCGGAGTGACCAGGGCCAGGGCCGATGCGGTTAATGCCCTGCTGGCCGCAGCCGTAGATTTGACGGCTAAGATGAGAGCGGCCCGTTTTTCTGTTGAACGCTATTCAGGCGCCATGCTGGCCGGCGATGAAGAATGGGCCAGGCGCCAGTTAGAAAATGCCATCAAGTATGAAAGAGAATCCGGGCTGGCCATGCTGGTGGTGGCGGATAGATTGGAGGCCCTGACCGGGCTGGCTCAAGCGGAAAAGATTCCTGATTTTGAGATAACGCCCCAAATCGTCGAGGCTTACCGTAATTCTTTGCGGCAGCAAGGATTCGGTCCAGAGGAGCTTGAGGTCTGCCGGGCCTTGAACCTGACCGCGGCGGAAATTGAAGAAATGAGGGCTGAAATTCTCAGCGGCCGGGAGTTAGAAGGAGCGGCGAGCCTTTATGAATCAACCAGGGAGTTAGCCCGAGCCCTGCGCGAATTCTCCCGGCTGCTCGTAGCCCTCCCGGTTTTTTAAATTCTCCCTGGCCGGGGCTGTCTGATATATGAACAGATGTTCATATGTCAGGGCTGATGCCGCCGGTCCCTGTTTTTTCCTCTTCCGCTCAGGTTTTAATTTATATCCCGGGTTGTATGCTTATACATAAGATCGGGTATGGTTTTTAGCGCCGGCAAATTTATCAGGATTTTTGCCGGGATTTACGTTTTAGAAGCTCCTCCGCGAAACCTGCTTTGATCCTGTTGAACCCGAAAAATTATCAGTGGTAAAGGTGCTGAGAATGGCTTATAATGAGCCGTCATCGTGAATAGAATGCTCTCGTGCTTAAGTATTCAGGCAAATCAGCTCGGCCTTAAGACTTATCATTATTAATTAAGGAGAAATATATGGGAAAACGCGGTTATCGGTCGATGTACCCGCCGTTCAGGTTTGACCGGCGCGAGTTTTTCAAGATGTCCGGAACTGCCGGCCTCGGGCTGCTGATGAGCCGGACGCTTCTTTCAGCCGAGCAGGAACAGGCTGCCCAAACCGGACAGGTGGCCGTCCCTGCTCGACCGGCCACCAACATCGATGAGGCACTCAATGTCCCACGCACCAGGTATTCCCTTCCCGGTCTCTTCCCAGGGAGAGTGGTTGAAGTTCATGACCCCAGGGCCATGGATGCTGAAACCGGCAAGGCCTCGGCCGAGCTGGTCAAGGCCATGTTTGAAGGGGGTATTATCAACCTGACCGGCCAGAACCTTAAAAAGAGCTTTGACCTGTTTTTCACCAGGGATGACGTGGTCGGAATCAAGGTCAACCCGGTCGGTGCTGGCCTGATAAGCACCCGCCTGGAAGTCGTGGACGCCATCATCAACTGGCTGGAAAAGAACGGGATGAAGCGAGAGAACATCATAATCTGGGACCGCTTTGATTACATGCTCAAGGATGCCGGCTTTACGCCCGAGCGCTTTCCCGGCGTGGGCATAGAGGGACTTCAGACGATGGATGAAGCTGCGGCCGAAGGCAAGTCCCAGGACAATTCCACCTGGCTGCGGCCGGACGGCACCCATGTCAGCGCCCCCAACTTTGACCAGGAAGTTTACTACTGGGCTGACGTGGAAGGTCCCAAGGACCTGGCCTATCTCAACCAGCACGTCTTCAACGGAAAGTATTCTTATTTCGGAAAGCTCCTCACCAAGAAGCTGACCAAGATCATCAACGTCCCGGTTTTCAAGAATACCGGAAACGCCATTTCCATGGCCACCAAGAACATCGGCTACGGCGCGGTCTGCAACACCAACCGGCTGCACAAGCCCCTGTTCCTGGATGTCTGCGTCGAGGTGCTGGCCTTCCCGGTCATCAGGGACAAGATGGTGCTCAACATTACCGACGGTCTGCGGGCCCAGTACGAGGGCGGTCCCGGACCCGAAGCCAAGTTCACCTATCTCTACAACCGGCTGTTTTTTGCCACCGATCCCTTTGCCCTGGACATGGTCTGTCACCGGCTGCTGGTGGAAAAGAGAAAGAGCATGGGCATCCAGGTCAACGAGCATCCGCGGTTTACCGAGTACCTGCGCTACGCCCAGAAGTTAGGATTGGGTGTGGTGGATGAGAGGATAAAACACGTCCAGGTGCAGCGGAGCATCACAGGATTGAAAAACAGGCCCAAAAAGTAAGACGCTTAAGGGACGAAAAATTCAGGCTGGATTAAGATATTGAACGATAAGCGTGGGAAAGATGTTCGGCTATTTCAAGCTAAAATTGGGCACTCATAGATTCGTGACGAATAGACCTAAAATGGGACAATTTCCAATTCAGCACTTAAAGCCCGGGAAATCAGCACAGTCTATTTGGATGCAGCTTATTCCTTTGAGCCTATTTTTGCTTTTTCTTGAATTTGTCCTGCCCGCCTCGCTCAAGTCCGCTGTTGTCCTGCCCGGGGATGAATTCCATCCCGGCTGGAAAAAATCTGACCGGTTGATTACTTTTACCCGGGCTGACCTTTACAACTACATCGACGGCGGGGCGGAACTTTTCCTGGAATTTGGCTTTGAGAAGCTCTACATCCAGCGCTACCGCTCCGGTGAAAACGAGCTTTCCCTGGAGATTTATGAAATGGAAAGCCCGGAAGCAGCCCTGGGTGTTTACCTCGCCAAGTGCGGGCAGGAGACACCGGTTGAAGGACTTGCTGCCAGAAATTCCGGCGAAGAATCCCAGTTTACCATTCTCAGGGAACGGTATTTTATCCATATAAATAATTTTGAAGGGCAGAAGGGATTGTTACCGGTGATGGTGGCTCTGGCCAGGGCCGCGCTTCAGAGCCTGCCGCCTGACCGGCCGATAACTTTACTCGACCACCTGCCCAGGGAGAATCTGATCAAGAATTCAGAACGGCTCATTCGCGGGCCTTATGCCCTGCAGCCCATATTCACCTTCGGCGAAGGGGATATATTGTTACTTGAGGGCAAGGTGTTCGGGGTGGTCGGGAATTACCGGGATGAAAAGGGTAACATCACGACCCGGATTATCATTCCCTACCCGGACGAAACCAGGGCCAGGGCAGCGCTTCATCATCTTCAGCAGAATTTTGACCCCTATCATAAAATTCTGGAGACCGGGCCATCAGGCTTTGTCTTCATCGATTACCAGCAAAAGTTCGGCCAGGTCACGCTCAAAAGCTCAATTCTTGACATTCGCATCAATCTGGCCAATCGCCCATCAGCGTTCTGAAACATATCTCATAAGGTCTATAAGGCTTGCCACTTGCCGCGAACCGCAAACTTGACAAGCTGTTTTTTTTTTATTAATTTTCTTATATGTACGCCTTGGAGGAGCCTGATGGGGGTGGCGAGATATGGATGGGATGACATATTTGGCTACCAGGAAATAAAAGCAAGGGCTAAACTATTAGCAAAGCAGGAAGTTGATGTTCTGATCATTGGAGAAACAGGAACAGGGAAGAAATTATTCGCCGAGGCCATACATAATAGCTCAACCCGGAACTTCAAGCCATTTATTACCGTCGATTTGCCCTCTATTCCTAACCATTTATTTGAGTCAGAGCTTTTTGGCCACAAAAAAGGATCTTTTACCGATGCCAGGGAAGATAAGATTGGATTAATAGAATCTGCCAGTACAGGAACAATTTTTCTTGACGAGATTGGAGATCTTTCCCTTGAGTGCCAGACCAAGCTTTTACGTCTTCTTGAGGAAAAAACGATAAGGAGGATTGGAGAAAACTTTGAAAGAAATGTTGATGTAAGGATTCTTATGGCTACGAATCGAAACCTCCGGGATGATGTTTCTTCTGGGAAATTTCGGGCAGATTTGTTATTCAGAATCAATAAATATATTTTAGAGATACCACCTTTAAGAAAGAGAGCACAAGATTTTAGAGAAATTGCAGAAGGGGTCTGGGAAAGGATAATAAAAATGAGCACCCTGAGTGATAACAGCAGTAGGTTTAAGAGTGAAAGGTTAAACAATTTTAGGGAAGAAGAGATAGCTCTGCTATGGGATTATGATTGGCCGGGAAATATAAGGCAATTAGAGGCTCTTCTAAGTCGCGTATTTTTTTACTGGAGAGAATCAAACTTTAAGAAACATAGGTTCTTCCTGATTGAAGAAGAACTGGATAATGAAAAGATAATGTCTAATCATAGCGAATTCAGAGGGCGAATATAGTATCTTAAAAATGTTTTTTATTTTATCCATTATCTCTTACTCCAGCCATGATAAACTTCGCATTTCTTTTTCTGCGGCCAATAATTCAATAAAAAGATTCTCAAGATTTGCTTGGCCCGTGTTTTTCATCTCTTCTCTAATCTTTTCTGCCGAGCTCTCAAAAATAAGCTTTCCCTTGTTGATAATAGCAACTTCATCACAAAGTTTTTCGACCAGTTCCAGGTTATGAGAAGTCATAAAAACAGTCGTGCCCTTATAAACCATTTGTTTCAGGACATTAGTTATAGATCTTGCTGAAATTGGATCAATTCCTTCAAATGGCTCATCCAGTATTAATAAGTCCGGGTTATGAATTATTGCTGCTCCTAAAGAAAGTTTCTTTTTCATTCCGGTGGAGTAGGTTTCAATTAAGTCGTCCTTTTTTTCTTCAATTCCAAGATAGGATAATAATTCTTCGGTCCTTTTTTTAACTATTATCTTATCCAGACGATACATTTCCCCCACGAAGCGCAGATACTCTTTCCCGGTAAGCTTTTCAAAGTATAGCGGTCTATCTAGAACGATTCCGATATGGCGCTTATATTCGGTTTCGTCTTTTTCAATGTCTAGATCGAGTATTATGATCCTTCCCGAATCAGGTTTTAATAGGCCTGCGATCAGCAGTATAGTAGTAGTTTTTCCAGCTCCATTAGGTCCCAGAAAGCCAAAGAATATGCCTTTTCTTATCTTTAGGTTTATGCTATCAACGGCTACTATCTCTTTGAATTCCTTCCGTAAATTTGTAAGCTCCAAACAATTCATGGTTCCCTCATAATTTTTGCAGCAATCTAAAGATATTTTTATTTAACGAATAAGCACACTTTATTAAGGAAGCATAATAGGCAGAGAAGGATAATAATATGAATAGAAGAGCAACAAATATTTTAGGCCAGGTTTGAAGGCCCGCCGCTAATAATTGAAAGAGCCGATAGGGAACAGAAGATAATAATATAGTCATAAGGGGAATAATGATCGAAGATAAAATCATCTCTCTCTTTCTCCCTTCTATATAACCACGGGGCATTAAGATGGATAATATATTGCCTATCCCTGATAATACCGGAAAGGTAATGGCAAAATAAATGAGGGCTTTTGCAAGAACGTTTATTTGAGTTAAGTTGAAAATAAGGAGAATGATATTAATTGCAACGCATTGAAATAAAACAAAAGTAAAGGCGAAGATATTTTTGGCCATAATCAAGCTAATAACAGGAGAAGAAAATAATCGGAAGAATCTTAATTCTCCTTTGATTATTGAAAATTGATTTATAAACAGTTCAGAGTCAAAAATAAAGATTCCTGCAAGGATATAAAATTCATTAATACCAAACACTAAATGTTTGAATTCTCCCACCATGAGAAACATAAGAATAATGATGATAGGCAAAAGGAATAATATTTTTAGAGAATTTTCTCTTAAGGCGTATTTAAGCTCGAAAAAATATATCTTTTTGATGGTATCGGGGTTAAAATCAAACCGATCATGCATAGCTTAACCTTTTAACCAATATCAGTCCAACCTTGATACCGACGAAGGAAAAGATGCAAAGCCAGGCAAGATTAAGAAGAGCCTGGATATAAAGCCGCTCTTGAAGGCCAAATATGCCGTTTCCTGCCCACCCCATTGGCATATAGCCAAAAATACTGAGAATAATCCCCTCTGTGTCTAATTTATCCAAAATATATGAAAGGGCAAAAACAATAATGACAGTTGCTAAAAGCACCGAATAAAGGTTTTCTCTGATGGATTTTTTGACCAGAAACCTTTCAAGAATAAATAAACCATTCCTTATCCAAACTATGATAGAAAAAAAATAGACCATTAGAAATAGCAATGAGAAGACAGCAAAAAGGCCATAAATTTTTATCAAAAACGCAGTAATAATAAAAATAGCTGTAAGCGAAGGTATATTCCTAAAACTTAGGAGGTCGGAAAAAAGATAGCTAAGATAAATATCTCTTTTTTTGATGGGAAAATGGTTTATTTTCCAAAGTCTTATTTCGGCATGCGAAATATATCTGGCCAGGTTTGAGATTATTAATATATATAAAACAAAAAGCAACATTATCTCGATTGTAATCTGGAAATGCTGCCGGTTCTTTGATTCAACAAAAAGAACAGCAAAAAAGCCTATCCCCAGGATAAGCGCAATTACCGAATGAATTATATAGTAGACAGCCCGATTGGAATGTCTAGTTGATCTGGAATCTATTAGGGCTATAATGTTTTTTAGGAATGTAATATCACAAACATCATTATATTCAGAGAATAGGTGAGGCTTCATCTTTAAGGTCCCCCTAAAGTTTCAATATCCTGATTATATGGTTAAGAATTATATTGCGCAACATAATTCATACCAAAAACAATACCAAAGAAGGACGTCCAATCTCAAATTAATATGACCGATAGCCCAATTCCTGAAGCCAGAGCGCAGAGGCCGACTGCGCCTCCTGACAGTTCTATCGTGGCGGCTATGGTTGCTACGGCACCGAAAAAAAGAAGACGGAATTGACAACCTGTTTTCATCATTTTTAATATATAAGTATACAAAAGCAGGGGGTAACTATGAAGAAAGCAATCATCATCATATCAATTCTGGTTTCACTGTTCATGTTTGTAATTGGCCGGCTAAAATTATTTCCTGTCGAGAAAACAACAACAGGTGGCGTATTGAAACCTTGGGATGCGGTAGAAATCCAGTCGCAACAGAAGAGCAAGAGGGTATTCTCTTCTTCAGAGCCTGCTTTGCTGGCGGAATTTGACCTGGACAAACTTGATAACCCGCCATTACACCCAACTTTTGTAAAGTTTGATCAGAATGGCCTATTGTACTTTTATGATTTTAAGGCCGGTTTGATACACAAGATAAAGTTTTCAGGAGACTATAAAAAAATTGATCATTCCGTCATAGGGAAAGGACTCGGCCGGGGTCCCGGAGAAATAACCAGGTTACTGGATTTCAAGATATTCAAGGACAGACTTTACCTCTTGGATGAGGGGAAAGGAGGCCTTGAAGTTTATTCAACTTCAGGGGAATATATCAACACCATAAGACCGAGTAACGGTTATATCCCCAGAATGTTTACCATCGATGAAAGCGAACTTATCATTGAAACCCTGGTCCCCGCGGAAACTTTATTTTACGCTTATGATCTATCAGGCAAGTTTAAGGGACCTTTTGGTGACTACATAGAAAAGAACGCTAAAGAAAACATGGTTTATCAGGACAACTTCCTGTCTGAGATGTTTTCTGGAAACTGCTTTCTCTACATGCCCAGGTTTTTTGGTTTTATAGCAATGTATAAAGATAAACAGCCTTTTCTTGTAAAGGAGACTATAGATGGACTAAGGGCCGGTAAAAAGAATATTCCGGTTAATAAGGCAGTGGCAGCAGGAATAACGGCCCAGATAGTTCAAAGGAATATGGACACGGTTTATCAATACTCGCTTTTTGGAGACATCCTGTTGGTCCGGGCCTATGATTATAAGGAAGAGACGAGTTTCTGGGATATTTATAACGTCAGGAATCTGGATTACCTGATAAGTGTAAGGAACAGGCCCCGGGGTAGTTCTTTTGCAATGCATGGAGAAAAAGTGGCGGTCTTGCTTGAGACTGATACCGGCTTTAAGTTGCTGATCTATGATATTGGAAGCATAATCAAGGAAGCCACGAGGAATGCCGGCAAAGACGCCGAATAGTTCTAATTTTTTCGGACGAGTGTTAGCGGTTTGTAGACAGGCCAGAGGAATAGATTGAAGTATTGAATGCCTTGCGCTTTTGATAAACAAGGTTATTTTTAAGAAAGTGCTGGCGTTTAAAGGAGTGGCCTTTCTATTTGGTTTTCATTCTTATCTAATATTAATCTCAGCCCCTGTTTCCTATGAATGACGTGAAGCCAGTGAGTATCTGTTAAACATAGCGAGAAAATTATTCTTGACAGGCTTGTGCGGTTGAATTCTAATTCGGTTAGAGGGGCAAAATAACGGCCAGACCTACCAGCCTAAAATAATCACCCGTTCAGCCATTATTCCCCTTAAGGCGATGATGTTTTTCTCTAAGGAGGGAAAGATGTCAGAAGGAAGGTTTATTCCAGACGGGCATAGGCAGCCAGCTCTTTCCGTGAAAAGTCTCCCCGACAGGCTTCGACAAATAACGGCTTTAATCTGCGTTTTCCTTTTTCTCCAGGTCATCTACCTGCCACTCCAGGCCAGGCCGGCCGCACCCCAGATTCAGCCGATGAAAAGAGTCGTTCCCCTGAATCAGAAAACCGTTAGCCAAACGCTAACTTTTTCGATAACAGGGACGGGCGAAGCGGCCTTCAGCCTGAACATCGGGGCAGCAGGCAAGATTAAAACCACGGCCAGCTGGACAGGAACGTCCGGTTCACTGGCGCTTATCTTAAATGGCCCCGGTCAGACCCAGTATTATGCCCGGCACGACGGCGGAAGCCCTTTGACCCTGGAGTTTGACATCACCCAGGAATTGCTGCAGAAGGGAAGTAGCTGGAAGCTGAGCCTGGTCAGTTTCCAGCCGGGGGTTACAGCCGCGGGGAAAATTGAGTTTCAGCTGCCGGCGGGCTCCTCAATTGTCCAGCAGTCGGGTCAGCCGGCGGCTGCCGTTCAGGATAAGGCAGTTTCCACGGCTACCCCGGCCCAGCCCGGGGCCACCACCCAGACGGTTCCAGCTTATAAGACTGAATCGGCTTCGTCCAAGACCGGACTGGCTACAAAAAAGCCCAGCCTGAAAGAGTTGCTGGGTGCTCGAAAGACTGAAGAGAAGCAGTCAGTCCAGACGGTTGAAACCGCGGAAGACCTGTCCCCGCTTCAGAAAAGCATCGAATCAGGGATCCAGAAAATTAGCCAGCAAACTCTCCTGGGCGGGATAGTGGTGCCGCTTTTCTTCAAGTACCTGGAAGAAGCTGCCGATAACCAGCGGCTGCTGCGGGATTTTTACCGGGATTCAGGTCATAAAAGAGCCCAGACCGAAGCCGACCTGACGCGGCTTCTGCAGAGGCCGGTTCGCGCCTACAAACAGATCCCGCGCGAGTTCAAGGCCCGCTACCTTAACCCGGCCTACGTGGACTTGAAAAAGGGCGACCGGGTGGACCTGAAGCTGCTCGGGCGAGAAGTTGTTCAGAAGGTCAACCCCAACCTGGAACGCCAGGTCAAGCAGGTTGTCCGGGAATCGTTTTCGGGGAAATATGTCCTTACGCGGGAACAGGTTCTGGCCGGCCAGAAAGTTGTTCCAGTGGCCGGTCTCAAGAAACTTTCCGGGCAGCAGCGGGTGACGAGGGCCCAGGTTCAGGCCAGCCGGCCGGCGGTCCAGGCGGCCTCGGCCCTTGTGCCACGCCTTTCGGCCAGGCCGTCCGAGATGGAACTCGGCAGCCTCAAGCAGGCGCTGCAGCAGGCCGGGGTGCAGATTCCCGACGGGCTGACCAGGGGGTCCCTGGTGCATGACCTGATGGGCGTGGCCGACCCCGGCGGTGCGCTTCGCCAGATTGATGGCAGAAAATTTGAGACCGAATATTACCGGTACCTGGTCACCCTGGACTGGTTCCGTTGCCTGGATAAGAACGAAAAAAGCAACGACGAGCCCTACTTCGGCATCCTGACCAACCTGCCACAATTTGACCCGGGCGATACCAATTATTTCAAGCACCTTAAAGATGGCTGCCTTAACCGGACCGATTCCTATGTCACCCGGACTTATGGCGGCGTCAAGAAAAATACCGACCACGGGCTTAAAGGGGATGACCGGATAATCTTTGATTACCTGACCTTTAACAGCCCGGCCTCCTTCACCATCGATCTCTGGGAAGAGGATTACAGCAAGGGCTCGGTGGCCGATGGTTTGAGAAACGCGGCACTGGACATAATGTTGAGGGTTCAGGACGATATCAAGGCGGCCGTTATCAGCCAGGTTCAGGCTTACATTGCCGATGCCGTCCTCAGCTCCAGCGGAATAAGTTCCTCCGGGGCCATGCAGTTACTCGACCAGATTTTCACCGGCAACCTGAGCTTGGCCGATTTCCAGCAGTTGCTTTTTAACCTGTATTCAGGCCGGGCCTTTGATGTTAGCTGGTACCTGATTTATTTCCTGTTCTCCGGCGGCGACCTTATGCAGACCCTGGCCATGATTGGAGGCGGGTCAACCGTAGTCGGGGCGGTGATCCTGGGGCTGGCCATTGTGGGGCCGGCCTTTTCCGACATGGTCAACGCCTTCTCGGCCGGAGACGTGAACACCGGCCTGGTCAACCTCTTCAAAATAATAACCGTTGTGCCCCTGCTGGTTGATTTCTTTGGAAAGATCATAAAGTCGCTGGTGGACCTTTTTTACATGATCATGGCCCTGATTGACCCGGACGACCATCTCGGCCAGAGAACCGTGGTTATTCAACAGACTTCGGGCAACTGGCATAACGACGCCAGGGATGGGGAATGGGCTCCGGGAAACTTGATGGGAGCGGTGTCGGTCAACGAAGCTAACGCCAATTTTGCCAGGCGTGGCTACGGCCCGACCGCGGCCAACTCGTCGCTCATCGAAAGCAACCTGTTCTGGGTGCCGGGCTTTCAGATCAAGGGTGGCGATGCCGAGTACGCGGTCTACTATGAAGTTTTCCGGGAAAAGGCCGGCGGCCGGACCACCCTGGGTTTTTATTTTCCGGAAACGCCTGCCCTTAACGCCAGGCAGTTCCTCTACCGTAGCAAGTCTTCCCCCAACGCCTGGTGGCGCAACGTGCTCCGGGTTTCAGTCATGAGCGTCAACAGCCAGGAAACCCCGCTGGTTTTCGTCACCGACAAGAAGGCCGGGAAGACCTATACCAACACCGACCTGGGAAATTCATTCGAGCTCGAAGAAAATCCCGGCTCCGAGTATGAAATCTGGGTGATGAA